>SVKM01000001.1 GCA_015068465.1 Oscillospiraceae bacterium | reverse complement strand
CCGACCGTCGCCATCGGCGAGCCCGCCAGATAGTACTGCCTGTCTCCGACCGTTACGAGCGTGAGGTCTGTCGTGTGGGCGCGCGCGCTGTCCAAAAAGTCCGAAAGCTCCGCGCTGCCAAGCGCTTTCAGCTCGCCCGCTCCGGAAGCGCCCGCGGCGGCGAAAACGCCGCTGCGCGCCGATGAGAGGATCACCTCTCCGTTCTCATTCACGATAAACACAACGCTGTCTTCCCCGGCGTCGGTGTTCAAAAAGCCGGTCATGCTCTCCAAAACGAGGTCGATCCCGACCACGCCGACAAACTCGCCGTGCGCGTACACGGGCGCCGAGCAGGTGACGAGCAGCTTGCCGCTGAAGGCGTCCGCCTCGATGCCCGTAAAGTACACCCCGCCGGCTTCCACCGCGCCCTTGTACCACGGGCGCTCGCGAACCGGGAACGGAATCGGCGCGCCGGTTTCGTCCAGCTTCTGCGCCGCTTTGTCGTCCACGCAGAGATCCGTCCCGTCGGCGAGCCCGATATACAGCCCGTCGATCTTGGCGGAGTTGCGGTGCATCGCGATCATCGGCCCGCTTAAGTGCGCGGCGATGCCGAGCATGCGCGACTGCGTGTAGTCCACGCCCTCCTCGCAGAGCACCATGGCGGAGGACGTGCCGTTGAGTGCGGGATCAGGCAGGCTGACCGCGGCGTTCGCCAGCTCGCCGCTGTTTTCAAAGATGCCCTGCGCGAGCGACTGGAGCGTGTAAATGTTGCGCACCACCTCGGCAAAGTCGCTGTCCGCGACGCTCGCCTTGAGCGACGTTTCCTGGATCAGCGCGCTTTTGAGCAGCTGTCCCATCGTCTTCTCCGAGGTCCGTGTGATCGCCTGCTCCTGTTCGGTTCTCGCGGTTCCGACGATCTCGGCAAGCATCCGGTTCTGATAGGCCGAAATCGCCGCAAACGCCGCGACCGCCGCCGCCAGCACCGCCAGCGTCAGCAGCACGACTCTCTTCTGCACCCCTCCGAAGGTAACGCCAAAGATTTTTTTCAACCCATACCACCCCTTTATCCCGCACGATGACAAACGCGGGGTCTTTCAACAGCCTGCGCCGCGCCGGGCGGGCTTATCCGAACAGTTCCGCCGCCTTCTGCGCGAAGCGCTCGCCGAAAACGAGGAAGTTTTCACGGTAGTCTACAGCCAGACCGTCCGGTCCCGGCCCGAGCCCAGTTCAAAGTGATACTTGGCGATGCCGAGATCGACCCGGCTGAACGGCCCGAAGCCCGCTCTCGCGGCGACCTTGTCTCCCCGGAGCGCGAAGAAAAACTTCTGCTGGTTGATCGCCGTCGGCGCGAGAAGCGCCGCCTCCACGCCCTTCGTGAACCAGTCCGGCGCGTTGTCCGCGCTGCTGACCTCGGCAGCGGTTCTGGACCTGCGCGGCGCGCCCTGCGTCGCGCCGTAGCCGACGGCGATCACGAGCGCGAGCTTCTCGCCCTCGTCCACGCGGAACGTGTCCGGCACGCGTTTGAACGACGCGCCGACCCAGCAGGTGTTGAGCCCCAGCGCCTGCGCCGCGAGCACGAGCTTTTCGCCGTAATAGCCGCACGCTTCGTCGAGCGCGCGGCTCTTTTTGCCGACCAGCGCAAAGTAGTTCCGCACGCCCGAAAATTTCCCGTAGTGCGCGAGAAAACAGTCGAACGCCATCGGCTCGTTGCGCACGAGCTGGATGTGCAGCCCGCTCTCGCGGTTGCATTCTTCGATCTGCGTTTCGAGCGCGTCCAGCGTTTCGCCCCCGATGGGCTTGTCCGTATAGCTGCGCACGGAATGCCGCGCGCGCATCGCTTCCATAAGGTCCATTGCGTGCCTCCTATCCTTCCATGCTCTCCGCGACGACCTCCAGCATACGCCGCAGCAGCCGCCGGTTCTCCGCAAGCGCGTCGTAGGCGGCGTCCTCGCTGAGTACGCCGCGCTTCAAAGCCGCGTCGAGCCTTCCCGCCTCGTCATCGGCGAGGTCGGCACGCCAGTCCGCGCCGCCGTAGTAGCCGTCCAGCTCCCGCACGAGCGGCTGTACCGCCGCAAACGCCTCCAGCGCCGCGTCCAGCTTTTCCGCCGCCGCGACGCTCCGGTCCAACAGCTCCTCGTAATGCGTGATGCGTTCCGTCTGTGTCATTCGCCGCTCACCTCTCAATCGTTCCGTCCGCCCGGTCGCGCACGGCGGGGATCTCGTCGTTTTCCGCGCTGAGGAAGATGTTTTCCTCCGAGCCCGTGTGGAAGACGACCTGCTCCGCCGCGCCGTCCTCGAAAACGAGCGTGCCGAACAGCTGCCTGTCCGCGCGGTAGCCGTCGGCAAAGCGGAGCTCGCGCACCCAGCCCTCGCGGCAGAAAAATCCGCCGGTGGAAACGATCCGCTCCTCGTCGGCGTTCGGGTCCGCGTCATACGGGACCTGCGCGAGCTGCCTGCCGTTGATCTGCACCGTCATCGTATTGTCGTCAAATGTCAGCGCGACGTCGGCATAGCGCCCCGCGCCGCGGAACTCGCTGTTTTTGAGCGACTGCGTCCAGTAGTACGGTTCGTCCTTCGCGCTGCCGTCCGGCTGCCCGGAGCCGCCGGGCGCGCCCTGCGCGCTCTTTTCCACCCAGACGTCCCGCAGACGCGGCGCGGCGGGCGGCGCGTTCACCGCGCAGCCTTCGGGAAAGCTGGGCTTTTCCTCGTCCGCGCCGAAATAGTCCGGGACCGCGTCCGCGAAGCCGGCGGTCCTGAGCGCGTCGCAGCCCTCGAACGCGCCCGCGCCGATGCTGCGCACATTCCCCGCGAACGTGACGGACGTGAGGCTTCGGCAGTTTTTGAACGCGCCCGCGCCGATGCTGTATACGCCCTCTGGGATCGCCAGCGCGCCCGCGAGCGCGGCGCAGCCGCCGAACGCGCCCGCCTTGATGTGCGACAGGTGATCGGGCAGCGTGAGCGCGGTGAGTCCCGCGCAGCCCGCGAAGCTGCCTCTGCCGACCGAGCGCAGCGTATCGGGGAGCGTGAGCGTCCCGGTAAAGCCGGTGTTTGCAAAGGCGCTGTCGCCCACGGCAAGCAGCTGCTCCGGGAGCGTCAGCGCGCCCGTCATGCCGCTGCATTCGCGGAACGTGTCCTCGCACACGAGCCTGAGTCCCGCGCCAAGATGCAGCGACGCAAGACCTTCGTCGAATTCAAACGCGCCCGCGCCGACGAAAACGACGCTGTCCGGGAGTGTCAGCGCGCCGGTGAGGCGCTTGCAGCTGCCGAACGCATATTCGCCGACGCCCCGCAGTCCCTCGGGCAGCGTGAGCGTCCCGTCGAAGCCGCAGCCGCGGAACGCCGCGCCGTTGATCGTCGTCACGCCCGCCGGGACGACAAGGTCGCCGCGCAGCGATTCGCAGTAATTGAAGCAGCCGCTCGGGATGGATGCCAGTCCGGCGGGCAGGCGCAGCCTGCCGTCAAAGCCGCACTGGGAAAAGGCGCCGGCGCCGAGGCTCGTCACGCTGTCGGGCAGCAAAAGGTCGCCGCGCAGCCCTTCGCACTCGTAAAACGCGCTCCTGCCGACGGTTTCCAGCCCCTCCGGGAACACGACCTCGCCCGTCGCGCCCGAAAGCCCGGAAAACGCCTCGTCCCCGATCGTTTTGAGGCTCTTGGAAAGCCGGACGCCGGTAAAGCCCGTGCAGCGCGTGAACGCGTAGCCGCCGACGGTTTCCACCGCGTCGGGCAGCGCGAGCGTCCCCGTCAGCCCGTCGCAGCCGTAGAACGCGAATTCCCCGATCTCGCGCAGGCTCTGCGGCAGGACCAGCTCGCCGCTCAATCCGCGGTTCCCGTAGAACGCCTCGGGCGCGATGGAGGAAACGCCCTCCGAAAGCACGAGCTTTCGGATGGGGTAGTCGCTCCACCGGAAGCGCTCCGCCGTCATCTCGCCGCTGCCCGTGACGGTCAGCGTCTTTTTCGAGCGGTCGTATTCCCATTGCAGGTTTTCCCCGCAGCTTCCGCCGGACGCGAGCTTTTTGCCCCCGCCGCAGCCGAACAGGCTCAACAGCGACAAAGCGATCATCACCCCCGCAAGCAGTCTTTTCATGCCGGTCTTTTCCTCCCGCAACATTTTTCCAATATTATATTATACAGTTTTTTCCGCATTTTTCAACCGCCGCGGCGCGCAAGGTAGCTCTTTACATCCGCCCGCGAATGTGGTATACATAAATTGAATAAATATAAATAAGTGAGGAGGGGTCGATATGAAGAAGGTCATCAGCCTTATTCTTGCCGCAGCGCTCATGCTGGGGCTTTCCGCGCCTGCGTTCGCGGCGACGCCAAAGGCAGGAGACCTATTGTCCGGAAATGACAAGGTGGCCTATGATTATTTGGTTGAACGAATTGACGAGCTTATACAGGGCAAAACCTCGTCCACATCATATCGCATACCGCTCAGCACCTTTGGCATAATCAACTTTTCCTTTTCAGCGAACGACCTGAATCTTTCCGCTGTGTCAAGCGGTGCAATAACCGATGCGGAGAAAAGTGCGGTCAACAGGCTTATCACTCCCGATGTGAACTGGGCGAAGGTTCTGGTTTCGCTTCATGCTGATTACCCTGAAAAAATATATTGGAGCGGAATGAAGGGCTCGCGCTGCAGCATTCCATACAAATATCAGAAAACACCGAATGCCAACAATTCCGGCTGCTCGATCGAGCTTTCTCCTCCCGACGGATGCAATGATATTGAGTTGATATTGAATCTGTATGTATCACGGGATTATAGCAGCAACGCAAACAGCCACGAAACAACCGAAGTGAGCATGGATAAGCTGACGAGCAAAACCGTTAAAGACGCAATGAAAAGGGCGGAAGACGTTGTTCTTAACGAACGCGGCAAAAGCACCTATGAAAAGGTTCTTGCGTTCGGTGATTACATTTGCAAAAATGTTACTTATGATACGCCATATGCAAAAAGCTTATCCTCGGCGACTTACGGCAATCCGTCTCAAATCATCAACGTGTTTGACGGCAACACGCAAACGAACGTCGTCTGTGAAGGCTATGCCAAAGCGTTTAAGTACCTTTGCGAGCTGGCGGAAATCCCATGTTATTATATTGAGGGAACCTCAGATGGCACCGGACACGCTTGGCTTCTTGTTGAGATGGACGATGGAAAAAAATACCATGTTGATATCACAAATTGCGATTTAGATGCACATGATACATGGAATCAAAGGTTGTTTCTAAAAGGTGCGAACGTATCCAACAACCAGTATACCGTTAGCTATTCGGACTTTTATGTCGGTTCAGTTCATTACCAAAGCGACAGTATCAAATATGTCTACGGGGCAGCCAACAGTCCCCGCCTTTGGGGCGATCAGCTTCCCACCCTCAGCACCACCGACTACGTCCCCGCCAAGATCACATTTTTGACCGAGCACGGCGACACCCCCGACCCCGTCATTGTAAACTACAACACCGAAGCAGGGGAGCTTCTCCCCGTCTTGACCGCGAACGGGTTCAATTTCCTCGGCTGGTTTAACGGAGATACGCAGTATACCGCCGAAACGGTGATCACCGGTCCCGTCACGCTTACCGCCAAGTGGCAGATCGACCCCACCGCGCCGACCTACGCCGTGACGATCGACAGCAATATGGTCAACGGGACCGTGACCGCGGACAAACCGAAAACCGTCGCGGGCGATACCGTCACGCTGACGGTGACGCCGAACACGGGGTATCAGTTGAAATCCCTGTCGGCAGACCCGTCGACTGTCGAAATCTCGGACGGCAAGTTCACGATGCCCGCGGGGAACGTGACCGTTTCGGCGGAATTTGAGCTCATCAACTATAATATCACCTACAGCCTCGACGGCGGCACGAACGCCGCCGCGAACCCGGCGAGCTACACCGTCGAGTCCGAGGACATCACGCTCGCCGCGCCGACGAGGCAGGGCTTTACCTTCCTCGGCTGGTCGGGCGACATCGGGCTCTCCGCCGAGGGTGAGACTCCTGTCGATCCCGACACCGGCGAGGGGACCTCGACGGCAACCGTTTCGATGGCGACGAATGTGGTGATCCCGAAAGGCTCCACCGGCGACAAGACATTCACCGCAAACTGGAAGCGACTGCCCCCGAACACATACGCCGTCACCTTTGAAACCGCCCGCGGCACAGCGCCCGCGGCGCAGAGCGTACCCTCGGGCGAAACGGCGACGGAGCCTACCGCTCCCAGCGCGGAGGGTTACGCCTTTGACGGCTGGCTCAAGGGCGACGCCCCCTTTGATTTCAGGTCGCCCATTACGGAAAACACCGTGCTGACCGCGAAGTGGACGCCGGTGACGTACACCATCGGCTATGAGCTCGACGGCGGCACGAACGCTGTGGAGAACCCGAACGCATACACCATCGAGTCGCCCGACTTCACGCTGGCGGCGCCGACCAAGCAGGGCTATGAATTCCTCGGCTGGAAGGACATCGGGCTTTCCGCGGACGGGGAGACGGCGGTCGACCCCGTCACCGGCGTGGGAACCTCGACCGTGACCGCCGAATGGAATTTGCAGACGGTCATCAAAAAGGGCTCCACCGGCAACAGGAAGTTCCAGGCAGGCTGGAAGCAGAAGACCTCCGGCACGCCCGAAACCAAGCCGTCTGCCGAGCAGCCCGCGCAGACGCCCTCCCTCACGCTCGACCGCTCCCGCATGGATCTGTACACCGGCGATTCCGGGCAACTCTCCGCCGCGGTCACGCCGAGCGCGACGGTTCTCTGGTCGAGCAGCAACACGCGGGTCATTTCCGTCGACAGCACCGGCGCCTGGTACGCGCGCAGCCCCGGCTCGGCAATCATTACCGCCGCGGCGAACGGCAAATCCGCCGCCTGCTATGTGGCCGTAAGCGATTACGTGAACACCGGCGGCTACGTGCCGCCCGCGCAGACGACGAACCGCAATCAGAGCGCCGACACGTCCTCCCGCACGCAGGTCACGGACAATGCGGACGGGACCCGCTCGACGATCACGAACGCGCCGAACGGCACCACGAGCATCGTCAAGACCAACCGCAGCGGCCAGGTTGTCTCGCAGTCCCTGATCTGCAACGCCGCGCGCGCTTTGACAAGCAACGTTCTGACGCTTCCTGCCGAGGTGGCGCCCGCCGTCAGCGCCGAGAGCGCGGCGGAAATTCAGATCATTCTCCCGCAGGCCGCGCAGACGTCCGTCAGAGTCCCGCTCACGTTTGTCACGCCCGGAACCGTGGCGGTGATCGAGGGCGCGCCCGGCCCGAACGAGATCGTCCGGGATTCGCACATTGAGGGCGACTGCCTGGTGTTCACGCTGCGTGACAGTGCGGTCGTGCGCGTCATGGAAAACACCCGCTACTTCAGCGACGTGTCTCCCTCCAACTGGTTCGCGGACGCGGTCAACTGGGCGTCTTCTCACGGCGTGATGAGCGGTGTGAGCGAGAAGCGGTTCGATCCGCGCGGCACGATGAACCGCGCCATGATGACGCAGATCCTCTACAACTATGCCGGCGCAACCTCGAAGCGGGTCGGCACGGCATTTTCGGACGTCAACGCGTCGAACTGGTACGCCGGCAGCGTAACCTGGGCGGTCGACAACGGCATCGCGCATCTCCCCTATGCGAGCCGCTTCGGCGCCATGGATCAGCTCACGCGCGAGGATATGGCGACCATGCTCTACAACTTCGCGAAAATGATGGGCTACAACACCTATGCAAGCGGCAATCTGGCAGCGTTTGCCGACGGCGCGGACGTCTCCGGCTGGGCGCGCGACGCGATGTCGTGGGCGGTCGGAACCGGGCTTCTCAACGGCACGCAGAACGGCTCGCGCGCGGTCCTTCTCGACCCGCAGGGCACCGCGACCAGAGCGCAGCTCGCATCGCTGATGCAGAGATTCTGCATCATGTTCGGAAACTAAAAGGAGGTCAGCGCATGAGAACGGTCAGTCTCGATATGTATCAAGCAATAGCGGTCGCCGCGGTGATGTTGGTGATCGGACAGCTGTTGGTCAACAAGGTCGCATTTCTCAAAAAATACTGCATCCCCGCTCCGGTGGTCGGCGGGCTGATCTTCGCAGTCGCGCACACGATCCTGCGCGGCGCGGGCGTGGTGGAGTTCGAAATGGACACGACGCTGCAAACCGTGTTCATGACGGCGTTCTTCTGCACGGTCGGCTTCCTTGCCGCGTTCAGCATGCTCAAAAAAGGCGGCGTGGGCGTCATCAAATTCCTCGTGCTCGCCGTGGTCATGGTCGCGCTGCAGGACGCGGTCGGCGGCTACGGAGCGAAGCTGTTCGGGCTGGACGGCAGGCTCGGGCTTGCGATGGGCTCCATCCCGCTCGTCGGCGGCCACGGCACGTCGGCGTCGTGGGGCAAGACGTTGGAGGAAATGGGCGTCGCCGGCGCGCAAACGGTCGCCATCGCCTGCGCGACCTACGGGCTCATCGCCGGCTGCATGATCGGCGGCCCGATCGCCTCGGCGAAGATCCGGCATCTCGGTTTGCACTCCAGCGGCATCAACGAGGCGGGCACGACGGGGCCTGAGATCGTGGAGGTCGAAAAGGACACGGACACCGGCGCGCTGGACGAGGCGAAGATGCTCTCCGCCGCCATTTACATCGTCATCGCCGTCGGCATCGGCACGATCATCTCCGCGCTCATCGGCAAGGTGCTGACGATGCCGGGCTACATCGGCGCGATGATCGCCGCCGCCGTGATCCGCAACGTCGCGGACGGCTCGAAGATCGAACTGCCGATGTCGGAGATCACGTCGATCGGCAACGTGTGCCTGTCGCTGTTCCTGGCGCTCGCGATGATCAACCTCAAGCTCTGGCAGCTCGTCGGCCTGGCGCTGCCGATGATCGT
The DNA here is from genome assembly GCA_015068465.1 of Oscillospiraceae bacterium. Lineage (GTDB taxonomy): Bacteria > Bacillota > Clostridia > Oscillospirales > Oscillospiraceae > Hominicoprocola. Next base: position 58,145 of record SVKM01000001.1, on the reverse strand, counting down.
GATCCTCGCGGTCCAGACGGTGCTGATGTTCTTCTACGCGTCGTTCGTGGTCTTCCCCGTGATGGGCGGGGACTACGACGCGGCGACGATGTCCTCGGGCTTCTGCGGCTTCGGCATGGGCGCGACGCCCAATGCCATGGCGAACATGCAGGCGGTGACGAAGCTCTACGGCCCGGCGCCGGTGGCGTTTATGATCGTGCCGCTGGTGGGATCGCTGTTCATCGACTTTTTCAACGCGGCGATCATCACGTTCTTCGCAAACATCCTCAGCTGAATCATTGTAAAAAAAACGGAAGGGGCTCATACGAGTCCCTTCCGTTTTTTTGCCTTATCATGCCTCAGTCGTCGGGCGCCCCGTGCTCCGCGCCCGGCCTCATACGCGCTCTGGAATGGCGGGGCGGAACCGCGCCGAGCACGTTCACGCCGGTGAGCAGCTTAATGAGCCACACAAAGAACGCCAGCGCCAGCAGCGGGAGAATGCACGAGGTCACGATCAACACCGCGAGCGCCTCCACATAGCGGTTCAAAAGCTTTGCCGCCCTGTCGGCAAGCCCCGTCGCGGTCTCGGACAGCCGCTCCAGAACCGCCGCGATCAGGTTCTGGTTCTCTCCCGCCTCCGAAAGCGCCGCCGTCTCGTCGTTGAGCGTTTCCGTTTCCTGCACGGTCGCGTCGATGGAGCGCTTGTATGTGTCGTAGACCATGTCGGAAACGCCGATACTCGCGGGGATGGCGACAAAAAGCGCCAGAGCGAACAGCGCGATGCGAAGCGCCAGGCGCTGCATGGCGCGCGGATTCCAAAACCTGCCGACGATCAGCGCAAGACACGCGCAGGGGACGAGTATCTTGAACGCCGCCGCGCCGAGGATGGTCAGCAGATACTTTTCGGCGTACAGCACGCAGAGGATCAGCAGAAAATATTCCGTGAAATCCGCAAGCTTCGTGGCGATCGGCGTCGCGGTGTCGCCGGGGATCGCGGAAATGCCCGCGGAGGCAAGCGTCGACGCCGCGGTGAGCTTGAGCACCGTCGCCGATTTTTCGTCGATGGACGCAACGATCGCGCGGTTGCTCTCTATCGAAGCGGCGCGGTCCGCGAGAAAGAAATACGAGGCCACCGCGATGAGCACCATAACGAGGCAGAACAAAACCTTCCCCAGCAGTTTTTCTCTCATGCCGTCACCGCCCCGTCAATGCGTGATAAATTTCAGCGAGTATTCCGAGACGCCGGGCAGGCTGCCGATGAACTGCCGGATCATCGCCTCGGCGTTTTCCTCGGAACGCTCCAGCAGCCCGCGCGCGATCGCCTTCTCCTCCGCCGAGGCCTTCAACTCCCGCAGAGAATTGTTGAAATCCTGCGCGGAAACCGGGTTGCCGATGCCGGCTTTCTCTCCGATGAGCCGGAAGCTGTCAAAATCGATCTCCGTCGACTGGATCGCCGCCTTATTCATAAAGACGGTGATCTGCCTGTGCTCGTCGTCCTTTTCGATGCGCGCGGTGGAAAGATCGACGCCCGCGTTGACGACGCCGTCATACTGCATCGTGTAGCTCGTCTCGGTAAAGGGCAGCACAAAGTCTGTTTTGAAGAGCTTTTTGTCGCTCGAATAACTGATGATATCGGTGAAGTAATATTCTCCGGTGAGCAGCACTCCCATGTCGCGCAGCCCGTCCCGGATGGTCTCGACCTCGATCGTTTTCTCCACCTCGACGAGCTTTTCCACCTCCCGGTAAACGACCTTCGGCTCCGCGGCGGCGTCCGCAGCGGTATTTTCCGCCGGCGCGGCATCCGTCTGCGGGCGCGGGCGGGCGATCAACATGACGACGAGCGCGAGAAGCGTGAGCGCAATGAGCGAAAGATAGAGCTTCTCTCTCCCCGTCATCGGTTTTCCATCCCGAACGCCTTCGATCTTTTCCTTTGCTTCGGTCACCGCTTTCGCCTCCCCGTCCGAATTCCCGATAGCGCCTGTTTTTTCACAATGCCGGTCAGATCTGTATTTCGACGCAGTCTGAAATAAACATGCCGTTGAGCGCGGAGTTCACACTCTCCGAGCCGGCGATGATCGTGTGCGAAAGTCCCATATCCATGCACATGACCATCAGGCTGTCCCGAAGCTCCTTGCTCTTCCAGAGCTTTGCCATGTTCTGCGCGCCGAACTTTTCGATGAACTTTCTGGATACGACGATTGCCTCGAAATGCTTGCCGCCCTCCTCGACATACGCAAGCTCATAGCTTCCCTTGCTCTTTTCGACCGCCTCCCTCACGCGATCGCGAAACAGCGGTTCGCTGCCGTAGTTCATGAAAATGCCCCCTTCCGGCTCGTATGATGTTGTCAGCCTTTCGTATCCTTCCCTATGCGCGGTTTCTACGGAAGCAGCGCTTCCAGCTGATCCCACGCGAAATCCTCCGCCGCCCGCTTGATCTTCTCGAACCGCTCCTGCTCCTCCGCCGGCAGCGTGCCGCAGGTCAGCGAATCCAGCATCGCCGCGGCGCGGTCATACTCAAGCTCCCCAAGCAGCCTGCGAACCTTGTCATAGGTCTGGCGCAGGCGCTCGTCCGAAACCGACGGCAGCGCCTTCTGCGGCTTTGCGCCGCCGACCAGCAGCGCAAGCCGCTCGCCCAGCGCGCGGTACTGCGCGAGCAGGCCGTCCAGCTCGCCGGAGAGCGTATCCATATCGCCCGCCTTGCCCGCGAGCTCCAGCCGCTCCGCGAAGGCGCCGAGCGCCTCCGCGCCGATGATGCGCGAGGTGCTCTTGAGCGCATGCACCTTTGTGATCTCGTTCTCCACGTCCCCGATGCGCCGGTATTCCGCAAGCTCATCCGCGTTCGACTCGACAGTCCGCGCGTAGACGGTCAGCGTATCGAGAAATGTTTCCTTTGTACCGCAGTTCCGCAGGCCCTGCTCCACGTCCAGCCCATCGACCAGATACAGCCAGTCTGGCAGCTCGGAGCGCATGCCGTTCTTCTCCGCTTCGGGGCGATAGATCTCCACGCGGAAATCCTCGCCCAGGGCGTCCTCCACCTGTCGGAAGGTCTCCTCGCCGCCGGCCACGAAAACGACCGGCTTCTGTTCGCTCTCCGGCGCCGCCTCCGCCTCCATGAGCACCTTGTTCGGCGGGAGATACTTCATCAGCATCTCCTCCAGCTTTTCGCTGTCCACCGGCTTGGACAGGTAGTCCTGAAAGCCCGCGTCAATATACTTTTCCCGCGAGCCGGAGATCGCGTTCGCGGTCAACGCGATGCAAACGGTCTCCGCCGCCTGCGGCAGCTTTTTGAGTGCGCAGAGCGTCTCAATGCCGTCCATCTCCGGCATCATGTGGTCGATCAGCGCCACGTCATAATTCCGCTTGGACGCCATGACGATCGCCTGCGCGCCGGATTCGGCGGTGTCGACCTTGATGCGCGTCTTTTTCAGCAGGCCCTTGACGACCGTCAGATTGACCGGCATATCGTCCACGACCAGAACCCGCGCCTCCGGCGCGAAGAAGGACTCGTGTCCGGCGGCGCTCTGCTCGCCGGTATCGTAGCGCCCGTTGAACTGCCCCACCGGCCACCATTTGACGACCGCTGCTCGATGGCGAACGAAAACTCCGAGCCCTCGCCGTAGATGCTCTCCACCTGCAGCGAGCTGCCCATCAGTCCGAGCAGCTGCCTGGTGATGGCGAGGCCGAGGCCCGTTCCCTCGATCGAGCGTATCTTTGTCTCCTCCAGGCGCGCGAACGGCGAAGTGAGGCGTTCCATGTCCTCCGGCTTGATGCCGATGCCCGTGTCGGCAACGGTGAATTTGAGCCGTATCTTCTCCGTGTCCACCTCTTCATAGCCGACCGTGAGCGTCACGGAGCCGGTCTTTGTGTACTTCACCGCATTGGTCAGCAGGTTCAGCGCGCACTGGCGGATGCGTATCTCGTCGCCGAAGAGCAGGTGCGGCGTGGTCTCGTCCACGAAAACGTGGAATTCCAGTCCCTTCTTCTCGGCGCGCGAACGCGTCATGTTCACAAGGTCGTTGATGATCGAGCCCAGCTCATACTGCGTGGGCAAAATCTCCATCTTGCCCTCCTCGACCTTGGAGAAGTCCAGGATATCGTTGATGATGGAAAGCAGTGTTTTGCCCGCGTTCTGGATATCGGCGGCGTAGGCGATCGTGTTCTTCTCGCTGCTCTCGCGCAGTATCATCTCGTTCAGGCCGAGCACGGCGTTGATCGGCGTGCGGATCTCGTGCGACATCTTGGCGAGGAAGTTGCTCTTCGCCCTGTCCGCCGCCTCTGCGCGCTCCAGCGCGTCCATGATCTCCGTCGTGTCAATAAACAGGATGTTGAGTCCCACGACCTCGTCGTTCTTTCTCATGCAGCGGACGGTGACGCGCCAGCGCTGCTGCTTGTCGCGCATTCCATGCAGAATAAGGGGCTTGATCTCCTCGCCCGCGAGCGCGGCGCGGGACTTGTCCATCAGCTCGTCCAGCTCCGGCTCCGGAATCACGCCGGTGAGCGCGTCGCGCAGCGGAACGCCGCGCCGAAGCGTTTTCTTGTCGTATTTGTCGTTATATTGCAGGAACATGTCGGACGTAATGACCGTGCTCATCTGGTCGTCGGTGAGGAGCAGGATGCTCGGCGCCGTCCGCATCAGCTGCTCGACAAAGAACATCTGGCGATCGGTCTCCCTCTGGATATATGCCTGCGTGCGGGCAGACTGCTCAATCGCCTCGCGCAGGAACACGATGTCCTGGTTCAGGCGCCTGACCTCTCTTGCGAGTTTTTTATTCTCCTGTGCCAGCCGCTTCTCGTCGTCTCTTGCATCCATTGCTTTTCCTCACATCATCTGTCTGTCAAAGCCGTGCCCGGTGTCACAGCGCGAGGATCGTAAAGGTAAAGTTGTGGAACATGTTGTATTCCTTGCCGGTTTTCTCTCCCCGGACGGGGCAGCACTCCCCCAGGGCGTAAAGCCCCATCAGCGACACCCCTTCTGGCAGGCGCCCGAGGTAGGCCTGCGCCTCCGCCGCCGGGTCGTTCATCAGCGCCAGAAATCTCGCGGCGCAGGAGGTGACCAGAAGCGTGGAGCACTCGTTTTTCTCCCTGGACAGCTCCCGAAGGATCTCCGCGAACGCCTTTTCCACGCTCCGGCACACGTCGTCGCGGTTGATGAGGCCGATGCTGAGCACGGCGCCCTCCGGCATCACGCCGAGGAAGGTGCCCGAGCCGGTCTCCAGATCCAGCGTGGAGAGAACGCGGGCGACCTTCACCTTGTCCCCGCTGCCCTTATCGACCGTGACCACAAACGGGGAGAGGATATAGGCGGTCATCATGTTTTTCTGGTCGACGCGCATGTTCTCCTCTCTGAGCGTCTCCACAAAGCTCTGCTTGCCCAGCCGGTAGACCACGTTCTCGTGCGCCTTTGTGATCTCGTACGAAAACGCCGCCGTATGCTCCACGGAGTTGACGCGCACGAACCGGGGCTTGACGTTGCCCGAGATCAGCGCAAGCGCCAGAGCGTTTTTGATCTCGCGGTCGTTGCAGAAAACGCGGTACCCGGTGAAGGTCAGGTTGTCGGACGCCGTGCCGCCGTAGATCGGCATTTCTCCCGCCGCCTGCCGGAGAACGGCGAGCAGGCCGCTGCCGGAAAGCTCATGCGAATCCACCGGAAAGCCATAATAGCACACGCCCAGCTTGACCGGCGAATCGTGCTGCGCTTCCAGCTCCTGGTACAATCGCCGGATCTGTTCCTGATAGCGCGTCTCGTCCAGCTCGTCCGTGATCCCGACGGAAAACCGGCAGTCGTCCGCCGTCAGGAGCAATACGGAGATGCCGCCGCGGCAGTAGCCCTGCTCGCCCGAGAGCATCGCCATCGCCGTACAGCCCATCACGGGAAAGTCCCACCGCCGCGACAGGCGTTCATAGAGCGCCGGATAGTCGGTGTCCTCCTCCGTGAACAGGATCGCCATTGTGTTGCTCGCGAGGGGAAAGTCCCGCACCTGTCCGAACAGCTCCTCACAGGCTTCGTCCAGATCGTCGATTTCTTCCGTATACGCCACAATGCTTCTCATGGTTCGCCCTCCCGCTCAAAAAAGAGCCGTCCGTTTGAGTTGCTGTTTGTAATACTTTATTATAACAGCACAGCGCTCCGGTGTAAAGCCAGATTTGTCGCAGGCTTGCGTTTTGATTAAAAAATTCTATATATGCCATCAAAAAGTTGATATGCACCTGTGCCGCGCACCGTGTTAAACTGTCCGCGTTTGCAGACAGGGAAAGGGTGTATCCAAGCTGAACAATACATATTTTGATATCTGCGCGCTTTTCGTGCTCTCGACGCTGCTGTTTTCCATGTACCTGAAAAACTGGAAAATGGGGCTCGCGAGCCGTCTTTTTGCAGCGCTGCTCTGGGTATCGTATGCCGCCGCCTGCGCCGAGGTGGCGCAGATGATGGTCGCGGGCAGCCCCCCGCTCACCGACGCCGCCATCACGGCGGGCAGTCTTCTTTTCTACGTCTTTATCACGCTGCACGCCAGCATGAACGTGCTGTATCTGCTGTTTCTTTTTACTCTGACGCGCACAACGTTCCAAATCAAGAACAAGCGCGCAAAATTTGTTCTCTCCGCGCCGTACTATGTGATGCTGGCGCTGCTGGCGCAGAACCTTTTCACGCACAACGTGTTCCGGATCACCGCCGAGAGCGGCTATGTGCGCGGGCCGCTGATGATCTGGAGCTACGCGATCTCCTATCTGTATTTCTTCGCCGGCTTCGTCTATCTCTTTTTCTCACGCCGGTATCTGGATTTCTGGAAATGGTTTTCGCTCATGGGCTTTTACGTCCTGATCCTTATTGCGCTGCACGTGCGCCTGCTCGTTCCCGATCTGAGGCTGGAGATGTTCGCCGCCGCCATTATCCTCATGCTCATCCAGCTCTTCGTGCTGTGCCCGGAGGAGATCACGGATCAGGAGACCGGGCTTTTGAGCTTCCGCGCGTATCAGCAGGAGGTTCGCAAGGTCCTTTTGTCCCGTCATACCGAGCAGATCATCGTCATCCGCTTCATCAACGCCAACGAGGTTCGGTCGTATTTCGGCGAAAACGACTTCAACGCCTACATCCGGCAGGCGGCGAGAGACATCGGCGCGCTGTTCGACCGGCAGCACATCGACCACGAAATGTACTTCGAGCGCCCCGGAACGCTCTATGTCGTTTCGGACGCGGAGAAATACGAGGGCCAGTACGAGCTCATCGAGCTGTTCGCGCAGCGGCGCAAGGTCATGGACGACTTCACCAAGACCGGCGTCCGGCTCCTGCCGCGCGTCTGCCACATCAACTGCCCCACAGACATGAGCCAGTTCGACGACGTCCTCTACATGGGACATGAGTTCTTCGGCATGGTGCCCTACGAGCAGGTCTACACCGAAGCCTCGGAGCTGCTCGGCTCCAAGAGCTATCCGCTCGAGCGCAACATCGACAGCATTCTGAAGCGCGCCATCGTGGAGCGCCGGTTCGAGATGTACTACCAGCCGATCTACTCCGTCAAGGAAAAGCGCTTCTGCGCGGCGGAGGCGCTCATCCGCCTGCGCGACAATGCGAACGGGTTCATCTCCCCCGGCTACTTCGTCCCCGTCGCGGAAAGCCGCGGCTTGATCCTTCCCATCGGCGACTTCGTCCTCGAGGAGGTCTTCCGCTTCATCTCCGAGCACGACCTCGAGGCAATGGGTCTTTCCTATGTGGAGATCAACCTCTCCGTCACGCAGTGCATGCAGCGCGATCTGGTCGACAAGGTCCAAAAGCTGGAGGAAAAGTTCGGCGTCTCGCCCAAAAACGTCAACTTCGAGATCACGGAAACGACCTATGACAGCATCGGCGGGATCATGGACGAAAACATCCGCCGGCTCTCCGAGCGCGGGTATTCGTTCTCGCTGGACGACTACGGCACCGGCTATTCAAACATCCAGCGCATTTCCAAGCTCCCGCTCAAGATCATCAAGATCGACAAATCCCTGGTGGACGGCATGGCGGAGACCCACGGCATGTCCATCCTGCGCAACACCGTGAGCATGATGCAGGACATCGGCATGGAGCTCGTCGTGGAGGGCGTGGAGACGGCGGAATCCCAAAAGACCGTCTCCGACATGAGCTGCGACTACATTCAGGGCTTCTACTACTCAAAACCCCTGTCCGAGGAGGACTTTGTCAGCTTTATCGACGAACACAGATGAGGCAAGGCGGCCCCGGCAGCGTCACGCTGCGGGGTCGCCTCTTTGTATACGAATCGTATTATTTTCGCTTTGTTTTGCGTTCCGTTTTCTATTCTCCGATGTAGGTAAACCGCCGGTAGGTCTGCCCGTCGCGCTCCACGGTCTCGTTCCACATCGACGCGGGGCGCACCCAGACGCCGCGCTCGCCGTAGAGCGCGCGGTAGACGACCATCGGTTCCATCGTCTCGGAGTGCGTGGCGAGGGTCAGAACCTCGTATTCGTTGCCCTTGAAGTGCCGGTAGCGCCCCGGTTTGATCTCATCCATATTGCCTCCCCAATCCTTCCTGTATGTCAAGGATTTTGCCTTTTCACCTCGCCGCCGATAAGGGCGTCGTCGTACTGTGCCCGCGCGCCGCCGATAAACTTCGGGCGCGTCCGCGCACAGACGAGGTTCGCCTCCCCGATGCGCTTGATCGAAATGCGGACGGGAACGGCGACGCGCCGGAGGTGCATACCGATGAGCGTGTCGCCGATGTCCATGCCGGCGGCGGCGGCGATCTCCTCCACCGCCGCGGGATGCTTGGCATTCTGATACACGGTCATGGCAAAGGCGCCGCCGGCGTGCAGCTGCGGCACGACGTTGCAGATCTCCGTCCCGGGCGCCAGCGCCTCGCGCTCGACGATGACCGCGCGGTTGAGGTGCTCGCAGCACTGCGCGGCAAGATAGACGCCGCGTTCGTGCAGCGCCGGGTACAGCCCGTCGTAGATCGCCTTCGCGGCGTCGGGGCTGGAGCCCTTGCCGATGCGCGCGCCCATGACCTCGCTCGTCGAGCAGCCGACAATGAAGATATCTCCCTTTTCCAGATGTGCGGCGGCAAGCAGCTCCCGGAGCGCGTCGCTCGCCTGTTTTCTGATCGCTTCGTAGTCCGTCATATCCTGATCCTTTCTGCGCAAGGCGCTGTCTCCCCGTCAAACGCGGCGTCTTCTTTCCCGGCCCGCTTTCTCAATCCACGGGCTTCTGCGAACGCATGGCAAGGAACGTCGGGATGTGCAGCTCGTGCAGGCGGCCCTCGCCGTTGGTGTCCTGATATGCCATGCTTCACCCTTTCCGTTTCCGGCGCGGAGGCGCCGGGGATTTTTACACATTATAGCGCACCTGTTCGCTGATGTCCAATCCAAAATCGCGCGCTCCGGCGCGCCCACACGGGGCGGCGGGCAGCGAAAAACAACGGGACCCCGGACGCATCCGGGGCCCCGCCGTATCACAAACTGGGAAACAACATTCAATCAATCGCTGACCTTGAAGCGCGCGACCTGATCCTGAAGATTCTTGGACTGGCCGCTGAGCGAGGAGCACAGCGCCGAGGTCTCCTCGGCGGTCGCGGCGTTGGTCTGGATGACCTGGGAGATCTGGTCGACGCCCGCCGTGATCTGCTTGATGGACTCGCTCTGCTCCTGGCTTGCCTGAGCGATGTCGACGATGATCTTCGCCGTCTGGGCGGACATGTCCTTGACTTCCTTCATGGACTCCGCCGTGGCGGTGGCGATCTCCGAGCCCTTGCCGACCGCGGCGATAGACGCGTTGATCAGCGCCGAGGTGCTCTTCGCCGCCTCCTGGGACTTGGTCGCGAGGTTGCGGACTTCATCCGCGACGACCGCGAAGCCCTTGCCGGCTTCGCCGGCGCGCGCCGCCTCGACCGCCGCGTTGAGCGCGAGGATATTGGTCTGGAACGCGATGTCCTCGATCGTCTTGATGATCTTCTCGATCTCCTTGGAGGTGTCGCTGATCTCGTTCATCGCCGCGACCATGTTCTGGATCTCGGCGTCCTGCGAATTGACCTTTTCCTGCGTCTGTTCGGAGAGCCTGCCCGCCTGCGCGGCGTTGTCCGCGGTGGCGGAGATCTGCGTGGAGACGTCCTGGATGGTCGCGGAGATCTCCTCGATGGCGGACGCCTGGCGCGTGGTGCCCTCGGCAAGGGACTGCGAGCCCTCCGCCATCTGCGTGGAGCCCGTGAGCACGTCGGCGGACGAGGCGTTCATCGTCTGGATCGTCATGCCGAGGTCGCTTTCGATCTTATCGAGGTTGTTGTGGATCTCGCGGAACACGCCCGGATAATCGACACGCGGCCGCTCGGTGAAGTCGCCGCGTGCCATCGCGGCGAGAATGCGGGACGCGTCGCCCACGACGGCGTTCATGCCGCCCTTCGCCTGCTTGAGCACGCCGACAAACTCGCCGACCTCGTCGTCGGCAAACTGATAGGTCACGGAGGTGGAATCGAGCTGACCGGCGAGCATCTCCCGCGCGAAAAGCTCGGCGTTGTTGAGCGGTTCGCTGACACGCCTGCGGGTGAAGAGGACGAGATAGACCGCAATGCCGACCGCGCCGAGGATGCCGATCGCGACGGCGATCAGCGCGACGTTCCGGAACTGCCTGTCAGCCGCCTCGGAGTTGGAGCCGGCGAAATACGAGCCGATCACGTTGCCGTTCACGTCGGACAGCGGCGCGTAAGTAACGTAATAGTGGTCGCCGTTGATCGTGGTGTCGCCGTGGTAAGTGGTCTTGTCGTTGAGCACGACGTTCGCGATCCTGCTGTCGATCTTGGTGTTGATGTTGCGCTGCCCCTGCGCGTTCAGAAGCGTCGTGGAGTAGCGCGTGTCCTGATTGATGATCGTGAATTCGCAGCCGGCCTCCGCCTTTGCCGTGTCGAGCCAGTCGGTCTCGCTCATCAGGAAGCCCACCGCGATCACGCAGGGGTTGCCGCTGCCGGTGGACGCCGCGCTCGCGTACATGCCGACGAGCTGCTCGTCCGCCTTCACGACGCCGCTGATGGTCGCGCCGCGCGCCACAGAGGAGAAGTCATAGCTGCTAAACGGGGTCGTCGGGCTTGCGTAGAGGATCTTGCCGTTCTCGTCGGCGAGGAGCACGCACAGGTGCTTCTGCGAGCTGAACTGCTGGTTGTAGATCTCCTCGAACCTTCCGGCGATCGCCACCGCCGGACCGGACATGGTCGCCACGTCCTTGGTCAGGATGATCTGATCCCTGCAGCAGATCGTGATCTCATCGCTCAGCGTCGTTTCCAATACCCGCTCGCCGGCGTTGGAGCGCTCCTGCAGCAGACCGTTGCTGTATGCCTTGAACTGTGAGATGGTGACGACCATCAGCACAGCCGCGAGCAGCGTCACCGCCGCGACGGTGATCACCGTGATCTGCGAGCCGAGCTTTTTGAACATGTTCTTAAACATTCGGTTCCCTCCCATAATGTTTTTTTATTTCCCGCCGCCTGCGCGGCGTTGCTCTTTTCGGCGCTCAGAGCATCCGGTCCAGCAGCTCCTCGTAAACAACGCTGAGCTTGCCTGCGGTCTCCTCGATATCGTCCTCCATGTCGTGCCAGAGAAAATGAATGATATAACCGATGGCGGAATAGGAAACGATCTCCGTGATGGTCTCCGTGCGCTGCGCGTCGGTGTTGCGCTCCTTCGCAAGCCCGGCGATGTGCTCCGAAATGGCGTCCATCAGGCACTTGTTGAAAAAGCGTCCGAAATGCTCCCGTTTCAGCGAATAGTAGATGTGGTAGACGAGGCTTTTGTTGTCCCGGCAGGTATACAGGAGCGTTTTCATCACATCCTGCCACGTTCCGCTCCGCACAGCCTCCTCACAGTCGGCAAAAACGCTGCGTATCGTATCGTCCAGAAGCTCGTAGACGTCCCGATAGTGATAATAAAAAGTGCTGCGCCCGATATGGCACTCCTTGATCACCGCCGTTGCCGTGATCTGGTCGGCGGCCTGCCGTTCCAACAAACTTTTGTAGCTTTCCAGTATCGTGTTGCGCGTATTCTTTCCCATATGCCACCTGTTACGATTATCACGCGCTCCCGTTCCGGGGCGTCGGAATAATGCTCGTTCTTATTTATTATATACTCTGCAAGCTCACAATAACAGATGCAGATTTCGGATTATGTTCAAGTTTACGCGGCAGAATTCATACGCGCAGCGGAACGTCCGGCGCGCCCGGCGCCGCGCTGTCCGCGGTCCAAGGCTCCATACGGCGCCTCATGTCATTGTCCGGCCGCCTTTCGGACGGCGTCCAGTATCTCCGGCACGATGATATCCAGCGACGCGGCGTCCATCATCAGATCGTGCTCGTGCGGCGTGTGGATGATGCGGAGCTTGCCGCGCTCGCAGTAGCGCTCATAGTTGCCGGCGTCGAACTCCATCATCTTCTCCCAGTATCTGCGGTTGTCCCCCGTCACGCCGCCCGGGATCTCGTCGGGCTTGAAATAGGTCACATCGCCGTGGAAGAACGACGGAACGTGGTTCATCAGATCCTCCGATACGTGCGCGGCGTTGGTGACGACCGCCTCCAGCATCCCGCTCTCGCGCAGCTCCGCGAACAGCGGGCTCGTCTCAAAGTATTCGCGGTTGACCTGCGCGTGCATGCCCCTGGACATCTCGCGCAGGCTCTCGCTGCCGAGCGCGTGGGAATCCAGCATGAACAGGCGCAGCACCTCCTCGCCCGCGCGCTCAAGCTGGCACGCCATCTCGTGCGCCACGACGCCGCCGTAGCACCATCCGCCGAGCAGATACGGCCCCTGCGGCTGATAGCGCTTGAGGATGTCGATGTAGTTCGCGGCAATATTCGGGATGCCGTAGCGCGCCTCGTCCATATGGTAGAGGTTGAACGGCTCGATGACCGCGAAGGAAACGCGATCGCCGATCCTGTCGGCGAGCTGATAATACGCCTCGGAGCCGGTGTTGCCCGTGTGGACGAAGACCAGCTTGGGGCCCTTGTTCTCCGAATAGACGCACATCTCCGGCGGCGCTTCCCGCTTGATGCGCTCCGGCGCGGCGGCGGTTTTCTCCGCGCCTTCCGCCCCGAGGCCGAGCTCAAAGATCTCCCGCCAGCCGCGGATGGACTCGTCGCCGGGGTACTTTTCCTCCAGCGCGCCGCTCAAGCGCGCAAGGTATTTTTGCATCTGCGCCTTTTCAAAGGCGACGCGATGCGTCATCACATACAGGAACGTCATGCCGTCGGCATGTACGCAGACCGCCTGCATCAGGCTTGAGCGCTGCAGATCCATGGGCGAGCGCAGGAGCTGGTCGCGCAGGGCGGACATCTCCTGCGTGCCGAACGCGCCCGCCTCGATCATGTGAAGCGGGATCCTCCGGTCGGTGACCGCCTGCTGGATGACCGTGACGCCGTGAAACACAATGGCGGAGCGCAGCGTTTCGTTTTCCGCCGCGACGAGATCCAGCGCCTCGCGCAGATCGCTTTCCGAAACGACGCTGTCCATTTGCAGGCACACGACGTTCCGCAGGCTGCCCCGGTCCGGGTGGATGATCTGCTCGAAGAGCATCTCGTCCTGCTGCGGCGTGATGGGCAGGACCTTCCGGATGTGCTCGCCCCGTTCGGCGAAGTCGCGCCGCACCGCCTCATACTCCTCCTGCGTCCAGAACCGCTCATAGGCGACCTCCGCCGCCGCCTCGATCCTGCGGAACTCATTGAGCTTGAGTATCTGCGCCCCGCTGACCTTGATGCCCTGCTCGCGCAGCATCGCGGCGTACTTCATCGCGGTCAGGGAGGTGCCGCCGAGCTCGGTGAACTTGTCTTCCGGGCTGATGAAGTCGTCCGTGTCCAGCACCTCCGCCGCCGTCCACAGCAAGCGCGCGATCAGCTCGCTGTCCAGCACGCCGGCGGTTTTCCGCGTCCGCTTCGGCTGCGGCAGCTCGCCGCGCATCACCTTGCCGTTGGCGTTTCGCGGGAACTTGCTCACGCGCACCCAGATATCCGGGATCATGTATTCCGCGAGGTGCTTGGCGATCTCCTCCGTGACCGCCTGCGTATCCAGCTCCTGTTCCGCCTCGTAGTAGCACACAAGGCGGTCCGTGCCGCCGACCGCCCGCACCGTCACGACGATCTGGCCCACCTCGCCGAGCTCCGCCGCGGCTTTGGCGACCTGCGCCTCGACCTCGCCGGTCTCGATGCGGAAGCCGCGCAGCTTGACCATGTTGTCCATGCGCCCGAGCAGCTCGTAGCCGCCCTCCGGCGTATACAGCGCGCGGTCGCCGGTGCGGAACCACACCTCGCCGTCCAGAACGATCCACTTCTGCGCGCTCAGGTCCGGCAGGCCCCGGTACCGGCGCGACATATAGCCGTTGGAGATCAGCAGCTCGCCCGCCTCTCCCGGCGCCGCGGGCCGGAGATTCTCGTCGACGAGCCGCGCCTTCGTGTTGACATAGGGCTTGCCGACCGAAATGCGCTCCTCGTCCCCGCGGATCTTTTCCGACAGCACGCCGCTGGTTTCCGTGCTCCCGTAGCTGTTGATCAGAACGTTGCCGGGGGAATGCGGGCGGAAATTGCGCAGCTTTTCCCCGGCGGCAAAGACATGGATGCCGTCGATGTCATAGTCCTCCGCCAATATCGCCGCAAGGCCGGAGGGCAGGAAGATATGCGTGACCCTCGCCTCGCGGAGGAACTGATAGAGGTAGCCGATGTCCTTGCGCGCCGCCTCGGGCGCGATGCAGACCGTGCCGCCCTTGGAAATCGGCCCCATCAAAAACATCTGCGAGCCGACGAAGGAAAAGCTCGACATCACGCCCGAGCGGGTATTTGCGTCGATCCTGGCGTCCTCATGGACATTCGTCCAGTCCACAAGGTGCGTGAGCATTCTGTGGGTATGCACCACGCCCTTCGGGTTCCCCGTGGTGCCGGAGGTGTAGAGCAGCATCGCAAGAGAGTCCTCGCAAAGCCCCTCGCAGGGAACGAACGCACCGTCCTCCTCCGGCGGCTCGTCCATGAAAACCGCCTTTTCCTCCGGGAAATCCGGCTTCTTCCGCTCCCAGAGCCCGCGCACGGTCAGGATCGCCTTGGCGTCGGAATCGCGCAGCATATAGTCCAGGCGCTCCACGGGGTAGGCGTCGTCAAACGGAATAAAAACGCCTCCCGCGCGCAGCGCGGAAACGGCGCCCAAAATGATCTCCTTGGCGTAGGGCACATAGACGGCGACCGCGTCGCCCGCCCCGACGCCGCGCGCGGCGAGCGCCGCGGCGAGGGCGGCGCTGCGCGCCTCCAGCTCCCCGTAGCTTATTTCGCCGTCGGCGTCGGCGACCGCTGTTTTTTCGGGAAACGCCGCCGCGTATTCGCTTACCAGCTCATGGATCAGCTTCATGTTTCATTCCCTCGTTTCAACAGTACTGTCCGGTCGAGCATATGGAGATGCTCCGCCTCCCGCGTCAGCTCCAGCAGCAGCGCCGCGTTGTTGCCGCCGGTGATGATATAGTCGAGCATCACGTTCATCAGCGCGGCAAGCAGCAGCGCCTCCGCCGGTATCCCGAGCTGTGCGAAGAGCGTGCTGAAGATCATCAGCCCCGCGCCGGGAAGCGGCGGGATCGCGATGGCGAGAAGGCTCGCCGTCACCACCGCCATGATGAACCAGGAGAGATTGACGGCGACGCCGTATTCCCTGGCAAAATGGACCGACATGACGACCAGGCCCAGAGAAACCATCGGCATATACATCACCGAGCCGATCGGAAACGCGAAGCGCAGGAACGCCGGGTCGATCCCCAGCTCGTCCCTGCCGGCGTCCATGCTCGGCTGGAACGCGGCGATGCTCGAGCAGGTCGTGAACGCCACCAGACAGGGCGGCGCGAGCTTGTGGAGCAGCAGCGAGGCGGGGCAGCGCGTCTGCCACGCCGTGAAAAGCAGCATCAGCAGCAAAAAGAGGACGGATATCCCCGCGATCAGCGCCACGGGCTTCCAGACCGAGAGGATCTCCCGCGCGCCGCCGGACCAGAACTGGCGCAAAAGCGCGGTGAACACATACAGCGGGATCAGGCGGCAGACCGCCATCATCATTTGGGCGAAAAGCTGCGTCCCCTCCTCGACGATATCCCGGATATGCCGCGCCCGCTCGCCCAGCGCGAGCAGACCCGCGCCGAGGAACATGGCGATCACGATGATCTGCAGGGTGTTCCCGGAGAGGAACGGCGTCACCGGGTCGGAGGGAAGGATGGCGAAGAGCATCTCCCCGATCTTCCCCGCCTGCGTAAAGTGCGACTGCGCGGCGGCGGACATCTCCGGGCGCAGCGCCGGCGCCGCCAGCAGAGCGGCAAGCGCGGACGCCGCCGTGCAGAGCAGCACGATCTGTATCAAAAACGTCTTTCCGGTCTTTGCCAGAGTCGAGGAATCGCCCATGCCGAGGATGCCGCTGCAAATGGCAAAGGCGATCATCAGTTCCGCGAACGTGTTCAGCAGCCCCAGAAAGGCGTTTGTCAGCGGCGAGAGCAGCATCGAATCCAGCCCCGTGCGAAGCGCCTCCGGCAGCAGCGGCCCGAGCAGCCCGAGCGCGGCAGCCGCGGCTGCCGCGGCGAGGATGGACCCGGTGCCGCCGAGCTTCGCGCGCTGCGTCAGTGTGAAGGAAACGCGGTTGGAATCGCCGCGGCGGCTGTAGACCGGCGAAATGCCGAGGTTGCCGCGTATCCGGCTGGCCCAGTCGTCCTCGTCGTAATCGGTGGGGTCGCAGGCGCCGCCCGCATAGCGCAGGAGGAGCACCTGCCTCCCGAGCCGCGCGCCGATCCCCGCCTCGACGGAGACCGTCTCCTCCCCGCCGTGCTTCCGGATCCGAAGCAGCACCTCCTCAACGCTCAGGCGGATGCGCTGCTTTTCGCGCTTTTGGACGCCGTGCCGGTCGCAGGTCTCCTGCACCCATTCCGATATTTGGTCGACCGCCTCTTCGGTGAGGTCGTACCGTCTCCACTGTATGCTCATAAAGCGTTCCTTTCTGTGCGTTGCCGCTGCGTGCGATCCAACGCCGCCGCGAGCCCCGCGGCAAACGCGGCGTGGCCCTCGGGCGAAAAATGTACTCCGTCAAACGCCGTCGTGACGTCCCATTCCCCCGCGTCGGCAAAGGAAATGCCTAGCTTATCCGCAAGCTGCCGGCAGAGCGCAGCGAAACGCACGGACTCGTCGATCAGCGCCTGCGACTGCACCCAGTCGCCGAAGCGCATCGGCGGCGGCGCGATCAGCAGGATGCGCGCGCCGGGCGCGTGCTCCGCCAAAAACCGCAGCAGCGTCTCCATGCGCGCGGCGGCATCCTCTGCGGGCGCGCCGCCGAGCAGGTCGTTGCTGCCAAGCATCACGACGAGCGTGTCCGCCGTTCCGGCGCGGCGGAGCAGGTCATAGAGCGCGGGGAACTGCGCCTCGCGCGGGATGCAAAGCCCGTTCCGGCCGCAGTTGACGATCTCTCGCTCCGTGCTTTGCAGCAAGCCCGTCCAGCGCACCCCGTCGGGATACCGCCCGCCGAAAAGGCTGCGCGGATCATAGCCGTAGGTGTTCGAGTCGCCCAGGCAGAGGATGCGTCCCATGCTCAGCCGACCCCGTACCACGCCAGGATCGACGCGACCATTCCCGTGACGATCTTGTCCTGGTATTCTTCCGTTTCGAGCTTCGCGTCCTCCTCGGGATTCGTCATAAAGCCCGTTTCGATCAGCACCGTGGGGATCTTTGAAAAGTTGAAGTTCGTCAGATCCGTGCGCTTGACCGTGCCGAGGTTCTTTGCGCCCGTTTCCGCCGCCACGGCGTTGACCATGAGCTCGCCGAGGCGGACGCTCTCGTCCTTGATCTCCGGCGTCCCCAGCAGGTCTCCGGCGGGAACGAACACGGAAACGCCGTGGACGCGGCGGTCGGCGTTGCCGTCCGCGTGGATGTGGATGCTGACCTCGGCGTTTGCCTCGTGCGCGATCTCGCAGCGCTCAATGCCCGAGATCGTGATCTCGGAGACCTCGCGCGTCATAACGACCGTCGCGCCGAGCTCCTCCAGCCGGTCGCGCAGCTTCAGCCCCAGGATCAGATTCAGCTTCTCCTCCGTCAGGTGCTTGCCCTGCGTTCCCGTGGTATAAAGCGCCTTGCGCTGGTCGGACAGCGGGGAGACCAGCTCCGTGTACCCCTTCCCGGTCAGCGGCGTGACGCAGTGCCCCGGGTCGACGCAGATGATGTGCCCCGAAAGCGGCAGCCGCTCCGCCTCGTCCCGCGCGAGGGCCTCCTGCTCCGTCTGAACCGGCGCATCGTCCGCGTCCTCCGCCGCCGCGTCCGCGGGGGCGGGGGCGTAAAGGCTCAGCAGCCGCGCGAGCAGCATGAGCAGATAAAGATACCTTTGCAGCATGTTCAAGCTCTCCCCTTTCTCCGTTGAGTATAGCACGGCTCCGCGGATTTGGCAAATTCGCGGAGCCTCCGTTTCGCAGGCGCCCGCATCCGCCTCCTCCCCCAATATGTTGTGTGTTTTTCGGAGTTTTTCACTATTTTTGAAATTTTCTCACCGCTTTTTCGCAAATGATTCCCGCTCCGCGCTTGAAAATGTGGCGAAATGCCACTATAATATCGTCAGCAGAACAACGCGAAAAGAGGATGCGCATGATCGAAAAGGCACAAACCGGCGCCGATTGGGTGCTCGTCGTGGACGACGACTCGGTAAACCTTCACATCGCGAACCGTATCCTTGCCTCGGGCGGGATACGGGCGAGCTGCGTCCGCTCGGGCGAGATGGCGCTGCGCATGCTCCGCAGCGAAGGCAAGGTGCCCGATCTGGTGCTGCTCGACCTGCACATGTCCGGCATGGACGGTTTCGAAACGCTCTCGGCAATGCGGGAAAACCCCGCGTCGGCAGCCATTCCGGTCATTTTCCTCACGGCGGAGGAGGACAGCGAGGCGGAGGCGCGCGCGCTGGACGAGGGCGCGCTGGATTTCATCCGCAAGCCCTTCGCTCCCAAGGTTCTGCTTACGCGCGTCCACCACACGATAGAGTTGACCCGGCTGCAAAACGACCTTGAAAAGCAGGTGGAAGAGAAGACGCGCGCCGTCGTCGAGCAGCAGGAGCAGATCGTGCGCATCAACGAGCAGGTCGTCCGCGCGCTCTCCGGCGCGGTCGACGCAAAGGACGCCTATACCAACGGCCACTCCGAGCGCGTGGCGAAATACGCGCGCGAGATCGCGCGGCGCTCCGGCTGGAGCGGGGAGCGCCAGAAGAGCATCTATCTCATCGGCCTTTTGCACGATATCGGGAAGATCGGGATACCGGACGAGATCATCAACAAGGCCGGGCGCCTGACCGACGAGGAATACGCGGTCATCAAGACCCATCCCGTGCAGGGCGATCGCATATTGCACAACATTTCCGAGTTCCCGGAGCTCGCCATCGGCGCGCGCTGGCATCACGAGCGCTGGGACGGGACGGGCTACCCGGACGGCATCGCCGGAAACGACATTCCCGAGGAAGCGCGCATCATCTCCGTGGCGGACGCCTACGACGCCATGGCGTCGCGGCGCAGCTACCGCGGCGTGCTGTCGCAGGAGACCATCCGCGCGGAGATCGAAAAGGGGCGCTCGGCGCAGTTCGACCCCGCGTTCGCGGAGATCATGCTCCAGATGATTGCCGAGGACACGGGCTTCCGGATGCGGGAAGAGTGACCGCAGCATTCCCGATGGCGCGGCGTGCGCTGCGTTATCCATCATTGAAAGAAAGAGGGTATTGTTATGGAGATCAAGTTTCAGGAGATCGCGGAAGAAGTCATTCACCGGATGCGCGACGGCGAGGGCAACGTGCACAAAAAGACCTTTGAGGACGACGCCGCGCGCATCATGCTCCTCACGCTGGAGCCGGGCGCGTCCATCGGCCGGCACACGCACGAGACGAATTACGAGATATTTTACGGCGTCAGCGGAAAGGGCAGGGTCCTGTACGCGGACAAGGAGGAGCCCATGCTGCCCGGCTGCTGCCACTACTGCCCGCAGGGGCACGACCACAGCCTCATCAACGACGGGGACGAACCGCTTTGCGTGTTTGCCGTGATCGCAAAGCACGGCTGAGCGCTTGAGGAAGAAGCCGTCCCCCCGCATTTTTTAAGCGCATGCTTCCCGCCGAAACGGCGGGAAGCATGCGCTTTCTCTTGGTATTCTCTATCGGTTTTGTTCCTTCGTCAGGCCGTAAAACGCCTCAAAATCCATCGGGCGGCCGAACAGCTAGCCCTGGAAGCTGTGTACGCGATAGCGTTGCAGAATGTCGCGCACGCCCTCCGTTTCGATGCCCTCCACGCAGACCTTTGCGCCGAACAGCGCGGCAAGGTTTGTAAAATGCTCCACGAGCTGCTGCTCCTGCCCGTCCTCCTCGATCTCAAGAATAAAGCTGCGGTCGATCTTGATCGTGTCGAGCGGGATCGCCTTGATGATGCCGATGGAGGAAGAGCCGGTGCCGAAATCGTCAAGCGCGAAGCGGACGCCGTGGCCGCGCAGCCGCGCGACGATGTTCAGCAGGAGGTTGAGGTCAAGCAGACGGCGAGCACCTTCTTCAGCCGTCCGCGCGCCGTGCGTCACCGGTCGGACACCATCGCGTAAAAGCGCTGCAGCTCGCGCCTGTCCATGAGGCGCGGCACGGGATAGAGCGGGTTCCCCTCGCGGTCTGCAAAGCGCGAGAGCGATTCGACGTCCTCCGGGCGGATGCCGCTGAGCTTGTCGGGGATGCCCATTTCGCGGTTCATATCCTCGATCGCGCGGATGAAGCGCTCCGCCGCGAACGCCTCCGGCAGGTTCTCCCCCGCGATCCCGACCGCCACCGCAAGCTCCTTGAGCCGGCGATAGACGCTCTTGCCGTAGGCGCGCAGCACATAGGGCAGCAACACCGAATTCGCAAGGCCGTGGGGCGTGTCGTAGCGTCCGCCGAGCGAGTGCGCCACCGCGTGGCAGTAGCCCACATAGGAGCGGGTGAACGACATCCCCGCGAGATACGACGCGTGCAGCATCGCCTGCCGCGCTTCCAGATCGCCGCCGTCCTTGTACGCCCGCGGCAGGTACTCAAAAATGAGCTTTGCCGCCTCGATCGACCACGCTCTCGTTTCGCGCGTAGTCGACTGGCCGATGTACGCCTCCACCGCGTGGGTCAGCGCGTCGATGCCGGTCGTCGCCGTGTAGAACGGCGGAAGGCCGACGGTGTTTTGCGCGTCCAGCACCGCGTAGCGCGGGATGAGCGGGAAGGCGTTGATCGTGAACTTGCGGCGCGTTTCCCCGTCCACCAGCACGGCGGCAAGCGTCGCCTCGCTGCCGGTCCCCGCCGTCGTCGGCACGGCGAATACGGGCGGGAGCTTGCCCCAGAATTTGAGGTTGCCCGCGAGCTGCCGGACGCTGCGCTTCGGATACGCCGCCCGCGCCGCCACGGTCTTGGCGCAGTCGATGCATGAGCCGCCGCCGAAGCCGATCACCGCGCCGCAAGCCGCGCCGCGATAGAGGGCGTACGCCTCCTCCACATGGTCGATGGACGGGTTGGGCGGCGTCTTGTCGTACACGGCGCACCGGACGCCGGCGTGCTCCATCGCGCGCTCGAGCGCCGCGGTGACGCCGAGGCCCCGCAGGCTCTCATTCGTGACCAGAAGCGCCGAGGAAATGCCCAGCTCCTTCAGCTTTGCGGGGATATCCGCGTCGGAGCGCAGCTCCTCCGGCTCGCGGTAGGGAAAATGCGGATACATGATGCGGAAGCCCTGCTGAAATGCGCGGCAGTATGCCGCCTGAATCGGATTCATAACATCTTACCTTTCCATGAAAAGCGCCCTGTTTCCCAGAGCGCGCAAGGGATAGTATAGAAGATAACCCCCGCGCTGTCAAGCAAAGCGCCCGGCCGCGCCCCGCGCGCGATACGGACTCTTGACAGTGCCCCGGAGAATGCGTAAACTCTTTTTACAGACACATCCACGATGCAAGGAGGGCCAACCCATGTCGAGCTTTGAAAACCTGAGAGTGGTGGATAATTTCTACCAGACGTCCCTGTACTTCCCCATGCCGACCGTCGTCGTCAGCACGCTGTGCGAGGACGGCTCCACCACGCTGGGGCCGTATTCCCTCTGCCAGCCCTACTATGTGGCGGGGAAGGAATACTACGCGATGCTCCTGTGCTGCCGCAACTCCTCCAACACCGCGCAGAACATCCTGCGCACCGGCAAGTGCGCGATCAACTTTGTCGACGACAAGCGCGCGACGTTCCGCGAGTGCGTCAAGCTCAGCTGGCCCGGCGACAAGCCGGAGGACAAAATGCCCAAGTGCAATTTTCGCCGCGAGAAGAGCCAGATCGAGGAGCAGACGGGAGAGAAGCGCCCGGAGGTCCTCACCGACGCCATCGAGGTCATCGAATGCACCTGGATGCGCGAGCTGGACGGCGCGCAGGACGACAAGCCCGGCGTGCTCGACGGCTACGAGCCGCCCTACCATGATTTCAACGGCATCACCTCGCAGTTCGGCGCGCACTTCATTCTGCGCGTGGACCGCATCCTGATGAAGAAAAAATACAGCGACGCGATCATCAACGGCGTGCGCGCGCGGGATTTCCCGCCGCTGCCGGTGGACTTCGGCTACCGCGACAGCAAGAATTTCTGGTTCCACCGCCACCGCCGCATGATCGCGGAGCTGCTGCCCATCCGCAAGGCGTCGCTCGAATCGGTGCGCTACGCCGCCGACCGCGCCGACGACAAGGTGAAATTCACCGACGACGCGCTCGAGACCATTCTCAACGTTCCCCGCGTGTTCCTTCCCACGGTGCTCCGCGGCTGCGTGGCCTGGGCGAAGGAGAACAATGTCGAGCTCGTCACCGCCGAGCACATGAAGATCATCAACGACAAGCGCGCCAAGGAGAAAAACCGCAAATAAGGCGCAGACAGAAAGCACATCCGGCGCCCGGCGCCAAAGGAGAGAGAAAGCATGCAGGATATTCCGAACAAAGCATCCGGGCTGCGCGTGGACCGCGTCAGGCTGGCGCGGGACGGCATCGTTCTGTGCGGCGTCGCGCTCAACGTCCTGCTGTCGCTGGCAGTGCAGGCGCTCGGGCTGCCGCTGTACCTCGACACCATCGGCACGATCCTCGTGGCGTGGGAGTGCGGGCCGCTCGCCGCGATCCTGACGGCGCTGGCGTCCAATCTGCTGTGCATGTCGTTCAGCCGGATGTCCGCCTATTTCGCGATCGTCAACATCTGCGTCGCCATCAGCGCCTCGCGCATGCTCTACAAGGACGTGCTCAAGCGCAAGGGCGGGTTCTTTTTCTTCGCTCTGACGCTCTCGCTCATCGGCGGCGTGCTCGGCGGGCTGATCGCGTGGAGCCTGAACACGATCATCAGCGTGGACTTCGTCTCCGTCCCCTATGTGGACCGGGTCGTCGGCCTCGCGGACATCGGGCGGTTCCCTGCGCTGATGCTGATGAATCTGGCGCTGAACATCGCGGACAAGTTCATCACAACGGCGGTTGTGGCGCTTGCCATGCGCGTTCTGCCCGTGCAGACGCGCGAGTCGATCCGCAGCCTCAACCGCACGGACGACCCCGAACGCTTCGACCTCAACCGCCAGCACCGCCGCATTCTGGCGGCGCTGACGGCAGGGGCGATCTCGCTCGTGGCGGTGTGCGCGTGGATCAGCGTCGCGCTTTACACCGAAAACGCGAGAAGGGAGCGCATCGAGATCGCCACCGGCGCGGCGCAGCAGACCGTGGAATCCGTCGATCCGCGGCTGATCGACGTCTATCTGGAGCGCGGCCATGCCGCGCAGAGCTACGCGGACGTGCGAAAAAGCCTGCAGCGCATCCGGGACAATACGCCCTATCTCAAGTATGTCTATATCTATCGCATAGAGGAGGACGGCTGCCATGTGGTGTTCGACACCGCGCCGGCGGGCGAGGACTCCTATGAGCCCGGCGACGTGATGCCCTTTGACCCCTCGTTCGAGCCGTATCTCCCGGCGCTTCTCGCCGGCGGCGAGATCGCCCCGGTCGAGAGCAACGACGCGTTCGGCTGGCTGCTCACGGTGTATCAGCCGATTTACGATCTGGACGGATACTGCGTCGCCTACGCGGGCGCGGACGTGTCGATGGAGGATCTGAGCGAATATGTCTGGGATTTCCTGCTGCGCGTCATTCTCATTGCCTCCGGCTTTCTCGTGTTCTCGCTCGCGGTGGGCATGTGGATGTCCGAAAACTATCACCGGATCATCAACCGCCAGTACGCGCAGATCAAGGAGTCCAAGGAGGAGGCGGAATACGCGAACCAGGCAAAGTCCCACTTCCTCGCCAACATGTCGCACGAGATCCGCACGCCCATCAACGCCGTCCTCGGCATGAACGAAATGACCCTGCGCGAGTGCGAGGACGAAAACATCCTCCTCTACGCGGAAAGCATCAAGGCGGCGGGCAACACGCTGCTCGGCCTGATCAACGACATCCTTGACTTCTCCAAGATCGAGGCGGGCAAAATGGAGATCCTGCCCGTGGACTACGACATTTCCTCCGTTCTCAACGATCTTGTGACCATGATCCAGACCCGCGCGGAGGACAAGGGCCTGCGGCTTTCGCTCGATTTCGACGAAACGATGCCCAGGCTCCTCCACGGCGACGAGGTGCGCATCAAGCAGGTCGTCACGAACATCCTCACCAACGCCGTCAAATACACGGAAAAAGGCGGCGTTACGTTCCACGTCGGCTATGAGCGCATCCCCGACGAGCCGGACGGCGTATTCCTCGACGTTTCGGTCAAGGACACCGGCATCGGCATCAAGCCCGGGGACATCGAAAAGCTCTTTTCGGAATTTGAGCGCATCGAGGAAAAGCGCAACCGCAACATTGAGGGCACCGGCCTCGGCATGAACATCACCAAGCGGCTTTTGGAAATGATGGGGAGCCGCCTGGAGGTCGAAAGCGTCTACGGCGAGGGCTCGACGTTCTCGTTCCGTTTGAAGCAGAAGGTCGTCAAATGGGACGCGCTCGGCGACTACGAGGCGTCCTACCGCGCCTCGCTCTCGGGGCGGAAAAAATACCGCGAGAAGTTCACCGCGCCCGACGCCCGTGTGCTGGTGGTCGACGACACGCCGATGAACCTCACGGTGTTCCGGAGCCTTTTGAAGCGCACGCTCGTGCAGATCGACACGGCGGAAAGCGGCGACGAAGGGCTTGCGCTCACGCGCGGCAAACAGTACGACCTCATCTTCTTCGATCACATGATGCCGAAGAAGGACGGCATCGAAACGCTGCATGAGCTGCGCGCCGAGGCGGGGAATCCAAACCTGCAAACGCCGGCGGTCTGCCTGACCGCGAACGCCGTCTCGGGCGCGCGGGAGCAGTATCTCGCCGCGGGCTTCGACGATTACCTGACCAAGCCGATCGATTCGGGCAGGCTGGAGGACATCCTGATGCAGTATCTGCCCGAAGAGAAGCTGCGCGCGGCGGACGCCGGCGATACCGGCGCGGAAGCGGAGCCGCCCGCGCCTCTTCCGGACTGGCTGCGGAAGATCGACGGTCTGGACGTCGGGCAAGGGCTTGCGCACTGCGGCTCGGCGGAGTCCTATCTGGACACGCTGGCGATCTACGCCAGCAACGCCGCCGGCGCGGCGGACGAGATCGAGGGCCTCTGGCGCGCTGGCGATGCGGCGAACACCACGGTCAAGGTGCACGCGATCAAGAGCATGTCCCGCACCATCGGCGCGGAGAGCACAGGCGCGCTGGCGGAGAAGCTGGAGCTTGCGGGCAAGGCGGGCGATACGGAAACGCTCGGCGCGGGCCTTCCCGACCTGCTCGCGCGCATCCGCGCGATCTGCGCGGCGCTCGCGCCGCTGCGCGGCGGCGGCGAGACCGCGGAAGACGACGGATCGCTGCCGCTCATATCCGACAACGAGCTGCGCGAGGCGTACGACTGCCTCCGCGAATTCGCCGCAAACATGGACGCGGACAGTCCGGCGGGCGTTTTTGAGTGCCTTGCGCTCTTCCGCCTTCCGAAGGAGGACCGGGAACGGCTCGAAAAGGTCAAAAGCGCGATCGCGGGCTTTGACTGGGAGCAGGTGAATGAGCTGCTCAACGGGAGAGAAAAGGCATGAGACGGAACACATCTTTGCTCGCGCTGCTGCTGGCGGTCTCCCTGCTCTGCGGCTGCGGCGCGCCTGCCGGCGGCGCGGCGCAGGAGCCGGCTGCCGCTCCGGTGCGGCACACGGAAAAAGCGCCGCTCCCCACGGAGCTCTCCTACGCCGAGGGCACGGTGCTGCGCATGGCGACGGGCTGCGGCTCCGCGCGGACAGGTCTGAGCTTTGACGCGGAGACCGCCGGCGGCGGCGTGACCCTCGCGGACGGGATCACCTACCACGCCGGCGATCTCAAGCCGACCTGGGCGGAGGCGGGACGGCGCCTTGGCATTGGTTTTGAGGACAAATACCAGGGCAGCGGCGCCGGGAGGGAGCTCGCCTATTGGTCGCATCGCATGGACGAGATCGACCTGGTCAGCGGCCCGGCGGACAAGCTGACCGAAGCCGGAGAGGCGGGCAAGCTGCTCGACATCGCCCAGTATCTCGATCTCATGCCGCATTTCAAGGCATATCTTGACGACAATCCCGTCGTCCGATTGTCCATCACGGGCAACACCGACGTCGGCTCCGTTTACTATGCGCCGTACCTTGACGGCGTCGACGACGTCGAGCGCATACCGCTGATGCGCGCGGACTGGGTGGAGACGCTGCTCGACGGCAGCGGCGCGTTCTCCGCGCCCGCAAGCGGCACGATCGCCGAAACATATTACCGCCCCTATATGCCGACCTCCGGCAGGGTGCTCGTCGACGTGGTCAGGGCGGACGGGTCGAAAAAGGAGATCGTCTCCAAGGATTACGACGCGGCGGGCAATATCATCCAAAAGATGAACGACGCTGGGAAGCTCTCCGGCGTCGCCGCGGTGAATATGCTCCGCTCCTACATCGACAAGGCGTACAACGGCTACTACGGCACGAAGCGCTCCGACCTTTTTGTCGGGCAGAACGCCGCCTGGGACGCGGACGAGCTGGTCGCGCTGCTGCGCTGCGTCGTCGCCAATCCGCAGACGCTCAACGGGACGGATTCGGTTCAGGGCCTCTTTACCCGCGAGGACGGGAACAACCGGCGCCGCGTCGATCTGGTGCGCTTTGCCGGGGAGCTTTTCGGCGTGCGCGGGCTGGATTCCCGTCAGGACTACCTCTATCTCGACATCACCGGCGGGCTGCACGACGCGAGGCAGGAAGCGGATACCTACCGGGCGCTGGAACGGATGCACGATATGGCGCGCGAGGGCTTGATCTCGGACTCCTTCCTGAACGGCGGCGATATGACCGGCGGGGAAATGCTCGCGCGCGGCACGGGCTTTCTGCACTACGACTGCAATCAGGCGCAGGCCGGCGAGGACGCGCGCTATATGCCGGTACTGCCGCCCATCGCCCGCTGGCAGGACGGCACGCTGGGGAGCAAGTATATGCGCTTCACCGAATCCTGGCGCAGCGTCAAGTCCTCGGGCTGGGGCATTTCCCGCTCCGGCGTCATAGGCGACCCCGACAAACTCTGCGCCGCGCTGCGGCTCATCGACTATGCCTACAGCGACGAGGGCGTGATCCTCATGTCCTACGGCCCGGGCGCCTTTATCAAGACAAACCCGGACGGCAGCTATGCGACGTTTTCCTTCAACGGCGCGCAGATGCCGCAGATCGCGGAGGCGGCTTACGACGAGCTGTGGGAAAAAGCGGACGGCAGCTGCGTGAACTACGCGCGGCGCTATCTGGGCTCTACGCTGGGGTTCATCAAGAGCCAGGCGTTTGAATACCAGTGTCTGGACGAGGTCAGCAAGGAAGGCGCCGGCCACATTTCCGCCGCGATCGCGCTCGGCGTGATCCATCATCCCGAGCCGCGCGTTCCGTACCTTTCGCGCAACAAATGGTACACCTCCGTACCGACGGTCTTCCCGCTTACGAGCGTGGAGAGCGACCTGCTCGGCATCCACACGGAGCTGGAAACCTCCTTTTCGGCGGCGATCGGCGGAGAAAACCTGCTGGTCGACGCGATCGTCAACGGGATCGGCGCCGACGGCACGAATGCGGCGGAGCGCTGCGCCGCAAGGGTGCGGGACGAGATGGGCGGAGGCGATTATCTGCAAATCAAGCAGGATGCGCTGGACCGGCTGATCGCGTGCTATACCTAGGCCGGAAAACAGCGATTTAAAAAAGCGCGCAGAGAGCGTACTCTCTGCGCGCTTTTCAGCAATTCTTCCCGCCGCAGGGCGCAAAACCGGCGTCAGCCGTCACAGGCGGTCTCGCCCGGCTGCCTGCGGCGGGGGCGGCGCCGCCTTCTGCGACGGCGCTTCGGCGCCTCCTTTTCCTCCTCGGGCGGCTGCGCGGCGGGCTGCGGCGATTCCTGCGCCCGTACCGCCGCGGCCTCCCGGCGCGGCTCCTCTTCCGGCAGGCGCGCCGCGTCCTGCCGCTCCTTCTCCGCGCGCTTTGCCGCCTGCTCCGCGCGGAATGCCCGCGCCGCGTTCCGGGACTCCTGCACGTTGGGATCCACGGGTTTGCCGTGCCGGTCGCGCGGGATCTCAAAGCAGGTCATGGGATAGGGATGGTCCGTGACCACGGGGATCGGCTTCGCCATCAGCTTTTCGATGTTGCGGATGTATTTCTGCTCCCAATACTCGCTCAGCGCGACCGCCTCGCCGGAGCGTCCCGCGCGCCCCGTGCGCCCGATGCGGTGAACGTACTCCTGCGGCGTGTCGGGGATGTCGTACTGGACGATGAGGGAGACGTTCTCCGCGTCGACGCCGCGCGCGAGCAGGTTCGTCGAGACCAGGATCCGCGTCTTGCCGCTGCGCAGGTCGGCGAATTTCTTCTGGCGCGAATTCATGCTCATGCCGGCGGTCGTCACGTCGGCGGCGAAGCCGTTCTCGCGCAGCTTCTCCGCCACCATGCGGGAGCGGTACTTGGTCGCCGTGAAGATCAGAACCGTTCCGTCAAAGCCGCGCGAGAGGACGTGGAGCAGCAGCGGGAACTTGTTTTCCCGATCGACGTAGTACAGCGACTGGTCGATGGTCTCGACCGTGGAGTTGCGCGGCTGCGCCAGCTTGCGCACATAGTTTCCCATCAGCTCGTGCGCGGTGGACTCCATCTGCTTCGGCATCGTCGCCGAGAACATGAGCGTCTGCCGCTGCGCGGGGACAAAGGAGAGGATGTGCTTCGTGTCGGCGAGAAACGTCGATTCAAACAGCTTGTCCGCCTCGTCCAGCACGACGGTCCCGCACTGCTCGAAAAGCCCCTGCGGGGCGTTCGGCTGCGTCAGGATGTCCTTGAGCCGCCCGGGCGTGGACACGAGAACGTCGGGCGGCTGCTTTGCGAGCATCTTGATTTGCCTGCCCATGTCCACGCCGCCGAAGACGCACTCGCAGCGCAGCGGCAGATATTCGGCATAGGAGCGGACGTTCTCGCGCACCTGCATCGCAAGCTCGCGCGTCGGAACGATCACGAGCGCGCGGACGCAGTGCTCCTTCGGCGATTGCTCATACAACTGCTGCAAAATCGGCGCGCCGTAGGCGAGCGTTTTGCCCGAGCCCGTCTGCGCCAGCGCGAGCACGTTGTGTCCCTGCATGACCTCGGGGATCACCTCGGTCTGGATGGTCGTCGGCTCGTTGATGCCGAGCTCGCGGAGCGAGCGCTCGAGGGCGTCGCAAAAATGAAAAAATTGAAAGGTAATGGGGATTCCTCCTTGCTTGCATCAAAGCATTTTTCGGCAGGCGGCGCCGGAGCGCCCGCCTCTTCAGCGCGCGGCATTCGGACGCGTGAGGCAAATGGTGTTGCTGTCCGCGTCCCAGGACAGCTCAAATCCGTTGGCGTCCGCAAAATCGCGAATTTTGACGTATTCGCTCCCTTCGTACAGGAAGGAAGCGACTGTTTTTTCCTCCTCGCCGACGGCGAGAAGCGTTGTGCCGACGAAAACGCGCGTTGCCCCGCGTTTCACGGCAGGCTCTTCCCGCGCAGCGTCGTCCGCGCCCTCCGCGGCGTCGGCCGCCGTATCGGTCTCCGGCTCCGCCGCGGCGTCTTCGACAATGCTGCGCCGCGCCTCGTCGAGCGCGACATAGTTCGCGCCGCCGACCATCAGGAGCGGGCAGTCCACCGCCTCTCCGTCGACGGTTATTTTGGCGGACGAGCCCGCCGGCGCCGCCATGTCCGCGAGCAGCTGATAAAACGCGCGCGCAATGTCGATGCGGTTCGTGTACTGCGTGAGCAGGTAGCTCATATCGCCGTCCGGGAAGGAGAATGTGCGGTCCGGACGGCCGAGGTACGCGAGCGTCTTCGAGATGATCGCCTGCGCGTCCCGGCTGGAAATGTATTCCCACGGATGAAACGCATTGTCCTCCGATGCGTCGATCGCGCCGATCGACCGCGCCGTGAGGAGGGCGTCGCCGAAGCTCGCCGTTTCGGGCACGTCGGAAAACGGGACCGTGCCGTCTTCGCAGCCGCTGAGTTCATAGAGCGCCATCAGGCTTTCCACAAATTCGCCCCGCGTCATCCCGTATTTCGGCGAGAAGGTGAGCGCGCTTGTCTTGCGCATGATCCCCGCGTCCACCAGCGCGTTGACCGCCGGCAGGTCGTCCGGATACTCCGCCATGTCCACGAGGCCGTCCAGCGTCAGCGCGGTCCGGTCGCCGTAATTGGGCGCGGCATATCCGTGGATGCAGCGGTCGCCCAGCCGATACTGCTTGATCGCCACATAGTCGGTGATGGACACCGGCTCCTCCTGGATCAGCGGCAGCACGACCGAGCAGTAGTCGTAATCGCGGCGGGTGGTCCGGGTGTTGCCCTCAATGGTGCAGACGGTATCGCCATCCACATACAAAACGATGCCGATGTGCATCAGGACGCTTCCGTCCGGGTGGCTGTCCGCGTCATAGAAA
This sequence comes from Oscillospiraceae bacterium, assembly GCA_015068465.1. GTDB lineage: Bacteria > Bacillota > Clostridia > Oscillospirales > Oscillospiraceae > Hominicoprocola. The sequence continues at coordinate 27,259 of SVKM01000001.1, read as the reverse complement.
AAAATCAGATCGCCCTGCAGCGGGACATAGTCCCCGCCTCTGGACCGGCTCGGATGGTACTCGCCCATCCGCGCAAAAGCGCGCATGTGCGAGGTACAGCTCTTGTCCCGCGGGAAAAGGGACTTCGGATATCCCGCCCGGCTCGCGCACCACGACACGAACATATCGCACCAATAGGCGTCGGGGCAGCCGTACCAGACCCCGTATTTCGTGTAGTTGCTGTTTTCGCGCTCCTCGTATCCGAGCTCGCCCAGGGCGACCGACACGATGGAAGCCGAGCTGTACGCGTTCCGCTTCGCCGCCGAAGCGGGCACGTCCAGGGCTCCCGCCGCGATAAGGCCCGCAAGCAGCAGCGCGGCGAGCCTGTTTGTGATCCCGCGTTTTGCAAACAAAAGGTAACACTCCTCAGCACCCGAAACAGGTCGAATGATGTCTCTACTATATACTTCTTTCGGCGGTTCGTCAACTTCCCCTGCGGCCGCCCCGCCCGCCGTGCATCCGCGGCGCCGCTTGACCGGAGAGCGAAAACGGGTTATGATTCCATAGGAAACCATCGGAGCAAGGAGAAGACACGATGCACAATGAGTTTATCGCAAAGCGGTTTCGGGAGACGTCGGGCAGATTGACGCTGAACATGGAGGCGCTGCGCAGATTTGACGACGTGATCGACCTGAGCATCGGCGACACGGACTTCACCACGGACGACCGCGTCATCGACGCCGCCTTCCGCGACACGCGCGCGGGCTATACGCACTACGGCGACCCCAAGGGCGACCCGGAGCTGATCGACGCGATCCGCCGCGCGTGGCGGGAGGATTTCGGCCAGGAGCTCTCGCCCGACGAGGTGATCGTCACCGCGTCGGGTCTGATCGGCATGGCGCTCGTCATGTTCGCAACGCTCGACCCGGGCGACGAGGCGATCGTTTTTTCCCCGTATTTTGCGATCTACCGCGAGCAGATCGAGCTTGCCGGCGGCGTGTGCGTGGAGGTTCCGACCTACGCGGAGGAGGGCTACGCGATCAGCGAGGAGCGCCTGCGCGCCGCGATCACGCCGAGGACCAGGCTGCTCGTGCTCAACAACCCCGTCAATCCGACCGGCGCCGCCTACGGGCGGGAGGCGCTGGAGCTGCTCGTGCGCGTCGCGCGGGAGCGCGATCTGCTGATCGTGGCGGACGAGATCTACACGGCGTACCTGTACGAGGGCGATTTCTGCCCGATCCGCACGCTGCCCGGCGCGAAGGAGCGCACGGTCACGATCAACAGCTTTTCCAAGAACTTTCTGATGACCGGCTGGCGCGTCGGCTCGATCATTGCCGAGCCGGAGCTGGTGCGCACCGTCAACCGCGTCAACGGCGCGCTCATCTACTCCGCGCCCTCCGTTTCCCAGCGCGCCGCGATCGCCGCGCTCGCCGCGCGCGAGCGCATCCGGCGCGAGTACGTCGCCAAATACCGCGAACGCGTCTTCTATTCCGCGGACCGGATCGAAAAGATCCCGTATCTGGGCCTGTGCCGCCCCAAGGGGACGTTCTATCTGTTCCCCGACGTGAAACGCACGGGCCTGAGCTCCGAGCGCTTCTGCGCGGAGCTGCTGGAACGGGCGCACATCCTCGTCAGCGCGGGCAATGTGTTCGGAAAGGCCGGCGAGGGGCATTTCCGCATCGCCTGCACGGTGGACGAGGCACGTTTGAAGGAGGCGTTCGACCGCATGGAGAAGCTGTCGTTCTGAGCGAAAACGCATGAAAAAGCGGAGCAGGGAGCCCGATGATGAATCGGGTCCCTGCCCCGCTTTTTATTACAGCTCGTCGGCGATGTCGTAGATCAACCGCTCGGTCTTGTCCCAGCCGAGGCAGGCGTCCGTGATGCTCTTGCCGTAGCACCCGCCGCCGACGTCCTGCCTGCCGTCCTCAATGTAGCTTTCGACCATAAAGCCCTTCAGAAGCCTGCGCACGTCGGGGTTGTGGTCGCGGAACGAGAGCACCTCCTTGACGATGCGCGGCTGCTCGAACGGGTCCTTGCCGCTGTTGGCGTGGTTGCAGTCGATGACCACGCCGGGGTTTTGCAGGCCGGACTCCGCGTAGAGCCTGCTGAGGTACGCGACGGTCTCATAGTGGTAGTTCGGATGCGTCACGCCCTGGCGGTTCACATAGCCGCGCAGGATGGCGTGGGCGTAGGGGTTGCCGTAGGAGTGCGCCTCCCAGCCGCGGTAGATGAAGTCGTGGCTGTGCTGCGCGGCGAGGATGCTGTTCATCATCACGGTGAGGTCGCCGCTCGTCGGATTCTTCATGCCCACGGGCACCTCAATGCCGCTCGCGGTCAGGCGGTGCTGCTGGTCCTCCACGCTGCGCGCGCCGATGGCGACATAGGCGAGCAGATCGTCGATATACTTGTAGCTCTCGGGATAAAGCATCTCGTCCGCGCAGGCGAAGCCCGTCTCCTTCACGACGCGCATGTGCAGCTCGCGGGTCGCGATGATGCCCTTGAAGAGGTCGGGCTTCTCGTTCGGGTCGGGCTGGTGCAGCAGGCCCTTGTAACCGTCGCCCGTGGTGCGCGGCTTGCCCGTGTAGATGCGCGGGACGATGAGGAGCTTGTCCTTCACCTTCTCCTGCACGGGGATCAGGCGGGAAACATAGTCGAGGACGGACGCCTCGTTGTCCGCCGAGCAGGGGCCGACGATGAGCACGAGCCTGTCGCTCTGCCCGCCGAAGATGCGCTTGAGCTCGGTCGTGCAGCGGTGGATGCTCTCCGACATTGCGCCCGTGAGCGGGTACATCTCCTTCGTTTCCATCGGGATCGTGAGCTTGCGTTTGAAATCCATGTTCATGGCAAAAGTACCTCCTGCGGCGTTACCGGTCGAAATAGGCGCGGCGCTCGGTGCTCAGGCGCATCTTGCCGCAAAGGCCCTCGCGGTCCTCCGCGGCGAGCAGGTCGCGCAGCTCGGAAAACTCCTTGAGGAAAATGTCCATCTGCCGCAGCAGCGGCTCCTTGTTGAGCAGGAACAGCTCGCTCCACATCACGTCGTTGATGCGCGCGATGCGCGTGAGGTCGCGGAACGAATCGCCCGTGTAGTCGACGAGGTGCTGGTTGTCGCTGCACGTCATCAGCGCCACGGCGATGCAGTGGGTGAGCTGGCTGACGAAGCTGATCATCTCGTCGTGCTCCTCCGGCGAGAGGACGGACACCTTGCGAAAGCCCAGGAGCTTGCCGAGGCTGCGGCACCAGTCGATTGCCTTGTCCGTGTTGCGCGCGGTGGGCGTGACGATGAAGTTCGCGTCGCGGAAGATGCGCTCGTCGCTGTTCTCCACGCCGTAGACCTCGCGCCCCGCCATCGGGTGCGCCGCGATGAATTCCACGTCGCTGCGCAGCATCTCCTGAATGTCGTAGACGATGCAGCTCTTCACGCCCGTGACGTCCGTGAGCATCGCGCCGGGCTTGAGCAGCGACTGGTTTTCGCGGATCCAGTCCTTGAAAACGCCCGGATAGAGCGCGAAGATCACCGCGTCCGCCTCGCCGACGAGCGCTTCGTCCACCGCGGCGCTTCCCGCGTCGATGATGCCCTCGCGCAGCGCGTAGTCGATGGTCTCCTGCCGGCGGGAAAGCGCCGTGACGCTGTAGCCCAGGCGCTTGAGCGCGCGGGCGTAGCTGCCGCCGATGAGGCCGAGGCCCACGATCAATATCTTACTTTTGCTGATCCATTCCATATCCTTCTACCTCGATATCCAGCGTCCGGAGCTTTTCAAAAAAGTCCGGAAAGCTTTTCCTTACCGCTTCCGCGCCCTCGATGACGCCGCCTGTTTTCGCGCAGAGCACGCAAAGCGCCATCACGACGCGGTGGTCGTTGTGCCCGCAAAGCGCTTCCGCCGGCGCGCGCAGCCCGCTTCCGACGCGCACGCGGTCACCCTCCGCCGTGACGCTCACGCCGAACTTCGCAAGCTCCGCGCGCATCGTCTCCACGCGGTCGCTCTCCTTGAGCCGGAGCCGCCGCGCGCCCGTAAACGTTCCGCCGTGATGCGCCGCCGCATAGGCGAACAGCACCGGCCCCAGGTCGGGACAATCGGAGAGGTCGATCTCCGCCGCCCCCTCGCGCAGGCGCGCAAGGTGCGAAACGCACACGCGGTCGCCCTGCACGGAATCCTCCCGCAGCCCCGTGACCTCCGCGCCGAGCGCAAGGAAAAACGCGGCGTTCGACCAGTCGCCCTCGACCGCCGCCTCCCGCGGCGCGAACGTCTGGTTTCCGGGCACCTCGATCGTCGTTTCGTCCCGCCGGCGCGTTTCCACGCCGAACGTACGCAGCGCGTCCGTCGTCATGTCGATATACGCGCGGCTCTCCACCGGCGGGCACAGGCGGATCAGGCTGTCGCCGCCAAGCCGCGGCAGGGCGAAGAGCAGCCCGCTTACGAACTGGCTGCTCACGTCGCCGGGCAGCTCGTAGGTCCCCGGCGTGAGCCGTCCGGCGAGGCGCAGGGACGCCGCGCTCTTTTCAAACAGCATGCCGCGTTCGCGGCAGATGTCCTCGTAAACGCCCAGCGGGCGCTCCAAAAGCCGCTCGCTGCCCGCAAGCGTCCGCTCCCGCCCGTCGAGCAGGCACAGCGGCACGAAGAAGCGCAGCGTGCTGCCGCTCTCGCGGCACAAAAGCGTTTCCGCTCCGCTCAGAAGCCCCGTCCCGTCCACGCGCGCCGTATCGCCGTCAAAGCGGCACGCCGCGCCGAGCGCGCGCAGGCAGTCCATCGTCGCGAGCACGTCCTCGCTCGGCGCGACGCCGCGGACGACGCTCTCGCCCGCCGCGAGGCCCGCGCACAGAAGCAGCCGGTGCGCGGCGCTCTTGCTCGGCGGCGCGGCGACGCTGCCGGAGGGGGCGGAGGGGCGTATCGTGACCGTCATTTCCCCGCCTCTTTCAGCAAAAGCTCCATCGCCTCCAGATAGCCCTTCGTCCCGTGTCCCGAGATCGTGGCGATGCAGGCGGCGCGGATGTAGCTCACCCGGCGGAAGTCCTCGCGCGCGGACACGTCGGAGATGTGCACCTCCACCGCGGGGATGGACACCGCCTTGAGCGCGTCGAGCAGCGCAACGCTCGTGTGCGTGTACGCGCCGGGATTGATGACGATGCCGTCCGCGTCGCCGTAGGCGGCCTGGAGCTTGTCCACCAGATCGCCCTCGTGGTTGGACTGGTACAGCTCGACCTCCACGCCGCGCTCGCGCGCGAACGCCTCGATGCGCGCGCACAGGGCGCGGTAGGTCTCCGCGCCGTAGATATCCGGCTCGCGGATGCCGAGCATATTGAGGTTCGGCCCGTTGATGACCAGTATTTTCATGCTTGTTCTCTCCCCATGGCGCGCAGCCTGTTCAGAATATCGTCCGCCGTTTCCTCCGGCGTTCCGCGTACGCTCACCGTCACATCCGCCGCCGCGCGGTAGACCGGCAGGCGCTCGGCGTAGAGCCGCCGCAGCTTCTCCTTATCGTCCGCGAGCGGACGGTCGTCCGTCGGCAAAAGCCCTTCGAGCGGGCGGTCGAGGAAAACAACGACGCCGTTTTGCTTCATCGCGTCCACGTTCTCCGCGCGCAGCACCGCGCCGCCGCCCGTGGCGATCACCGCGCCGGGCGTTTGGCACGCGTCCGCGACGGCCTGCGCTTCGAGGTCGCGGAAATACGCTTCGCCCCGGCTTTGAAAGATCTCCGAAATCGGCATTCCCGCGCGCGCAACGATCCTCTCGTCCGTGTCGGTCAGCGTGCGCCCCAGCCGCGACGCAAGCAGGCGGCCGAGCGTGCTCTTCCCGCTGCCCGGCATGCCTGTGAGCACGATGCTGCGCTTGCCGAAGAGAAGCTCGCCGTAGATCCTCTCCATCGTTTCCGCGCCGAAGCGCTCGCCCGTGAACGCCTCCGCCGCGAGCACCGCCTGCGCGACGAGCATGTAAAGCCCGTTCTCCGCCGCGACGCCGCGCGCGCGGGCGAGGCGCACGAGGCGCGTCGTGAGCGGGTTGTAGACCACGTCCACCACGCCGGTAAGCCCGGGGAACCACGCGGGATCGACCGGCGTTCCGTTCACGTTCGGATACATCCCGACCGGCGTCGTGTTGATCAGCACGTCCGCGTCCGCAAAGCGCGCGCGGGCTTCCTCATAGGTCGCGGCTCCCTCGCGGCCGCTGCGGCTCAGACGCACGACGCGCCCAGCGCCCAGCGCTTCCGCCGCGGCGAGGGCGGTCCTGCTCGTGCCGCCCGTACCGCAGATGAGCACGGTCTTTCCCGCGAGCGTCAGTCCCATGCGCCCGATGAGCGCCGTTAGGCCGCCGAAGTCCGTGTTGTCGCCGTACAGCTTTCCGTCGCGGTTGACGATGGTGTTCACCGCGCCGATGCGCGCCGCGCGCCCGCTGATCTCGTCGAGGTACGGGATCACCGCCTGCTTGTACGGAATGGTAACGTTCAATCCGTCGAATTCCCGCCGCGTCAGAAACGCGTCCAGCGCGTCCGGCGCGACCTCAATAAGCTCGTAGGAATAGCGTCCGAGCTTCTCGTGTATCTCCCGCGAAAAGCTGTGCCCCAGCTTCTCGCCCAGCAGCCCGCATTTCATGCGTTTCCTCCCAGCCAGTCCGTTCCAAAGCGCAGCGCCAGCGCGTCGCACAGCGCGAGCGCGCACACGCTGTCCACGACCACGCGCGCGCGGTGGACGATGGCGGGGTCGTGCCGCCCGCGCAGCGCGAGCGAAGCGTCCTCCCCGCGCAGGAAGTCGACCGTCTGCTGCTCCTTGAAAATCGACGGCGTCGGCTTGACCGCGCAGCGCACGCGCAGCGGCATGCCGTTGGAAATGCCGCCGTTGACGCCGCCGTTGTGGTTGCTTTTCGTTCTGACCTGCCCGCCGTCCATGAAAAACGCGTCGTTGCACGCGCTGCCGCGCGCCTCCGCCATGGCGAAGCCGTCCCCGAATTCCACGCCCTTGACGGCGGGAATCGAAAAGAGCGCGTGCGCAAGCATGCCCTCGAGCGTGTCGAACCACGGCTCGCCCACGCCGGCGGGGACGCCCGTCACAAGGGTTTCCAGCACGCCGCCCACGCTGTCGCCCTCCTGCGCAGCCTCGGCAATGGCGGCGCGCATCGCCTCGCCCCGCGCCTCGTCGAGCACGGCGAAGGTCTTTTCGTTCAGCGCCGCGATCTCCGCGTCCGCGTTCTCCGAAAACGGCGCGTCCGAAACGCCGGCGCAGCGCGCGATGTGCGTGCCGATGCGGACGCCGCGCCCGCGCAGCGCCGTGAGCGCCACCGCGCCCGCCGCGACGAGCGCCGCGGTCACACGGCCGGAAAAGTGTCCGCCGCCGCGATAGTCCTCAAAGCCGTGGTACTTGGCGTACGCGGTATAGTCCGCGTGTCCCGGGCGCGCAAGCGCGCGCGTCGCGGCGTAGTCGCCGCTGTTCGCGTTCTCGTTGGGAATGAGGATGGTCAGCGGCGTTCCGGTGGTCTTCCCCTCAAACGCGCCGCTGACGATCTGAAACCGGTCCGGCTCCACGCGCGCGGTGGAGACGTCGCCCCACGGGCGGCGCAGGGAGAGCTGATGCGCGATAAACGCCTCGTCCACAGGGACGCCCGGGGCAAGCCCGTCGACGACCGCGCCGAGCATCGTGCCGTGGCTCTCCCCGAAAAGCGTCACCGCCACGCTGGTTCCAAACGTATTTTTCATGCCTTCACCACCATTTCGATGCAGGGCCTCAGCGCCTCCGGCTCCACGCGCTCCATGCGGAACGAGCCGGCCTCGTCCACACGCACGACCGTCAGCGCGCCCGCGTCCGATTTCTTGTCGTGCAGCATCGCGCGGTAGACCTTTTCGCGGTCGGCGCGCACCTCGGTCGGAAGGCCGAGCTTTTCCATCACGCGCAAAAGCCGCGGCCGCACGGCGTCCGAACACATCGGCAGCATGCCGAGCGCGATGCTCTCGCCGTGCGTGAGCTCCGTCGCGCTCTCGATACCGTGGCCGATGGTGTGCCCGAAGTTGAGCGCGCGGCGCAGCCCGCTCTCGCGCTCGTCCCGCTCCACAACGCTCTTTTTGATGCGCACGGAGCCCTCGATCACGCGCTCCATGCAGCTTGAAACGTCCTGCGTTTCAAACAGTTCAAAAAGCTCCCTGTCCGCGATCAGCGCCATCTTTGCCGCCTCGGCGAGCCCCGACGCGGTCTGGCGCGGCGGGAGCGTCGCGAGCGTCTTAGGGTCGATGAGCACCGCCTTCGGCTGCCAAAACGCGCCCACGATGTTCTTCACGCCGCCGAAATTCACGGCGGTCTTGCCGCCCACGGAGCTGTCCACCTGACTGAGCACCGTGGTCGGGAGGTTGTAAAAATCGACGCCGCGCATATAGCTCGCCGCGGCGAAACCCGCGAGGTCGCCCGTCATGCCGCCGCCCACGGCGCACACGCAGTCGCCGCGGTCAAAGCCCGCGTCCAGCATGGTTTGCAGCAGCGTTTGCAGCGTGTCGAGGCTCTTGCTCCCCTCGCCGTGCGCAACCGTCGCGACGACGCCCGTTTTGCACTGTCCGGCGAGCCTTTGCGCGTACGCCGGCGGCACGCCGTCGTCCGTCACGACCAGCACGCGGCGCGCAAGATCCAGCCGTTCCCCCGCGCGCGCAAGGCAGCCGTCCTCGATGACGATGTCGTAGCTGTTTCGTCCCAACTCCATGCGGATCGTCATATCGTTTCGCCTCCCTGCTGCGTATTCTCCGCGGCGCTGTAGTGCCCCGCGACCTTGAGGATGGGGCAGACCTCGCGCAGGGCTTCGAGCATGTCCCGCCCGTCCTGCGAGGTGTCGTCCCCCTCCGCTTCGACATAGAAGTAATAATGCCACGGCAGATTTTTCATCGGGCGCGAGCGCAGCACGCGCATGTTGAAATGATGCGCCGCGATGACGTTGATCGCCTTCGCCAGGCCGCCCGCCTCGTCGTTGACCGTGAAGAGCAGCAAAAACGCGCCGCCCTCCCGCTTCTCGTCGGGGCTTCCCTGCGCGCGGGTGAAGACCGCGAAGCGCGTGGTGTTCGCGCGGCTCTCGTTCACGTCGTGGTCGAGGATCTTGAGCCCGTAGAGCTTTGCGGTGTCGGCGCTCGCGATGGCGGCAAGGCTCTTGTCCCCCTTTTCCGCCACCACCTGCGCGGCGACGGCGGTGTTGTCCGCCGCGTGCGCCTCAAAGCCGTGGGAATCGAGATAGCCCTTGCATTGCAGCAGCGCCTGCGGATGGCTGAGCACCGTGCGGACGCCGTCGATCGTCGCGTCGGGCGTCCCGAGCAGGTTCTGCGTAATGTAGAGATCGTATACGCCGCTGACGTAGAGGCTGCCGCGGAACATCAGATCCACGACCTGCCCCACCTCGCCGGCGTAGCTGTTTTCGATGGGCAGCACCGCAACGTCGCACGCGCCGTCCGTCACGGCGTTGTAGGCGTCCTCGAACGAGGCGTAGGGCACGGAGTGCGCGGCAGGAAAGATGCGCTGCGCGGCGATGTGCGCGAACGCGCCCTCCACGCCGCTGTATGCCACGCGCAGCCCGTCCATCAGCCGGTGCTGGTACTGCTTGGACACGTCCATCGTATGGCGCAGGAACTGCACGTAATACGAGCGCAGCTCGTCGTCGGCGATCAGCGCGGCGCGGCCTTGCAGCACGCGCTCCTCCTGCGCGGCGTCGAACACGGGCAGGCCGTGCTCCTTCTTATACGCCGCGACCTCGCTCACCGCCGCCATGCGCCGGAGAAAGAGCTTCGCCATCTCCTCGTCCGCGGCGCGTATTTCGTCTCTTGCCTGCTGTAGATCCATCGTCATTTCCTTTCCCCCGCGGTATGCGGCGTTCTCCGCCGCTTCCGCACTTTCGCACTTTAGCACTTTTATTACCAAAAGTCAACGGTGTTTTCACAAAACGCGCATTCCGGCTCCGGCAGGGCGCGCGGCTTTGCCCGACCGCCTTTCCGTCCCGCTTTCCCGATCATAACACACAGCGAGCCGGAAAGAAACCCTTTCCGGCTCGCTGCGGCGTCGATCCGCCTTTTGTTTCTCCGTGCCGTCGCGCGGTCGCCTTTTCGCGCAAATACCCGCAAATGGCCCGCGGGCCGTTATCGATAGCTGCCGTGCGTCGTCTTAAACGCCTGCTTTGCCCCGTACATCGCCTTGTCCGCGCGCTTGAACACCTGATCGAGCGATTTGTCCCCGCTCTCGCATTCGGCCATGCCCGCCGCAGCGGAGTAACGCTCCCACGGGGACTTGTCTTCCTGCGCATACGCCTGCTCAAAGGTGTCGTTAAGCTGTTCGATCAGCTTTGCGCGCTCTTCGTAGTCCGCGTTTCGCAGCACGGCGACAAATTCATCGCCGCCGACGCGGAACACGGGAGAGTGCTTATAGGTCTCGCAGATGATCCGGCAGCAGCCGCGCAGATATTCGTCTCCCTTGTCGTGTCCGCAGTTGTCGTTGACGTATTTGAGGTTGTTGACGTCCACCATCACGACCGCGAGCGCAGCCCTTCCCGCCGCGATCTGCGGCGAGAGCTCTTCGGCAAGCTGGTTGAACGCCGCCTTGCTGCCGACTCCGGTCAGCGCGTCGCGGAAGGCGACCTTGCTGATCTCGCCGAGCTGGCCCTCTTTTTCCTTGATGTCGCTCTCCGCCTGAGAGAGGTTCTCCATCAGCTGCTGCGCGATCTGCGCCTTCCGATTGGCGTGGCGCATGACAAAAAGCAGCACGCAGACGACCAGAAGCGAGGCGACGATCGTAAAGATCAGCGTGGTTTCGAGCTGGCCGAACTCGTTCGTCGCGTCGCACACCGAAAGGCAGACCCAGTTGTTTGCCACCGGCACCGTGTAAACAATGTATTCCGCGCCGTCGTACCGCATCGAGAAGAAATCCTCCTCCGACGCGCGGAGGCCCTGAATGAGCGCGCTGCCGAAGGTGCCGCTCTCCGAGGCATAGCTTTTCCCCACCTCTTGCTCGTCGGAATGGGCGATGACCTGAAACTTTCGGTCGAGGACGATCGCCATGTCCGAATCGCCCGATTCGACAAGCCCCTCCATGATGGACTGGAGCGGCGCCATGGAGAAGTCGATCGCAACCACGCTCTTCGCGTCGCAGAGGGTCTTTCCGAACGCGACCATGATCGTCATGGAGTCCAGATCGAGATACGGGTCGACGACGGCGACCCTGCCGATGCTCGCCTTCGGGCCGATGTACCACGGGCGCACCGTGGGGTCGTAGCCCTCCTCGGGCTGCCAGTCCAGACCGTCGAGATATTCGCCGTTAAAGTAGCCGTACAATCCGGCGGTGTTCCCGGACATGACTCTGATGATGGCGGGCGACTGGCTCGTCAGATAATCGTGGATATCCTTTTGGGAACGGCCGTCGCGGATCATGTCGTCGAGCACATAGCTCGCCGTGCGGATGATGTCGATACCTCCGGAGAGGTATTTGTCGATCTGCTCCGCCGAGGTCAGGGCGCTGAGCTCGCCGCTTTTGATGATCCGCTGCCGCGTTTCGGAATAGAGCATCGTATAATAGGCGAGGATCACGCCCAGAAAGAATACGATGAGGATCGTCGTCGTTATGATGTTGCGCGAGGCGAGGCTGAGTTTTTTCTTTTCCGTCATGGCGCACCTGCCTTCAAGTTCGTGTCAGCGCACGATCGTAATATCGCAGCCGAACCACTTCCTGCATATCTCGCCGAGCGTTCCGTCCGCGCCCATTTCGTAGATGATCTCCTGTACCTTGTCCCGCAGCGCCTGATCGCCCTTTCGGAAGCCGATCACGTACCCCTCTTCGCCCAGGCTGTCGGACAGGACGTAATACTGCTCTTCGCTTGTGTACAGAAAATAGTACGCAAGCACCGAATCCGTGAGAATCGCGTCCAGTTCCCCGTCCTGCAGCTTCCGCAAAAGGTTGTCGTGGTCGGTGAGCACGACCGTAATATCAGGATAGATGTCGGACGCCTCGAGCACCTCCTCTACCGTGGAGGCGGGCTGCACGCCGACCCTCTTGCCCCTGAGGTCGTCCATCACCCTCACGTCGCTGTTGCGCGAGACGACGAAGATAAGCTCGTTTTGCATGTACGGATCCGACAGGTTCATCGCTTCGGCGCGCGCGGGGGTGGCGGACATGGCGCCCCAGATGCAGTCGATCTCCCCGCTGTTCAGGGCGTCTTCCTTGGTCGACCAGTCGATGACCTTCTTCACAAGCCGGATGCCGAGGCGGTCGCAGACCTCCTGCGCCACATCGACGTCAAACCCGACGATCTCTCCCGATTCATCGGTAAACGCCATGGGCGAAAAGGTGCCGTCAAGCCCCATGACGAGTTCTCTTTCTTCGAGCATCACCCGTTGCAGGGAATCGTCGTGCGCGGGCGCCGCTTTCCGCGCATTTCCCGCGCAGCCGGCCGCCGCAAGCGCAAGCGCGGCCGCCAGGGCCCCCGCCAGTATTTTCCGAATCGGCGCAACGCTCATAAAAGCCTCCGTTCATCGCCCGAAGAGCATGTAATAAATGGAAACAATAATAATGGGATTATATCCTCTTTTCCCCGGAAAGACAACCATTAATTCGATAAACCGCGCCTTGGCGCGGCGTTTACCATTCGCAAAAACAAACGTGTTTCAAAATATTTGAAAAATTTTGCAGCATTTTGCCAACCTCAGTTGTTTACAGGACAGAAGGGCGCCGAAGCGCGTCCGCGAAAGCGTCGAACGACGGCGTCAACACGGTCGATGAGCCTGCCGCGATCGAGGAGATCGGCAGCGATTACAACGAGTACGCCGAGGTCGGAACGATCGCCGTGGGCGAGTACGAAGTCACCCTCAAGGGCGACGCCGGGACGGTCAGCACCGCGATCTGGACGGACGGCGGCTACAGCTACGCCGTGATGTCCGACGTCCCCCTGAGCCTCGACGCGATGACCGCGCTCGTCGCGCAGATCGCGTAAGCGAGAAACGGGATCGCAGCAATCGTAAAAAGCACGCGGGGAAAGAACGGTGCGTTCTTTCCCCGCGTTTTTTCTTTTCGTTCGTGCCTGTCCGCCTACCGCGGATTGCCGCACTCGGGGCAAAATCTGCCCGTGTTCCCGGCGCGGCCGCACTTGCCGCAGGTCCACGCGGCGCCCATGCCAATGTCCGCGCCCATGCCGCCGCCCATCATTCCCGGAAAGCCCGTCATGCCGCCGAACGCGCCGCCGATCTCCTTTTCCTCGCGCACGATGCACTCCCCGGTTTCCCGGCACTCCTTGAGCAGCTCCCATGCCTCGTCCTCGAGCTTGCGGAAGGTCATGCCCGCCGGGCCGCAATCAATGTGCAGCATTTCGAAGGCGCTGCCGCCGAGGGCGCTGTCGTCAAAGGTCATGCGGAAGGACGAGCTGGTAAAGTTGTCGAAGGCAGCCGGCGTCGGGATCTTCTGCTTCGAGAGCGCCGCGAGGTGCTTTTCCGCGACGAAGGCGCGCACCTTCTCCGCACACTCCGGCTTGACGCGGTACTCAAGGCGCGTGTCGTTCCCGCCGCCGCTGAAGCTGCTCGTCAGGATGATGCTGCCGTCGCGGTTCCAGTTGAGCTCGTCCCCGCTCGACGAGCTGCCGCCCATCGTCATGCTGTGCGAGAAGCGGCCGTAGGAAAAGCCGATCAGCGGCCCGTGCGCCTCGTCCGTGAGGCCGTCCGTGCGGACGGACGGGGAAACGCTCTCCCGCAGCGCCTCGCCGCAGGCGTTCATATAGGCGTCCATCTGCCCTTCCACAAGGTCGACGCCGCGGATCTCGACCTTCGCCGTCACGCCCTTTGCGGCAAGCGCCGCTTCGAGCAGACCGCCCAGTATCTCGCGGTTGCCGGAGCCCATGATGAGCTTTCCCTCGGGCCAGCGCGCGAAGCAGTCCGGGACCAGCGCCGCAATCATCTTTTTGAGCGCGCTCTCCGCGTCCGTACCCTCGCCGAAGCCCGCCGGGAGCGCGGAAACCTCCGCGCTCCCGCGCACCCGCGCCAGAAATTCCTCTTCGCAGCCGTGTTCCCGAAACGGGATCGGCTCAGCCGTCCCGAACGGCACCTTCATCTCCATACCGTTTGTCCTCCGCTATTTCCCCGTAAAATCAGTCGCCCGCGCTCTTCGCTCCCTCGACCCACTCCAGCGTGTAAACGCCGTCGGAAACGCTGAGCTTGACCGTTTCGCCCATGAGCAGCGGGTAGTTGACCCTGGCGTGCCCGGCGGGAAAGTCGAATGCCACGGGAATGCTCGGGTCGACGAGGAACTCCCGGTAGATCATGTCCGCCACCGACTGGAATGTTCCGCCGCGCACCGCGCCGAAGTTGCCTTCACCGTCCACCGGAAGGTCCGTCCATTCGCCGAAGACGATCCCGGACGCCCGGTCCAGAACGCCCAGATGCTTCAGGATCGTAAGGTAGCGGTGGATCTCCCGCATGTTGTCGTCGACGTCCTCAAAAAAGAGGATGTACGGCTGGTCCGTCCGGGTGCAGTCATATTCCGTTCCGAGCACCGAAACGAAGGTGGACAGGTTGCCGCCGAGCAGGACGCCCGTTGCCTCGCCGTTGACGCACGGCGTATTCGCCGTGCAGCGGTACGAGGGTATATCGCCCGTCATCATGCGGCGCTCCGCCTTCGCGCAGGCGTCGGTGATATAGGTGAACGCATCGCTCATGCCGGCGTGGATCGACGGGACGCCTGCCGCTGCCCAGGCGGAATGGTAGACCGTGATGTCGCTGTAGCCGATGATCGGCTTGTTCGCGTTTCGGATCAGCTCCAGCGCGACCGCGTCCATCACGTCCGACGCCCCGGAGCCGCCTCTCACGCAAAAGACCGCCTTGATCGCGGGATCGTTCAGCGCCCAGGTGAGATCCGCGATCAGCTCGTCGAGCGTGCGCGTCTGCGGACAGACATATTTCCCCGTCACCGGAACGAAGCCCCATGCCCTGAGGCCGTTGACCGTCGCGTCGACCCGCTTGCGCGTCGGCAGCTCGGACGGCGAGATCACGGCGACCTTGTCCCCTTTGGAGAGAAAGCAGCCGCTGTTTTCACCCTGATAGCGGTGATAGCCGGTGATCTCGCATCTTGCGTTCACGCCCTCCGAATACTTGCCGGAGCCGGACGCGGACGCCGCGCCGCCCGCGCCAAATCCCGCGAGAACAACGCCGAGGAGCGACAGCGCGGCGAGCAGCAGCGCGAAACATTTTTTTGCCTTCATATCGGGCCCTCCTGTTTTCGGACCATAGCGTATTGCGCAAATATCGACACAGCAAAATTATTATAGCACCTTCCGCGCGCAGCGTCCAGCGCAAAACGGCGGCCGCAAAAACAGATTGACAGCGCGCGCCTTCGGTGCTACAGTTAGGTCAGCAAGGATCCGCGAAGGCGGATCGGAAAGGAGATACAAAGTATGTCTGTCTGCGAGGTCGTCACCGGCTAAGTGAATATCGGCGCAGGGCTTTCCGGGGCGCTTGTCCCCGTTTGCTTTTCTGCGCGCAGGAAAGTATCTTTCGGATATATGGATACCGCAGAGGCAGCCATGACGAGAGCTGCTTGTCTGCGGTATTTTTGTACCCTTTTCCGGCCGGCGGCAAACGAAAGGAGTGTTGTATGATGACTGTTTTTATCCGCTTCCACCACAAGCTTAAATGGGAGGTATCATACCTTGATCGAAAATCTTACGATAAACGACTTTGGCCCCGTTCCGGACACGGAGGGGCTTGCGGGCGTTCCGGCGCGGATCACCGCGCAGCACAAGGAACGCTATGAGATCGTCAGCCCGAGCGGCTTTTCCTACGCCCGGCTGAAAACGGGCGCGTACTACGCGGGCGAAGAGCTCTTCCCCACGGTGGGGGACTATGTGACGGTGCGCGAGGTCGAAAACGGGGACGGCCAGATCCTGCGCACCCTGCCGCGCCGATCCTTCTTCGCCCGCCGCGCGAGCGGACCGACCGTGAAGGAGCAGGCGATCGCCGCGAATTTCGACTGCGTCTTCCTCCTGCAGTCGATGAACCAAAACTTCAATCTCCGGCGCCTTGAGCGCTATCTCACGCTCGCGTGGCAGTCCGGCGCGCAGCCCGTGATCGTGCTGACCAAGGCGGATCTGACGGACGACCGCGCCGCCTTTCTCGCGCAGGCGGAGCGCGTCGCGCCCGGGGTCGCCGCGCACGCGGTCAGCGCGCAGACCGGCGAGGGGCTGGAGCGGCTCGCCCCCTATCTGCAGCCGGGGAAGACGCTGGTGTTTCTCGGCTCCTCCGGCGTGGGCAAGTCCAGTCTGGTCAACGCGCTTGCCGGGGAGGAGGTCATGGCGACCGGCGGCATCCGCGAACTCGACGGCAAGGGCCGCCATACCACGACCCACCGCCAGCTCGTCCGTTTGCAAAGCGGCGTGCTGGTCATCGACACCCCGGGCATGCGCGAGCTCGGCATGGCGGAGTCCTCGGACGGGCTGGAGAGCGCTTTCGCGGACGTAGAGGCGCTGCTGGGGAAATGCCGCTTCTCCGATTGCAGCCACGAGCGCGAGCCCGGCTGCGCCATCCGCGCGGCGATCGCCGCGGGCGAGCTGGACGCGTCGCGCTGGGAAAGCTATCGCAAGCTGCGCGACGAATCGCGGGACAACGAAGACCTGCTGCGCCGAAAGCGCGAGTGGAGCAAGGGCGTCGCAAAGGCGAGGCGCCTGCGGGGAAAGGGACGGGAGAGCTGACGCATCAGCCCATCAGCCTTTTGATCGCGAGCAAAAGCAAAAGGTGTCCCGGATAGAAGGCATAAAAAAGCCATTTCAGGCCCCTGCCCCGCTTCCCGTTATACAAAAGAAGCGGCAGCCGCCGCGCCGAGCACCGCGAGTATCCCGAGTGCGAGGCGCGGCGCCTTTTTTCGCCGTCCCCCGGCGCGCCGGCGGTCAGCCGACGATATCCGCAACGGTCTTTGCCGGCTTTGCGGTCATTTCGACCCACGCCGGGATAAAGCCGCTTTTCACGGCGTTGCGCACGGACCGGATATTCGACCACGCCGAACAATAAAACGGCACCTTTCCGCGCGCCATGATCTCCCTCGCAAGGGCGCCGGTCAGCGCGGAGGCGATCCCTTGCCGCCTGTACGCCGGCAGAACGTCTATGCCGATCTGCCACATATCCTCACAGTCGGCGGAGCAGCCGGCGAGCCCGATCAGTTTTCCGTTGTCATACGCGCCCACGCCGAGGACGTCGAGCTGCTTTCTGTCCTCGCACAGGGCGTTGCTCCATTCGGGAAGGTACAGCGCCGCAAAATCCGCCGGCCCCAGGAGGCGCGTTTCATAGCCGCAGGCGAGCTTCGGCGCCCTGCCTGCGTCGAAAAGATAATACTCCGCCATAAAGCAAACCTTGTGCCCTTTTTCCATGAGCCGTTCGTTCAGCCAGTGCAGATTCGGCGTTTCGAAACAATGATAGAACTCGTACTTCCCGATATACGCCGTCACGACGTCGGAAACCTCGTCCGCCGTCGCCGCGACGATGTTATTCCCGTACGACACAAGGTTGCAGGTGATGGGCAGCTTATAGTAACGGCGGGCGTTTTCCCCGAGGCGAAAGGGAACGACCACGTTCTCGTTGCGCGTAAAATCCGCGCAGGCGCATCCGATGTCCTCCGCGGACTGCCTCATTGCAATCTCCAGCATTTCCCGGTTTGTCACGGCGCTGCTTCGCCTCCTCGTCCACAGTTTCCGGCGCAAAGCCGGCGCCGCTCCACAGGTGTTTTCTTTCCGTCAGTTCGCGCGTTGATAAAACGCGAATTCTTCCTCGAGCAGCTTGTCGCCGTAAGCGCGAAGCTTGGCGCAGTAACGGTCGTACGCCTCAAGAAACTCCCGCGCCTCGCCGGTCAGCGTTGCGCCGCCGCCGCCCTTTCCGCCCGTGCTGGAAACGAGCAGCTTGAAGCCGAGCCCCTCTTCCGCGTTTTTGGTAATCGTCCACGCCTTGGAATACGCCATTTCCATCGACTGCGCCGCCGCGCGCAGGGAATGGTGCTCGTCCACGCGGCGCAGCAGCTCCGCAATGCCGGGTCCGAAGCTCTTCCGGTCGGTGAACAGCCGGACGGACACAACGGCGCGAAGTGTTTTCTCCATACGGATATCCCTCCTTTTTTAGGGATTATAGCAAACTTTCCCGCCCCTTGTAAAGTGGGGACAAGTCTGTTATAATCCTCTTGATACTTTTTGGCGAATAACGCGGAGGCAGTTCACAATGAGGGAAAAGAAGCCGTGCGTCGTCGTCACCTTCCATACGACGGCGGAGGCGATGGCGACGGAGCAGGTCTGCCGCGCGCGCGGGGTGGAGGGGAAGCTGATCTCCGCGCCGCGCGCGCTGTCCGCCGATTGCGGCATCGCATGGTGCGCCGGCGCGGAAGCCCGGCCTCGGCTGGAGGAGGCGCTCGCCGCGGAAAAGGTGGAGTTCGCCGGGATCTACGAGTTGGTGATGTGATGCAGGTTTCATCCGTTCTGAACATCGGGCGCGGCGTGAGCGCGCTCATCGGCGGCGGCGGCAAGACGACGCTTCTCTATGCGCTCGCGGAGGAACTGCGCAAAAAGGGGCGCGTCATCCTCTGTACCTCCACGCACATTCTTGTCCCGGAGCAATACCCGCTCGTCACCGGCGGCGCGGAGGCAATACGCGCGGCGCTCGCGGCGCACGGCGCCGTCTGCGCCGGCACGCCCGTCGAAAACGGCAAGCTGACCGCGCCGGCGCCGTCGTTTGAGGAATTGGCGGCGCTCGCGGACTATGTGCTCGTCGAGGCGGACGGCGCGAAGCGCCTGCCGCTCAAGGCGCACGCGCCGCACGAGCCGGTCGTTCCGGCAAACGCGCAGCGCGTCGTGCTTCTCGTCGGCGCGGACGGCTTCGGAAAGCCGATCTCCGCCGTCTGCCACCGCCCGGAGCTGTACGCGCAGCGCGCGGGCGCTTCCGTTTCCGATGCCGTGACGCCGGCGCTCGCCGCGCGGGTCATCCTCGCCGAAAACCTCGGCGACCGCGTCTACATCAACAAGGTGGAATCCGACGAAGCCTATGAGCGGGCGAAAGCGCTCGCCGGGCTGCTGGACCGGCCCGTCGTGCTGGGCAGCCTTCACAAAGGAGTCTATACGAATGGATAAAAAGATCGTTCTCATCCGCGGCGCGGGCGATATTGCCAGCGGCGTCGCGCTGCGGCTTCACCGCGCGGGCTTTTCGGTCGCGATGACCGAGATCGCGCGCCCGACGACCATCCGCCGCACGGTCGCGTTTTCCGACGCGGTCGTAAACGGCGCGCAGACGGTCGAGGACGTGACCGCGCGGCGCGCGGGCAGCCCGGAGGAAGCGCGCGCGTATTGGGCGCAGGGCGTCATTCCCGTGCTCGTCGACCCGGACTGCGCCTGCCGCGTATCTCTCAAGCCGCACGCGCTGGCGGACGCGATCCTCGCCAAGCGCAACCTCGGCACGTCGATCGCCGACGCGCCGATCGTGGTCGGCGTGGGGCCGGGCTTTACGGCGGGGAAGGACTGCCACGCGGTCGTGGAAACGATGCGCGGGCACACGCTCGGGCGCGTCTGCTATACGGGCTCGGCGCTGCCGAACACCAACATTCCCGGCCTTATCGGCGGCTTTGCGGGCGAGCGCGTGCTGCGCGCCCCGGCGGACGGCGTATTTGAAAGCGCGCGCAAGATCGGCGACCGCGTCGAGGCGGGAGAAACCGTCGGCTTCGTCGCGGGCGCGCCGATGCGGGCGACCATTTCCGGCGTGCTGCGCGGGCTGCTCGCCGACGGCGTAAGCGTGAAGCAGGGCATGAAATCCGGCGACGTCGACCCGCGCGGCGAAAAAAGCTACTGCGATCTCGTTTCCGACAAGGCGCTCGCCGTCGCCGGCGGCGTGCTGGAAGCAATTCTGCATTTTGAGGCGATGAACCATGGAAAATGAAGTCAAGCTCACCAAGCTCGCCAAGTGCGCGGGCTGCGGCGCGAAGGTCGGCGCGGGCGTGCTCGCGCAGCTGCTCGGCGACATGAAGGTGCGCCGCGACCCCAATCTGCTCGTCGGCTTCGACAAGAGCGACGACGCGAGCGTTTACAAGGTCACAGACGACCTCGCGCTCGTGCAGACCGTCGATTTCTTCCCGCCCATCCACGACGACCCCTACACCTTCGGGCAGATCGCCGCGACGAACGCGCTGTCCGACGTGTACGCCATGGGCGGGGAGCCGAAGCTCGCGCTCAACATCATGGCGGTGCCGAAGGACATGCCCGCCGAGGCGGTGCATGAGATCTTGCGCGGCGGGTACGACAAGGCGTACGAGGCGGGCGCGATCATCACCGGCGGGCACAGCATTTTGGACGACGAGCCGAAATACGGCCTCGCCGTGACCGGCTTCGTCCACCCCGACAAGGTGCTGACAAACAGCGGCGCGAAGCCCGGCGACGTGCTGCTGCTCACCAAGCCGCTCGGCATCGGCGTTTTGACGACCGCCGCCAAGGTCGGCATGGCGTCCGCGGAGAGCATGGCGCGCGCGGTGGAGCTGATGACGACGCTCAACCGCGCCGCGCGCGACGCGATGGTCAAGTACCGCGTCCACGCCTGCACGGACGTGACGGGCTTTTCGCTCATGGGCCACGGCCTCGAGATGGCGCAGGGCAGCGACGTCGAGCTGCGCCTTGACGTCGGCGCGATCGACCTCATGCCCGAGGCGGTGGAGCTGGCGCGCATCGGCATATTGCCCGAGGGCATGTACCGCAACCGCAGCTTTGCCGAGCCGTACGTCGACCCCGGCGACACGGAGCTTTGCCGCCAGGACGTCCTCTACGACCCGCAGACCGCGGGCGGGCTGCTCATCGCCGTCGACCCCGCGGACGCAGAGCCGCTGCTTGCCGAGCTGCAAGGCGCCGTCCCCTCGGCGCAGCGCATCGGCACGGCGGAGCCGTACCGCGGCGGCAAGCGCATTTTCCTGCGCTGACGCGGCGCTTTTGCCGTACGATTTCCCCCTTGCAATCCGCAAAGATTTCCCATATACTCAAAACAGCAAAAGATTTTTCCAAATCGCTGCCACATCGAATAGTTCCGCGTATCAATCATTGAAAGATGATCGGAAACGCGCGTTTCCGTATGTTTTGCACCGCAAAACATGATGGGTCCGGTCGCGTTTTCGGCTGAAAAAGAAAGGAGCTGCTACCATGGACGAGAATAAAATGACCGAGCTGAACCGCGCGATCGAGGGCATGTGGGACAGCCTCACGGACGAGCAGAAGGCCGCGGTGAAGGAGTGCAGGAGCATGGACGAGCTGGCGGCGCTCGCGGGCGCGGCGGGCGTCGAGCTGCCCGACGAGATGCTGGACGCCGTCGCAGGGGGGCGTCCTATAGTCTTGCCGGGAGGGACGATATATTGCTTGAATTGCCCGTATTGCAAAAAGACGCATCAAAAAACAGAACAAATAGCTATGATAACTCCTGCGGGCGAGAGCAGAGAGCTGTTGGTCGATGTGGTTTTTTGCGGCAACGTGAGCCGCAGGTTTTACTATTCCTCGGAGCGGAACACCTATTACGATGACAACTATCGCCCCGTGACCGTCTCGTCGGGCGGCGGTTGCTGACGCGGCGCGGCGGAACAGAGAAAGAGCGCCCGCTTCGGCGGGCGCTTGACATTTCCCTCGTGATACTTTAGAATGTATAACGGTCGCCAACGGGCGGCCGGAAGGAGAAGAGAAAAATGTCCAAACGCATCAACCCCTGGGTGCTGGTCTCCGGCGTGGTCGTCGGCGTCGCCGCGGTGCTGCTCACCGCGCTCGGCAACCCCGCCAACATGGGCTTCTGCATCGCGTGCTTCATCCGCGACATCGCGGGTGCGACGCACTTGCACACCGCGGCGCCCGTACAGTATTTCCGCCCCGAGATCGTCGGCCTCGTGCTCGGCTCGACGGTCATGTCGCTCGCCTCGAAGGAATTTAAGGCGCGCGCCGGCTCCTCGCCCGCGACACGCTTCGTTCTCGGCGCGTTCGTGATGATCGGCGCGCTGGTGTTCCTCGGCTGCCCGCTGCGCATGGTCATCCGCATGGGCGGCGGCGACCTCAACGCCTTTGTGGGGCTTGCCGGCTTCTTTATCGGCATCCTCATCGGCGTGTTCTTCCTCAAAAAGGGCTTCACGCTCAAGCGCACCTATGAGGTCGCGAAGACCGAGGGCTTCGCGCTGCCGTGCCTGCTCGCCGTGCTGTTCGTCCTCTTCCTCGCCGCGCCCGCGCTCTTCGCGTTCTCCGAAAGCGGCCCCGGCTCGAAGTACGCGCCCGCGCTCGTTTCCCTGCTCGTGGCGCTCGTCGTCGGCGCGCTCGCGCAGAAGTCGAGGCTGTGCATGGTCGGCGGCATGCGCGACGCCGTGATGTTCCGCGACTTCAACCTGATCTCCGGCTTCGGCGCGATCTTTGTGACCGTGCTGCTCGGCAATGTCGTGCTGAGCAAGTTCACGGGCTTCTCGACGCTCTCCCAGCCCATCGCCCACTCCAGCGAGCTGTGGAACCTGCTGGGCATGGTGCTCGTCGGCTGGGGCAGCGTGCTGCTGGGCGGCTGCCCGCTGCGCCAGCTGATCCTGGCCGGCGAGGGCAACGGCGATAGCGCCGTGACCGTGCTCGGCATGCTCGTCGGCGCGGCGTTCGTGCACAACTTCAAGCTCGCCGGCAGCGCGGACAGCCTCACGGACGGCGTTTACAAGGTCGGCGGCGTCGGCACGAACGGCAAGGTCGCCGTGTTCATCGGCTTCGCCGTGCTGCTGGTCATTTCCCTGCTGAATTCTTCCATGCTCAAAAAGGAGGGCAAATAAGATGATCGACGCAAGAGGCCAGAGCTGCCCCATCCCCGTCGTGATGGTGCAGGACGCCGTCAAGCGCGGCAACAGCCCCGCTGAATTGCAGGTCAAGGTCGACGCCATGGTGTGCGTGGAGAACATCACGCGCTATGCCGCGACCGTCGGCTACACCGTCACCGTAGACGAAGCGGACGGCGAATACACGCTCACGCTCAAAAAGTGATTGGTTTTCCGCCAAATGCAAGGAGCCGCGCCTTCGGGCGCGGCTCTTTTCGTAATATTTCGGAAAGTATCACGCAGGGGCGGATTTCCGATTGCAATTTAATAGGAGTGTGATATAATGAATAAAATTCTTTAGGCTCCCTAACAAATTTTTGGCATTATTTGCAAAGAGGTGCGCTATGGCTCAATTTACGGTGAACGGCAAGAGCGTCACGGTCGAGAAAAATCAGAAGCTGCTGCGGTATCTCCGCGACACGCTGCACCTCACGAGCGTCAAGGACGGGTGCAGCGAGGGCGCCTGCGGCACCTGCACCGTGCTGATCGACGGCAAGGCGACGAAGGCGTGCGTCCCGCAGACCGACAAGCTCGACGGCAAGAGCGTCGTGACGGTCGAGGGGCTTTCCGATTGGGAAAAGGACGTTTATACCTACGCCTTCGGCGAGGCGGGCGCGGTACAGTGCGGCTTCTGCATTCCCGGCATGGTGATGTGCGCCAAGGGGCTCATCGACCAGAATCCGGACCCGACGCGCGAGGAGGCGGCGTTTGCCATCCGCGGCAACATCTGCCGCTGCACGGGCTATGTGAAGATCCTCGACGGCATCCTGCTCGCGGCGAAGGTCTTTCGCGAGGGGAAGATCCCCGGCGCCGGCGCGGACGATTATCAGGTCGGCTCGCGCGTCCACCGCATCGACGTGGCGGAGAAGGTGCAGGGCTACGGAAAGTATCCCGACGACGTCTATGTCGACGGCATGTGCTACGGCAGCGCCGTGCGCAGCCAGTATCCCCGCGCGCGCGTGCTCTCGATCGACGCAAGCGAGGCGGAGGCGCTGCCCGGCGTCGTGTGCGTGCTGACCGCGAAGGACATTCCCGGCAAGAATTATGTCGGACACATCAAGAAGGACCAGCCGACGCTGATTCCCGTCGGCGAGATCACGCACTACCTCGGCGACGCGGTCGCGCTCGTGTGCGCGCGCGATCAGGAGACGCTGGAGGCGGCAAAGAAGCTCGTCAAGGTCGAGTACGAGGTGCTCAGCGCGGTGCATAACCCCGTCGAAGCGGCGGCGGAGAACGCGCCGCTGGTGTTTGAAACGGACGAGAACAACATACAGGCGCACAAGCACGTTTCCCGCGGCGACGCGGAGGGCGCGATCGCAAAGAGCAAATACGTCGTCACCGCGCACTTCGAGACCCCGTGGACGGAGCACGCGTTCCTGGAGCCGGAGTGCTGCGTGGCGCTGCCGCTGGAAAGCGGCGGCGTGAAGCTGCTTACCACCGACCAGAGCGCGCACACGACGCTGCACGAGTGCGCGGCGATGCTCGGCGTGGACTACGAGCACTGCCTCGTGGAAAACCAGCTCGTCGGCGGCGGCTTCGGCGGCAAGGAGGATATGTCCGTGCAGCACCACGCGGCGCTGATCGCCTATGTCGCGAGGGTGCCGGTCAAGGTCAAGCTCTCGCGCGCGGAGTCGATCCTCGTCCACCCCAAGCGCCATCCGATGTGGATGGACTTTACGATGGGCTGCGACGAAAACGGCGTCATTCAGGGCGTCAAGGCGAAGGTCGTGTCCGACACGGGCGCGTTTGCCTCGCTCGGCGGCCCGGTTTTGGAGCGCGCCTGCACCCACGCCGCGGGGCCGTATGCCTATGAAAACTTCGAAATCGACGGCACCGCCTACTATACCAACAACCCGCCCGCCGGCGCGTTCCGCGGCTTCGGCGTGACCCAGACCTGCTTTGCCACCGAAACGCTTTTGAACATGATGGCGGACAAGGTCGGCATTTCGCCGTGGGAAATCCGCTACCGCAACGCCATCCGGCCCGGGCAGGTGCTGCCGAACGGCCAGATCGTCGGCCCCGAAACCGGCCTGGTCGAAACGCTCGAGGCGGTCAAGCCGTACTACGACGAGGCGGTCAAAAACGGCGACCCCGTCGGCCTCGCCTGCGCGATGAAAAACGCGGGCGTCGGCGTGGGGCTTCCCGACTGGGGCCGCGCAAAGCTGATCGTCGAGGACGACGCGAAGGTACATATCTACTCCGGCGCGAGCTGCATCGGACAAGGGCTCGGCACGGTGCTGACGCAGATGGTCGTCACCAACGCGGGGATCGCCCCCGGCGACATCGTCTACGAGCGCAGCAACACCTGGATCGCGCCGGACTCCGGCGACACCTCGGGCTCGCGCCAGACGCTCATCACGGGCGAGGCGGTGCGCCGCGCCTGCGAAAAGCTGGTCGAAGCCCTCAAGGGCAGGACGCTCGCCGACCTCAAGGGGCAGGAGTTCTACGGCGAATACCTCGCCGCGACCGACCCGCTCGGCGCGGACGTGCCCAACCCCGTGTCGCACGTCGCCTACGGCTACGCCACGCAGATGTGCATTCTGGATAAGGAAACCGGCAGAATCAAGCAGATGGTCGCCGCGCACGACGTCGGCAAAGCGGTCAACCCGCTCTCCTGCGAGGGGCAGATCGAGGGCGGCGTCGTGATGTCGATGGGCTACGCGCTCACCGAGCAGTACCCGATCGACGACAACTGCAGGCCGACGGCGAAGTACGGTACGCTCGGCCTCTTCCGCGCGCCGGATGTGCCGCCGGTCAAGGCGATCGTGGTCGACAAGCCCGGCCTCAAGATGGCGAACGGCGCCATCGGCATCGGCGAGATCACGTCGATCCCCACCGCGCCCGCCATCGCGGACGCCTACTTCCGGCTCGACGGTGAGCGGCGGTTCAGCCTGCCGCTGGACGGCACGCCGTACGACAGAAAAAAGAAATAACGCGCCTGGCGCGTTATTTCCCCAATCGCTCAAGCGATTCCCTGGTATCCACATCGGTAAGCTCTTCTTTCCCGATCTCAAAGAGCAGCAGCTCGCCTTCGTGCTTTCGGATGACCGCGCTGCCGCCGGTGTCGCCCGTAAGCGCGCAAAGCTCGGGAAAGTATTTCGCCGGGAAGATGCACGGGTTCCCCCGTTTCCCGCCGTGGCCCGCGCCGACGATGCTGCTTGGATGCGCGCGGTAGAAATCGACGAGCGCCGCGACGCTCTCGCGCCGCAGCAGCGGCTGGTCGGAGACCAGATACGCGATCGCGTCGCACATCCCGCCGAGCGTCTCGGTGCCGAGGCGCACCGTGCGGCTCAGGCCGTCCTGCGGGCGGTCGTTGCGCACGCAGCGGAACCCGTAGCGCTTTGCCAGCGCCTCCACCTCGTCGTACTGCGTCACGACGCAGACGGCGGCGAGCTTTTCCGCCGGTACGGCGTCCAATGCGCGCGCAATGAGCGTTTTGCCGCTCACGACGGCGGCAAGCTTGTTTTCTCCGAAGCGCTCGGCGTTTCCCGCCGCCATCACGACGCAGCCGACGCGAAGCTTGTTTTGCTCTGACACTTTTATCACCCGTTTCAATGTAGCAAATTTAGTATATACAAGTCAACCATTTTTACTCTCTCGTAAGGAGGGCGAACGCCATGAACAAGGTAGGAAGAAGCGAAGTCCGCGTCGACGCGTTTGACAAGGCGAGCGGGCGGACAAAATACTATGAGGACCGCGTTCCCGCCGATGCGCTCTACGTCCGCATCAAGCACGCGGAGATCGCGCACGGCATGGTCAAATCCGTCGACAAAAGCGCGGCGGAGGCGATCCCGGGCGTGGTGAAGGTGCTCGACTGCTTTGACGTGCCGGACATCCCGTTCCCGACCGCGGGGCATCCGTGGTCGATGGACCCGGGGCATCAGGACGTCGCCGACCGGCATCTTTTGAACCGCCACGTCCGCTACTGGGGCGACGACGTCGCGGTCGTGATCGCGGAGAACGAGGTCGCGGCGAATCAGGGCGTGCGCGCGCTCAAGGTCGAGTATGAGGAGCTTCCCTTCGTGCTCGACGTGCAAAAGGCGATGGAGCCCGGCGCGCCGCAGCTCCACGAGGCGTACCCGAACAACGTCTTGAAGCACACCGACATGAAAAAGGGCGACTATTCATCCGCCATCAAGGAACCCGGGCTCGTGTGCGTCGACAAGTGGTACGACACGCCCACCGTGCAGCACTGCCACATCGAAAACCACGGCTGCTTCGCCTGGCAGGAGGGCGACCGGCTCGTCGTCGTCGCCTCGACGCAGATCCCGCACATCATCCGCCGCATCGTCGCACAGGCGCTCGGCCGCCCGTGGGGCGACGTCGAGATCATCAAGCCCTACATCGGCGGCGGCTTCGGCAACAAGCAGGACGCGCTCTACGAGCCGCTGTGCGCGTGGTGCTCCACGCAGGTCGGCGGGCGCTGCGTGCGCCTCGACTGCGCGCGCGAGGAGACCTTCGTCAGCAACCGCGTGCGCCACGCCATCC
>SVKM01000172.1 GCA_015068465.1 Oscillospiraceae bacterium | reverse complement strand
CCCGCTCCGAGCTCCAGCCGGGCGATCTGGTGTTCTTCTCCAGCCCCAGCAGCGGCGGCAGCATCAACCACGTCGCCGTCTACGTCGGAAACGGTCAGATCATCCACGCGCGCTACAGCGTGGGCAGGGTCTACACCAATTCCCTCTCCGAAAAGTACTACTCTACATACTACGCGGGCGCGATCCGCATCGCGTGATCGGATATGAGAAAGACCGGCGTCACGGAAGCGTGACGCCGGTTTCTTCTGCATATTCCGCCTTTGCTTCGGCGAGGAGCTTTTTTTCCTGCTTGGTCGTGAGCTTGCTTTCGTCGAATTTAGCCCAGAGGTCGGGGCGGCGCGCCATTGTGCGCTTCCAGCTCTCCTTGCGCCGCCATTTGGCGACGTTCTCGTGGTGCCCGGAGAGTAGCACGTCGGGCACACGCCGCCCGTGCCATTCGTCGGGACGGGAGTACTGCGGGTACTCCAGCAGCCCGTCCCAGTGGGATTCCTCGGTGAAGCACTCCTCCTCCGGCAGCACGCCCGGCACCATGCGGCACACGCAGTCGGTCAGCGCCATCGCCGGGATCTCGCCGCCGGTGACGACGAAGTCGCCCATGGATATCTCCTCGTCCACACACTCGTCGAGGAAGCGCTGGTCCACGCCCTCATAGTGGCCGCACACCAGGATCAGGTGGTCGTACTTCTCCTTGAGCTCCCGCGCCACCGCCTGCGTGAACACGCGCCCGCAGGGCGAGAGGTAGATCGTGTGGCCCGCGCCGTATTTCTCCACGACGTCGGCGTGGCAGCGGTAAAGCGGGTCCGCCTGCATGACCGCGCCGCGGCCCCCGCCGTAGGGATAGTCGTCGACCTGCATCTGCTTGTTGGTCGTATACTCCCGGATCTGGTGCGTCGCGATGGCGATGTGCCCGCGCTCCTGCGCGCGGCCCAAAATGCTGACGTTCAGCATCGCGTCCACCGACTCGGGAAACAGCGTCATAATGTCGATCCGCATCGCACAGCCCTCACTCGTCATCGGTTTCCAGCCCCTCCATCATGCGCACCGTGATCTCGCGCGCGTTCGGGTCGATGTCCGCGATGAAGATATCCTTCACCGCCGGGATCAGATAGGTCTTCTCCGGCCCCTTGACGCGGTAGAGCTTGTGGGCGGGATAGGTCAGCACCTCGGTCACGGTCCCGACATAGGAATGCGGGAAATAGTTAAAGACGTTCATGCCGACGATCTCCTCGTCGAAGTACTCGCCCTTGGGAAGCCGCACCTCCGCGCGTTTGATGGACAGCACCTTCTTCTTCAGCGCCGCCGCCGCGTCCATGTCCGTGACCTCCGGCAGCATCATAAGCACCATCTCGCCGTGTACGCGCTTGCTCAGCGGGCGAAAGGGCGTACCGTCCAGATAAAAGGTCTTGAACGTACACAGCCGTTCGGCGCTCACGTCCCACGGCTGGACCTTGACCTCGCCGCGCACGCCGTGCGTGTTGACGATCTGCCCGACCTCGATGAACTCGGGCGCCGCCGACGGCGCGGGCGCTTTGTCGAATAAACCCATGGCAAAAACTCCTTTGCGAAATCGTATGGATTATAGCACAAGCCGCCCCCGTCGTCAAACCCGCGCGCCAAAATGCGCGCCGCCGGCACGCAAATGCGTGACGGAACGCAAAAATAATCGATTTTTGATAAGCTGTCGAAAATCAGTCTATTTTGTAAGTCTACCGTTTTTCATGTGGAAAACAGGCGTTTTTCGCGCTTGCAATATACCATTTTTCCCACAACATCTGCAAGAAGGTCTATCCGTCGACGCAATATGATGCAGTTTGTGATAGACTTAAAGTAGGAAAATGCTGCCTCGACAGACAAAAAAAGAAGCCGTTTCCTGATCGGAAACGGCTTCTTTTTTTACATCAGTCGACAATATCTACCGATACCTTTACGCCGGTGCGTTGGGCATAGGCGCGCATCACCGTGCGGATCTCCTTGGCGATGCGGCCCTGACGGCCGATGACCTTACCCATGTCGTCGGGGGCGACGCGCAGCTCCAACGTAAGCTCGTCCGAGCCCTGCACCTCGGTGACGGTCACGTCGTCGGGGTGCTCGACCAGGCTCCGGGCGATGTAGAGCAGCAAGTCTTTCATATTTGAAATGACCTCCGCCTCAGTTCAGCGCGCCGGCTCTCTTCAGGAGCGCGCGGACGGTCTCGGTCGGCTGGGCGCCGGTCTTGATCCACTCAAGCGCGCGGTCGGTGTCGATCTTGATCTCAGCGGGCTCCACGCAGGGATTGTAGGTGCCGAGCTCCTCAATGAAGCGGCCGTCGCGGGGATAGCGGCTGTCGGCGACAACGACGCGATAGTAAGGGGCCTTCTTGGCGCCCATTCTGCGAAGACGAATTTTAACCATTGTTTTTTACCTCCAAATAATATGTTTGTTTGTATTTTTGATAAAATGCTTGGGCATTGAATCAACAAGTTTACTTGTGGGAAGCGGTTTACTTCAACCGTTTCTTGCGGCCGAAGCCGTGCATCTTTCCGCTGTTCCCGCCGCCGAGGCCCGGAATATTGCCGAGGCCCTTGGGCATTTTGCCGCGGGAGAGCTGCTTGGTAAGGTCCTGCATCATCTCGAACTGCTTTAAGAGCCGGTTGACGTCCACGACCTCAAGGCCGCAGCCCGCCGCGACGCGCTTTTTGCGGCTCGCGCCTAGGAGCTTCGGATTCTCGCGCTCCTCCGGCGTCATCGAAAGGATGATCGCCTCGGTGTGCGCCATCGTCTTGGGGTCGATGTCCGCGTTCGCCATCTGCCTGCCGAGCTGGCCGGGGATCATGCCGAGAAGCTGGTTGAGATCGCCCATGCTCTTGAGCTGCTGCATCTGCTCGTAGTAATCCGTGAGCGTGTAGCGGTTCTTGCGGATCTTCTCCTCGAGCTTCTTTGCCTGCTCCTCGTCGAAATGCTGCTCCGCCTTCTCGATAAGCGACATCACGTCGCCCATGCCGAGGATGCGGGACGCCATGCGGTCGGGATGGAAGGGCTCGATCATGTCGAGCTTTTCGCCCGTGCCGATGAACTTGATGGGTTTGCCCGTCGCCGCGCGGATGGAAAGCGCCGCGCCGCCGCGGGCGTCGCCGTCGAGCTTCGTGAGCACGACGCCGTCGATGCCGAGCGCCTCGTCGAACGCCGTGGCGGCGCTGACCGCGTCCTGGCCGGTCATCGCGTCGACGACCAGCAGTATCTCGCTCGGCTTGACCGCCGCCTTGATGCGCTTGAGCTCGTCCATCAGCGCCTCGTCGATGTGGAGGCGGCCGGCGGTATCGAGCATCACGACGTCGTTGCCGTGGTCCTTTGCGTAGCGCAGCGACTCCTGCGCGATCTTGACGGGGTCCGCCTGTCCCATCTCGAAGACGGGGAGGTCAAGCTGCTTGCCCACGACCTGCAGCTGCGTGATCGCCGCAGGGCGGTACACGTCGCAGGCGACGAGCAGCGGGCGCTTGCCCTGCTGCGCACGGATCAGTCCCGCGAGCTTGGCGACGTTCGTCGTCTTGCCGGCGCCCTGGAGGCCGACCATCATCACGACGCTCGGCGGCTGCGCCGCATAGGTCAGGCGCGCGTTCGCGCCGCCCATCAGCTCGGTCAGCTCGTCGCTGACGATCTTGATGACCTGCTGCGCAGGGGTAAGGCTGTCGAGCACGTCCTGGCCCATCGCCTTCTCGCTGACGCTCGCGACGAAGTCCTTGACGACCTTGTAGCTGACGTCTGCTTCGAGCAGCGCCATACGCACCTCGCGCATCGCGAGCTTGATGTCCTCCTCGCTGACGCGGCCCTTGCCGCGCAGGGTCTTGAAGACGCTGTTGAGTTTTTCGGAAAGGCCCTCAAATGCCATAGATATGTATCTCCGTTATTCCTTGAGCGCCGCCGCCTCTTTTTCGATCGACGCGCAGAGCTCTTCGAGATGCTTGTCCTCAAAAAGCCGGTAGTTCATCTGCCGGATCTCGCCCGCCGCTTTTTCGATCGCCTCGACGTGCGGGGTGTACTGCATGAAGCGCTTGACAAGGCCGGTCTTGTCCTCGATCTCGGTCATGTACGCCTCGGCGCGGACGATCACGTCGCGCACGCCCTGGCGGGAGATGCCGTAATTCTCGGCGATTTCGGACAGCGACAGGTCCTCGTCGTAGTAAAGCTGGTAAAATTCCTTCTGCCGGTCGGTGAGAAGCTCCCCGTAAAAATCGAAGAGCATGGTCATGCGAAACGTCTGGTTTTTCACGGGAATATCCTCCTTGGCAAGATTCCGTGTAAAGCGGTATCGCTTTACAACAGGAATTAGTTTACCCTATCATAGCAGAAAAGTCAAGGAAAATTTGGCTGAAAAATGGTGGTATTCTTTCCAAAATCGTGTTATGCTATAAAATGCTTTGTATTTCGCAAGGCCGCGCCGAAGCGGCGCGATCACAGGATAAAGGGATTTTGCCATGCAAACTGTCCGCAAAGAGCTTTTTCCGGGCGTATATCTCAGCTACGTCCATGCAACGAAATTCAAAACAGGCATGCTCTCCGTGCAGCTCGTCACGCCGCTCGAGCACGGCGCGACCGCCGCGGGCGCGCTGCTGCCCGCCGTGCTGCACCGCGGCACGGAGCGCTATCCCGACATGCGCGCGCTCTCCGAAGCGCTCGACCTGCTCTACGGCTCGGGGCTGAGCTTCACCGTGCGCAAGAAGGGCGAGAACCAGTGCCTCGGCTTTCTCTCCGGCTTCATCGACGACGCCTACGCCCCCGGCGGCGAAAAGCTGCTCGAGCCGATCGCGGCGCTGCTCGGCGACGTGCTGCTCCGCCCCGTGCTCGACGGCGGCTGCTTCCGCGGCGCTTACGTCGACGGCGAGAAGGACAACCTCATCGACGCCATCCGCTCCATTCTCGACGACAAGCGCGACTATGCCGATATGCGCCTGATCCGCGAGATGTGCGCCCATGAGCGCTACGGCATCCCCCGCCTCGGCACGGAGGAGCAGGTCGCGGCGCTTGACGGCGCGGCGCTCTATGACTTTTATCAGAATTTGCTCACGACCGCGCGCGTCGAGCTGTTTTACTGCGGCAGCGCGGAAATGAGCCGCGTCGAGGACGCGCTCGCGCGCGGGCTCGCGGGGCTTCCCCACGGCGAGCGCATCGCTCCCGTCGCCGCGGAGCGCTGCGCGCCCCCGCAGGAGGTGCACAGCGTCACCGAAGCGATGGACGTCACGCAGGGCAAGCTTGCAATGGGCTTCCGCGCGTCGAGCGGCGACGCGCACGCGATGACGCTGGCGAACCTCATCTTCGGCGGCTACAGCAATTCCAAGCTCTTTCTCAACGTGCGCGAGAAGCTCTCGCTGTGCTATTACGCCTCGAGCGGCTACCACCGCTCGAAGG
>SVKM01000171.1 GCA_015068465.1 Oscillospiraceae bacterium | reverse complement strand
CGCTATGTGCTCATCGACGAATATCAGGACACGAACCGCCTGCAATACCTGCTGATGAAGCAGCTTGTGGGGCCGGAGGGGAACATCTGCGTCGTCGGCGACGACGACCAGAGCATCTACCGCTTCCGCGGCGCGGACATCACGAACATTTTGAGCTTTGAAAAGGAATTTAAGGGCGCGCGCACGATCCGCCTCGAACAGAACTACCGCTCGACGCAGCACATTCTGTCGGCGGCGAACGCCGTCATCAGCAACAACACCGCGCGCAAGGGAAAAAACCTCTGGACCGATGCGGGCGACGGCGACAAGGTGACGATCAGGACCGTGTTCAACGAGCAGGACGAGGCAAACTACGTCGTTTCCGCCATCATGTCGGACGTCAGCCGCGGCAGGAAGTGGAGCGACTGCGCGATCCTCTACCGCATGAACGCGCAGTCGAACGCGCTCGAATACGCGTTCAAGCGCAACGGCGTGCCGTATCAGGTCGTCGGCGGCATGAAGTTCTTCGAGCGCGCCGAGGTCAAGGATATGCTCTCCTATCTCGCGGTCATCAACAACCCGGCGGACGACCTGCGCCTGCGCCGCGTTATCAACAATCCGCCGCGCGGCATCGGCAATACCAGCGTCGAGACCGTGCAGCGCCTCGCGCTTGAGCAGGGCGTGCCGATGATCGAGGTCGTGCGCCATGCCGACGAGTACGCGGAATTGAGCCGCGGAGCCGGTAAGCTGAAGCAGTTTGCCGCCCTTCTTGACGAGCTGCGCGAAGCGTCGGAGGACGAGGATACCGCGCTGCCGGAGCTTTACGACCTCGTTTGCCAAAAGAGCGGCTACACCCGCGCGCTGGAGGAGAAGAACGACATGGAGAGCCGCGGGCGGCTGGAGAACGTGCAGGAGCTCAAATCCAACATCCTCGCGTTTCTCGAAAACGACCCGGAGGACCCGACGCTCTCGGGCTTTTTGAACGAGATCGCGCTCTATACCGACCTCGACAGCGCGACGACCGACAACGCCGTGACCATGATGACGATGCACAGCGCGAAGGGGCTGGAGTTCCCCTGCGTCTACGTCGTTGGCATGGAGGAGGGCGTTTTCCCGGGACAGCGCGCCTTCGGCGAGGAAGAGGAACTGGAGGAGGAACGCCGTCTTTGCTACGTGGCGATGACGCGCGCGAAGGAAAAGCTGACGCTCACCAACGCGCGCCAGCGCATGCTTTTCGGACGCACGACCCCCAACGCGCCGTCGCGGTTTTTGAAGGAGGTCCCAGAGAACGACTCCGACTGGCAGGGCAAGCCCGATGCGAACGCCCGCACCTACGGCGTCGAGCGCTTTGACGATTACGGCGAGGGCTACGGCTCCTTCGGCGCGGGCAGCGGGTTCGGCGGCGCGCGCGGCGCGTCCGGCTACGGCGGTTCGTGTACGGGCGCGGTGCATACGTCGTATGCCGCGCCGCAGCGCGAGAAGAAGGCGCCGGCGCGTTCCGCTTCCGCGAGCGCCCCGCGTTCCGCGAGCGCCCCGCTGATGCAGCTCTCGCCCGGCGAGCGCATCCATCACAAGAGCTTCGGCGACGGCATGGTGACAAGCGTGACGCCGATGGGCGGCGACGCGCTCGTCGAGGTCGCGTTCGACGATATCGGCACGAAGAAACTGCTCTTAAAAACTGCGGGCGTACATATCACGAAGCTGTAAGCACGGAGGGATCAGCCATGCAGGATCATACGCGTATGAGCGAGTCGGTCGAGCGCATGGCGCGAGAGATCGCGGCGGGCTGCGGCGGACGGCTTCATGGCTTTTGGCTCTACGGGAGTGTTGTCCTGAACGACTTTCGGCTCGGCTGGAGCGATATCGACTTTCTCGCGCTGACGGACGCGCCCATCACCGAAGAGCAGGCGGAGCGGCTCGTGCCGCTGCGGCAAACGCTTTCCGAACGATTCACGGATGATCCGTATTACCGCTGTTTTGAGGGCGTGATTGCCAACTTGGAGGAATACCGGGCGGGCGCCTATACGCGGCTCGTCTATTGGGGAACGAGCGGACAGCGTGTGACGAATCGCTATGCGCCGGATGTGTTTTCCCGCTATGAGCTGGCGAAGTACGGGAAACTGGTTTGCGGCAAAGATGAGTCGGGGCTTTTCACGATCCCCAAAAGACAAGAACTGACCGATGCGATCCGGCGGCATTATGACGCGATCCGAAAGTACGCCGCGCAGACGGACGAAAGCCTCTATTCCTGCGGATGGCTGCTGGATCTGGCACGGTGTGTTTACACGCTGCGCAACGGCGATGTGATCGCCAAGACAAGGGCGGGGGAGTGGGCGCTCCGCGAGCGGATTTTTCCCGATGAGGACGCTTTGCGGCGGACGCTCACGATCCGGCGGGACCCGCTTGCGTACCGGGATTGCGAGGATACAAAGCTGTGGCTGCGCGAACTCGGCCCGACGGTCCAGCGCTGCGCCGACGTGCTGGAAGCGGAGCTTGCACGCTGCGGCTGAAAACGCAAAAAGAGAGGAACGAACGGGTTTTGTGAACCGTTCGTTCCTCTTGATTGTTTTATTGCTTCCCCGCGAGGTAATAGTCAGCGTTTCCCGGGTGATAAAACGGGCAGGAATTTCGACGTTTTTCGAGAAACGCCGCCATTTCGTCCTCGTCGAGGTCCTGCTCGCAGGTGTAGTCGTCGTACTCCTCGTCGTAGGCGTAGTAAATGCAGTCCTCGCAGATGCTCATGGCTTTTTCTCCGTGTAGGCGTGGTGCAGCAGCTCGTGCGCGCGCTCGGTGAGGCCCGAGGCGTACATCGTGTTGAGCACGGGGTTGCGCTCGGCGCGCTTGAACATCGCGCTGCGGTCGATTTCGTAAAGCCCCTCGGCGCGTGCAAGCTTTCCCTGCATCAGCGCGTAGGGCTGGCCCGCGCCGCCGACGCAGCCGCCGACGCAGCTCATCACCTCGACGAGGTCGACCTCCACCTCGCCGGCTTCAATCTTGTCGAGCAGCTTCGAGGCGTTGGCAAGTCCGTGCGCGATCGCAATGCGCACGTCGCGCTCGCCGATCCTCACGCTTGCGAAGCGCACGCCCTCGACGCCGCGAAGACCGCTGTGGCGGATCATGCGCAGGGCGTTTTTGGACTTGTCGGGCAGGCAGTAGCGCACGACCGCCTCGGCGACGCCGCCGGTCGTGCCGAAGATCTCCGCCGCGCCCGAGCCCATGCCGTAGGGCAGGTCCGGGGACTCCTTTTCGAGCTGGCGGAAGTGGATGCCGGACTCCTTGATCATTTTGATGATCTCCTGCGTGGTGAGCACGAGGTCGACGTTCGGCACGCCGAAGCGGCGGAACTCGGGGCGCGCAGCCTCCATCTTCTTCGCCGTGCAGGGCATGATCGCGATGTGGTAGGTCGTGCGGCCGTCGGCCTTGTCCTTCTCCTGGTAGCTGTCCTTGAGGACGGTCGCGAACATCTGCATGGGCGAGAGCGCGGAGGAGAGGTTCTTCAAAAACTGCGGGCGCTCCTGCTCGACGTAGCGCACCCACGCGGGGCAGCAGGAGGTCATCAGCGGCAGGTTTTCGCCGGATTCGAGACGCCGCAGGAATTCCGCGCCCTCCTCGCGCACGGTCAGGTCCGCGCCGAAGATCGTGTCGTAGACCTCGTCCGCGCCCATGATCTTGAGCGCGGTCACGAGCTGGTCGAGGACGTTTTCGCCCCGGTCATAGCCGTATGCCTCGCCGACGGCGACGCGCACGGCGGGCGCGATCTGGATGACGACGCGCTTGGTGGGGTCGTGCAGCGCCTTCCAGGCGAGCCCGATCTCATTTTTGACCGTGATCGCGCCGGTGGTGCAGACGGCGGAGCACTGCCCGCAGCTGACGCAGTGCGTGTTTTTGAGCTTTTCGTCGTTGACCGTTGCGATATGGAGGTCGGGGCCGCGGCCCGCAAAGCGCAGGATGCTCATGCCCTGAACCTCTTCGCACACGCGCACGCAGTCGCCGCAGAGGATGCACTTGTTCATGTCCACCGTGATGGCGGGGGAGGAGCGATCTTCTTCGTAATGCGCCCGGGTGTCGCCGAAGCGGATGTCGTGGATGCCGAAGCGCATCGCCATCTCCTGCAGCCGGCAGTCGCGGTTCTTGGGACACGCCGTGCAGTCGCGGCAGTGGGCGGAGAGGATCAGCTCAAGGATCGTGCGGCGGTAGCGCAGAAGGCGCGAGGTGTTCGTGCGGATCTTCAGCCCGTCGCGAGGCGCCATCTGGCACGCCGCCTCGATCTTGCCGTCCTCCTCCTCGACCATGCACATGCGGCACGCGCCGTAGACCGAAAGGTCGGAATGGAAGCAGAAGTTCGGCATTTCGACGCCCGCCTTCTGGCAGACCTCCAAGACGCTCTTGTGCGTGTCATCAAACTCTACGCGGATGTTGTCAACGTACATCACGCCCTCAGCCATGGCTTCTCACCTCCCTGATCGCGCCAAACGCGCACAGCTCCATGCAGGTATAGCACTTGACGCATTTTTCCGGGTCAATACGGAACGGGCTCTTGAGCTCGCCGGAGATCGCCTGCGCGTGGCAGGAGCGCGCGCAGCGGGAGCAGCCTTTGCATTTTTCTGGGTCGATCTCGACGCGCTTTTCATCGTATGCGACGCCGTCGCCCGGCTCAACGGGCGGGCGCGTTTCCTTTGCACACAGCGGGCAGTGCCCGTCGATGTGGTTCTGGAACTCGCCGCCGAACGCCCGCACCGCCGCGTCGAGCGTGTGTGACGAGCCCTTGCCGAGCGCGCAAAACGCGGTCATGTGGACGATCTCGCCGAGCTCAAGCAGCATGCCGACGTCCGCGTCGTCCGCCTTGCGGTCGAGCAGCTTTTCGCACAGCTCCGTCATGCGTTTCGTGCCCTCGCGGCAGGAGACGCACTTGCCGCAGAAATCGGTCTGCGTCGCGCGCAGGAAGCGGTAGGTCGCGTCCACCATGCAGCGATCCTCGTCCAGCACGGTGATCACGCCGTCGCCGCGGCGCACGCCGTAAGGCGCGAGCGCCTTGAAATCGAGCGGCAGGTCGAGCTGCTCCGCGGTCAGAAGCCCGCCGGAGGCGCCGCCGATCTGCATCGCCTTGAACGCTTTGCCGTTCGCCATGCCGCCGCCGAGCTCGTCGACGATGCGCCGCAGCGTCATATCCTTTTCGACCGTGACGGTTCCGGGGCGGCAGACGTCGCCCTTGAGCAAAAATGTCTGAGACATAGGTGACCTCTCATATAGATAAAAATGCAGCAAATCAGTCAGCTTGCACTTTAACACCCGCGGGGTAAAAAGTAAAGGGAAGAACTTGTCGATTTTGACGGAATTTGATGAGTCTCTTTTATGTATCTGTCACAAAAAGGAACACCCGCCAGGAATTGGCGGGTGTTCCGAAAAAAGATGCTTTACTTGGCGGGGATGGTCAGCACCTGACCGACGTAGATCACATAGGGGGCGGCAATGCCGTTCGCCTGAGCGATCCTGCCGAACGCGCTGCCCGTGCCGTAGAACTTGTACGCGAGGTTCCACAGGCAGTCGCCCGCGGCGACCACGTAGGTCGTACCCTCGGCGGCGGGAGCGGGCGCGACGGGCGTCTCGGCGGGAGCGGGCGTGACGGGCGTCTCGGCGGGAGCGG
>SVKM01000170.1:4553-5638 GCA_015068465.1 Oscillospiraceae bacterium | reverse complement strand
CTCGTGTACATCGGCAACTGGGTCATCAATTCGACCCGCGGCGACGACCGCATCCGCGACTACGACGACGTTGAAACGGCGGTCTTTTCGCATTGCCTCGATCAGGGGATGGTCTCTCTGGTCGAATCCTACAAGGGCGAGCTGATCCCCTCGCGCGCGTTTGCGGACGGCGGCATCCACGAGGCGATCATGGCGTATGAGGACACGATGTTCTTTGAGATCCTCGCCCAGGAGCTGGCGCTGCGCGATATGGACAGCGACTCCCCCACGCCGGAGAACTACGACGAGCTGTGCGAGCGCATGGACGAGTACCTCGGCGAATTTGAGGAGCACGGAACCGACAACATCACGGTCGAGATGTAGATAAGTCACCAGAGAGGGGCGGCGCGCTGCGCCGCCCCTTTTTTCTGTCACGGCCGGATCGCCTTGGTCGTCCAGGCATTGCTGCGGTAGCGTGCGACGAACACGGCGCTGCGCACCGTCCAGTCGAGGATCGCGTGCGCGACCCAGACGCCGACGACGCCGTAGCCCATGTACTTGCCGAAGATGTAGGCGAACATCACGCGGCAGAGCCACATCGTCGCCATGCTGGCGATCATCGTAAAGCGCGCGTCGCCCGCGGCGCGCAGGAAGGACGGGATCATAAACGACGGCAGCCACAAAAAGATCGCCGCGATGCCGTGGATCAGCGAAACGGTCACCGCGAGCTTTTCCGCCTCGGGCGAAACGTCGTACACGCGCATGATCGCGGGCAGCAGCGCGATGATGAGAAGGTTCACCGCCGCCATGAGCGCATACGCGGCCTTCATCAGCTTTCGCATGTAATACCGCGCGCCGTCGAAGTCGCCCGCGCCGACGCACTGGCTCACGACCGTGATCAGCCCGAGGTTGATCGCCTGGCCCGCGAAGCAGTGGAAGTTCCCGAGCGTGTTGCCGATGGCGTTGGCGACGATGGACGCCGTGCCGAAGGTCGAAACGAGGCTGAAGAGAATGAGGCGCCCGAGGTGGAACATGCCGTTTTCGACGCCGCTGGGGATACCGATGTAGAAGATGTTGCGCAGCAGCCGCCCGTTGTAGCGGAACGC
>SVKM01000170.1:0-4543 GCA_015068465.1 Oscillospiraceae bacterium | reverse complement strand
GAAAGGTGCAGCGGCAGCTTTTCGTTGAAGAGGAGCCCCAGGATCACCGCCGCCGCGACCGTGCGGGACACGAGCGTCGGGATCGCGACGCCCGCGACGTCCATGTGGAACCCGAAGATCAAAAGCGCGTTGCCGCTGACGTTGATGGCGTTCATCAAAAGCGAAACCTTGAGTGAAACGTCGCTGCGCTCCATCGTGCGGAAGATCGCCGCGCCGCCGTTGTAGAGCGCGATGCCCGGGATCGACGCCATGACGATGGAATAGTACTTGTCCGTCGCCGCCATGACGTCCGCGTCGATGTGCCCGAATACGGTCGTGAGCACCGCGGTCTTGAAAAGATACAGCAGCGCGACAAAGAAAAGCGACGTCACGCCGAGCAGCATGACGAGGTGCTGTCCCGCGGCGTTCGCGTTCTGCTGCTCGCGCCTGCCGATGTACTGCCCCGCGACCGCCGCGCCGCCCGCCGCCATCGCCGAGAAAATGTAGATCATCAGGTTGCTGATCGAGTCCACGAGCGACACCGCCGAGATCGACGCGTCGCCCACCGAGGAGACCATCAGCGAGTCCGCAAGCCCGACGAGGATCGCGAGGAACTGCTCGGCGAGCAGCGGTGCGATCAGCATGACAAGCTCGCGGTTGGAAAAGCTGATTTCTTTTTTGCCCGTTGTTCCGGGCGTCTTACTGTCCATTTTCATTACTCCAAATACGGCAGGATCTGCGCGCCCCAGGCTTCGATGAGCTTGTCGAGCGTCCACGCGGCGTTCGCCGGGCTCGTTGAGGGCAGCAACGCCGCCTCGCGCCCGAGCTCGTCGCGCAGGAGCTTGTTGTACCAGCGGTGCGAGGTCGCGCCGTTGCAGAAGATGGCGCGGATGTCCGCCCCCTCCAGGATCGGATGCAGGTCGTTGGCGACCACGTTCGTGATGCTCGCGTCCGACGCGCCCGCGACCTCGCACGAGCCGATCGTGTCCCAGAGCGCGATGCGGTTGCGGCGCAGCAGCGCGATCTTTTCCTCCATCGTCCGCGGCACCGTCTCGTCAAAAAGCGCAGCGAGCACGCGCCAGAAGCGGTTTTGCGGGTGCGCGTAGAAAAACGCCTCCGCGCGCGATTTGGGCGACGGGAACGAGCCGAGGATCAGCACGCGCGAATCCTGCGCGTACAGCGGCGGGATGGGATGCGTTTCCGCTCGTCTGACCACGGCGCGCCACCTCCTCGCAAATTGATAAGGATATTATACAGGAACGCGCGCCCAATTTCAACGGAAAGCCTTGACGGAAAAGCGCAAATGCTATATGCTTTTTGTGTAAAAATATTCGGAGGGTGATCGTTATGAGCATTGTCAGAGATATCAACCTCGCGCCGTCCGGCGAGAACAAAATCGAATGGGTCCGGCGGAACTGCCCGCTGCTGCGCAGCCTTGAGAACGATTTTCTCGCTGCCAAGCCCTTCGCGGGCAAGCGGATCGCCCTGTCGATCCATCTGGAGGCAAAGACGGCTTATCTTTGCAAGGTATTGGCGGCGGGCGGCGCCGAGATGTATGTCACCGGCTCCAATCCCCTGTCCACGCAGGACGACGTCGCCGCCGCGCTGGCGAAGGCGGGCCTGAACGTCTACGCGTGGCACGGCGCCACGGCGGAGGAATACGACGCGCATATCACCGAAACCCTGTCCCACCACGCGAACATCATCATCGACGACGGCGGCGATCTGGTGCATATGCTGCACACCAAGCTGCAAAGCGAGCTTCCCTATGTGATCGGCGGATGTGAGGAAACGACGACGGGCATCACCAGGCTCGTCGCCATGAACGAGGTGGGCAAGCTGCGCTTCCCCATGGTGAAGGTCAACAACGCCGACTGCAAGCACCTCTTTGACAACCGCTACGGCACGGGCCAGTCGGTCTGGGACGGCATCAACCGCACGACCAACCTGATCGTTGCCGGGAAGACCGTCGTGGTCGCGGGCTACGGCTGGTGCGGCAAGGGCGTCGCCATGCGCGCAAAGGGTCTGGGCGCCAAGATCATCGTGACGGAGGTCGATCCCATCCGCGCGATCGAGGCGGTCATGGACGGCTTTGACGTGATGCCCATGCGCGAGGCGGCAAAGCTCGGCGATTTCTTCGTCACGGTCACCGGCTGCTCCGGCGTCATCACCGAGGCGGACTTCATGGAGATGAAGGAGGGCGCCGTCTTGTGCAACGCGGGCCACTTCGACGTCGAGATCGACATGAAGCGCCTGCGCGAGATCGCGAAGGAGCGCTATGAGATCCGCAACAACATCATGGCCTATACGCTCGCCGGCGGAAAACATATCTACGTGCTGGGCGAGGGGCGGCTCGTCAACCTCGCCTGCGCCGACGGGCACCCCGCCGAGATCATGGACATGAGCTTCGCCATTCAGGCGCTGAGCGCGAAGTACCTCGTCGAAAACGAGGGCAGGCTGACGGAGATGCTGCTCGACGTGCCGCGCGAGGTCGATCTCGAGGTGGCAAACCGCAAGCTCGCCTCCCTCGGCGTCCGGCTCGACACGCTCACGGACGAGCAGAGGGCATACCTGAACAGCTCGTCGGTCTGATCAATCGGTAAAGGCGGGAATATGATGAAAACACTGATCCAAAACGGCCTCGCCCTGCTCTGGGACGAAAACGGCTGGCGCTGTGAAAAGGCGGATCTGCTGATCGATGGGAACCGCATCGCGCGCATCGCCCCGTCGATCGCGGCGGAGGGCGCGAGCGTCCTCGACGCCGCCGGGAAGCTGGTCATGCCCGGTATCATCAACGCCCACACGCACGCCTATATGACCCTCCATCGCAACTACGCGGACGACCTCGCTTTCTTCGACTGGCTGGACAAGGTCCAGAAGGTCGAGGACGGCATGACCGAGGAGGACGTCTACTGGACGACGATGCTCGCCGTCATCGAGATGCTCAAAACCGGAACGACCTGCTTTGTCGACATGACGATCAAGTCCGCGCAGGAGAAGTCCGGGCCGCGCTCCGCCGCGGCGGGCGCCGCGCTCGCCTCCGGCATCCGCGCCGTCATCACAAGAGGGCTTGCCGGCGTTTCCGACTCCGAGGAATCGCTCATGAAATACGGCCAGGCGGTGCGCGAGATGGAGCTTTACGCGGGCGAGAGCCGGCTTCAGTTCATGCACGGCCCGCACGCGCCGTACAGCTGCATGGCGGATTACCTGCAAAAGCTGACGCGCTCGTGCAAGGAGCGTAAGATCGGCCAGACGATCCACCTGTCCGAAAGCCGGGCGGAAATGGATTCCTTCGCAAAGGACAAGGGCACGACGCCCATTCAATACGTCGATTCGCTCGGCGTGTTCGACGTGCCCGTGATCGCGGCGCACTGCGTCTACGCGACGGACGAGGACATCCGCATCATGGCGGACAAGCGCGTGAGCATCGCCATCAACCCCAAGAGCAACATGAAGCTCGGAAACGGCTTCGCCCCGGTCCAAAAATTCCTCGACGCGGGCGTGAACGTCTGCCTCGGGACCGACGGCTGCGGCAGCAACAACTGCCTCAATATGTTCCAGGAGATGAACACCGCCGCCCTGGTCTACAAGGGCGCGGAGCGCCGCGCGCAGTGCGTGGACGCGTCCGACGTGCTGAAAATGGCGACCGTGAACGGCGCGAAGGCGATCGGGCGCGAAGGCGAGCTCGGCGTCCTCCGCGAGGGCGCGCTTGCGGATCTCATTCTGCTCGATCTCAACCAGCCGCAGTTCATCCCCGCGAACAACATCATCTCCGGGCTCGTGTACTCCTCCAACGGCAGCGAGGTCGACACGGTGCTCGTCGACGGCAAGGTTCTGATGCAAAACCGGAAGCTGACCGCCATCGACGAGGAGGAGGTCTACCGCAAGTGCCGCGCCATCGCCGAACGGCTCGGCATGGAGCAGAGCAGGAAAATCTGAACGCCTCGCGCGATCACCAAAAAAGGCAGCCTTGCGGCTGCCTTTTTCCTATTTCGAGAAGACCCTCTTCGCGATCTCGACGCTCTCCTTCGCGTCCTTCGCGTAGTAGTCCGCGCCGATGCGTCCGGCGTACTCCGGCGTCACCACCGCGCCGCCGACAAAGACCTTGGGCGGGTCCGGCAGCGCGCGCAGCTGCTTGACCGTTTCCTCCATCGACGGCAGCGTCGTCGTCATCAGCGCCGAAAGCCCGACGAGGCGGATGCCCTGCTCCTTCACCGTGTTTACGATGGCCTCCGGCGCGACGTCGCGCCCGAGGTCGAGCACGTCGAAGCCGTAGTTCTCCAGCACCGTCTTGACGAT
Organism: Oscillospiraceae bacterium; assembly: GCA_015068465.1. Classification (GTDB taxonomy): domain Bacteria; phylum Bacillota; class Clostridia; order Oscillospirales; family Oscillospiraceae; genus Hominicoprocola. Next base: position 265 of record SVKM01000170.1, on the reverse strand, counting down.
GTTCTTGCCGATGTCGTGCACATCGCCGCGCACGGTCGCAACCAGAAGCCTGTCCCCCTTGACGCGCTCGACGCCCTTTTCCGCGAGCGACGCGCGGATGACCTCGAACACGCTCTGCGCCGCCTGCGCCGCGGAGAGGAGCTGCGGCAGGAATACCTTCCCGGCTTCGTAGCCCTCGCCCACGCGGTCGAGCGCGGGGATCAGGTGCCCGTCCACAAGCGTAATCTCCGTTTCGGTCTTGAGCGCCTCCTTCGCAAGCGCCGCC
>SVKM01000169.1 GCA_015068465.1 Oscillospiraceae bacterium | reverse complement strand
CAGACCTCTACTCAGTCAAATTTGTCGAGTTCCGCGAACCGCCCGGACAGGTATCATTAGACTAATACAACAATGTATTAATTATATGATATAGCGGAGGAAAAGAAAAGCGGATGTGAAAAACGCGTGTTTTTCACATCCGCTTTTGTATGAAAATCAGGCCTTCTGCGCAACCTCGACCAGCTTGGTGAACGCGGCGGGATCGTTGATCGCCATCTCGCTGAGCATCTTGCGGTTGATCGTGACGTTCGCCTGCTTGAGGCCGTGCATGAACGTGGAATAGTTCATGCCGTTCGCCTTGCACGCCGCGGAAATGCGGGTGATCCAGAGGGAACGGAAGTCGCGCTTTTTGAGGCGGCGGCCGACGTAAGCGTAGGTCAGGGACTTCATGACCTGCTCGTTCGCCATCTTATAGTGGCGGGATTTGTTGCCCCAGTAGCCCTTGGCGAGCTTGAGGGTCTTGTTTCTTCTCTTGCGCGTCATCATCGCGCCTTTTACACGTGCCATATCAATAAGCTCCTTTCAGCGTACAGTCGAAAATTATTTGTAGGGGATCATCTTGTGGATGGTCTTTTCCTTCGTCACGTCGGCATAGCCGCCCTGACGCAGTCTGCGGGTACGCTTGGTGGGCTTTTTGGTGAGGATGTGGCTCTTGAACGCCTTGGCGACCTTGACCTTGCCGGTCTTGGTCAGGTTGAAGCGCTTCTTGGCGCCGCTGTGGCTTTTCAGCTTGGGCATGATGGTTTACTCCTTTTCAAAGTTTTTTCGTGCGTTGTGCCGCCGTGGGATGCACGGCGTTTATTTTCCACCCTTCGGGGCAAGGAAAATGGACATGCTGCGGCCCTCCATCTTGGGCTCCTTCTCCATCACGGAAACGTCGGCGGCCTGCTCGGCAAAGCGAAGCAGCAGATCGCGGCCGATCTCCGTGTGCGCCATCTCGCGACCGCGGAAGCGGACGGAAACCTTGACGCGGTTACCGTCGGAGAGGAACTTTTGGGCGTTTTTGAGCTTGGTATTGAAGTCGCCGACGTCGATGCCGGGAGACATGCGCACTTCCTTGATCTCGACGACGTGCTGGTTCTTGCGGGCTTCCTTTTCACGCTTGCTCTGCTCGAAACGGAACTTGCCGTAGTCCATGAGCTTGCAAACGGGCGGGTTCGCCTGCGGAGAGATCTTCACGAGGTCCAGACCCTGTTCGTCGGCGATGTCAAGCGCCTGCGCGGCGGACATGATGCCGAGCTGCTCGCCCGAAGCGCCGATCAAGCGGATCTCGCTGTCACGGATCTCTTCGTTGAGCTGATGTGCATTGCTGCTAATACCGAAGCACCCCCAGAAATGGATTTGGCAAACAAAAAAACGAGCGCGACGATCCGCACCCGTACAACAAAGCCAAAGCCGCCCTTCCGCCGGGCGAGCCTCGCTCCTGATTGACCCCTTCGCTTCGCTGGGGGTGAGAACGGATGCGCCGTTCTTCTTTGTTTTGCGGGGGTATGTTACCACGCTATTGAGTTTTTGTCAAGCATTATTTTTATTACCCGTCCGATCGGCGCAAGGAAAGTCGGGACGGCTGCGCGCGGCGGCGCTATGATAGGCGCAGCTGGAAGAAAGACAGTTGAGCCGACCGGTCGCAACGGTTGATTGACTTTCCTGGAAGCATTGGATATAATACGCGCCGTCGGGAAAAACCGGAGACGGCCCCGAACATACAGGAGGAACCCCACATGAATCGGACAAAGCGCTTTTCATTGCTGCTGCTCGCGGCGATGCTCATTCTTTCGATCCCCGTTCTGGCGGTGGCGAGCCACGCGCCGGTGCTCACCGTCGTCGCGCCGTTTGCGCCGCGCGATATGAAGGTGACGATCGAGATCAAAAAGAACATAAAGGGCGAAGAACACGTCATCCCCGTCGTTCTGGAGGCGGGACGCCGCGCCTGGGAGGGGCAGTACCGGCTCCGCCGCGAGGCGGTCTACGGGATCACCGCGTGGTACGGCAACGCCTACGACTTAAAGGACGCGGTACTCATTCTGGAGTCCGGCGGCGAGACGAAGACCGTTCCCATTCCGGCGGAGCTTCTCAGCGAGCGCGGCTCGGAGGACCATATCATGCTCTCCTGGCGCACGGGGCGCATGAGCGCGCTGCCCGCCTGGCGCGCGCCGGCGCTCCTTTTGATGTGGGCGGCGCTCGCGATGGCGGTCGAGGGCGTGGTGTTCTGGCTCTACGGCTACCGCAGCAGGCGCAGCTGGCTGATGTTTTTCCTCATCAACCTCGTGACGCAGACCGCGCACCACGCGATCGTTGCCGGGCTCAACGTCGACGTCAACCGCATCAAGGTTTACGCCATCTCCATCCCGGTGCTGTTCCTCGTCGAGATGCTCGCGTTCGTGATGCTCGTCGACGAGCGCTCGCGCGACCGCACGATCGGCTTCGCGGTCGCCGCCAACGCGGCGAGCCAGGCGGTGCTGGGGCTGCTGATGCAGTTCCTCCCCGCGTGAAGCAAAAGTTTTTGTATAAATTTTCTTTCCGGCGGCAACACTAGGGCTTGTAGCAGAACGCCGGAAAGGAGGTTTGCGGCATGAAGACCAACAACCAGAACAACAATAAGAACAACAACCAGAACCAGAACAACAATCAGAACAATAACCAGAACCAGAACAACAACCAGTGAGCGGACGCGGCGAAAGTACGGCTTGTACTTTCGCCGCGTATCTTATATAATGTCTGGGCGCGGATGCGTATTATCGGCAAAGAGGTATCCCATGATCGAGGCAATTTCGCTCTGGCTTCATGAAACGGCGGCGGGGAAGTTTTTCCTCACCATGTTCATCTCCATGGCTCCGGTCGCGGAGCTGCGCGTCGGCGTCCCGGCGGGCGTCGCGATGGGCCTGCCGATCCCGCTGGCGCTGCTGGCGGGCGTGATGGGCAACATGGTCCCTGTTCCGTTCGTGATCCTGTTTATCCGCAATATTTTCAAATGGGTGCGCAGAAATATCCCCGGGCTCGGCGCCTGCATCGACCGGATCGAGGCGCGGGCTTACCGGAAGATCGAGCGGCACCGGCGATTGCGCTATGAGGCGTGGGGCCTGCTGCTGCTTGTGGCGATCCCGCTGCCCGGGACCGGCGCGTGGACCGGCTCGCTGGTCGCGGCGCTGCTGAACATGCGCGTGAAGAACGCGGTGCCGGTCATTTTGATCGGCGTCGTGATCGCGGGACTGATCGTTACCGCGCTTACATATGGGGTGACCGCATGGCTGTGAGGGAATTCAAAATACTGGTCGTGTCCGACTCCCACGGCGACGTGGCGCATATGCGCCGCGCGGCGGAGCTCGTGCGCCCGGACATGCTGATCCACCTCGGCGACGGCTGGCGCGACGTGGAGGCGCTGCGCGGGGAATTTCCAAAGCTGCCCGTCGAGCAGGTGCCGGGCAACTGCGATTACCGCAGGAGCGAACCGGCGGAGCGCCTGCTCGCCGTCGGCGGCAGGTCCGTGATGCTCTGCCACGGGCACACGCTGGGCGTCAAGACCGATTTGGGGATGCTTTTGCGCGCGGCGCTCGAGCGCGGGGCGGACGCGGTGCTCTTCGGGCATACGCACAAGCCCTTCGTCGATATCCGCCGCGGCGTCGTGATGCTCAATCCCGGCAGCATCGGCAGCTGCGCCCGCCCGACCTACGGCACGCTGACGCTCGGGGAGGATACGTGCATCCCCGCCGTATTCGAGCTGAAATGACGCGGTCCCGGGCAGGCCGCGTTTTTTATGCGCAACGATACAACCAATGGTTGTGAAATCTCCAACGAGTTGACGGTGGACTTCCCGGCGCGGCGCTTCTATACTCAAAGCAGAACCGGTTCCCAAAACGACAAAAGGAGCGATGCAAATGGACATCGGAGAGAAGATCAAGACCCTGCGCAAGGCGAAGAAGCTGACGCAGGAGCAGTTGGCGGAATACCTGAACATCTCGGCGCAGGCGGTGAGCAAGTGGGAGACCGGCGCGTCGGCGCCCGATATCGACACGCTGCCGAAGCTGGCGGTATTTTTCGGCACGACCGTGGACGACCTGCTGGACTTCGACCGCAGAAGGATCGATTCGGAGGTCGAAAAGCTGGTCGAGGAGTCCGTGCCGCTGCGCACCGACCCCGCGAAGGCGGAGGCGTTCTACCGCGAGGCGCTGAAAAAGTACCCCAACAACGAGGTGCTGCTCAACTGCCTCATCATGGCGATCCCCGACGAGCGGAGCAAGGAAAAGATCGCCATCGGCGAGAACCTGCTCGACTGCACGAGCGACGACGCGATCAAGCTCGACGTGCTGCGCCTGCTCGCGGAGACGTGCCACGCCGTCGGCGAGCAGGCGATGGCGGAGCGGTATCTCGAGCGTCTGCCGGAGCTTTATTTCCTCAAAACGGAGGTCGCCGCGGGGATATTGAACGGCGCGGCGCGCATGGAGGAGATCGAAAAGACGGAGGACGTCTGCGTCCGCGTGATGCTGGAAATGCTCGCCATGCGTCAAAGGCTCGCGCCGGAGGAAAAGCGCGCGGAATACGACCGCCTTGCAGAGGAGCTGCTCGCGCTGTTCCGCGATGCGGCGGATTATCGGGAAAGAGCCGGACTTTACGCACAGTGGTGGCAGAAAAAAGAAACGCTTTGAAGCATATCATAAAGTTGCCCCCTTTTGTCGTCGGTATCCGCCCAACCGTGCTGGAGCTGAAATGACTTGCAGCCGACACAGAAAGGAAAGCTGAATGATACATTTGGAAAAAATCACCCGTGAGAACTGGAGGCAGGCGACCTTTGTAACAACGGATCCCCAGAAAAAATGCCCGTTGGACGAGGAATGGGTAACGAGCGCGGCGTTTTCCATCGTACAATCTGTATATGAGCCGGAATGGGAAAGCCGCCTGATCATGGACGACGATACGATCGTCGGATTCATTTTCTATGGCTGGTGGGCGGAAAAAGAAGCTCCGCTGTTTTGCAGATATATGATTGATGTCGATTATCAGGGAAAGGGATACGGAAAGGCGGCGCTGCCAATCATTATCGACGAGATGATGCGCCAATATCAGACGAACAGGATATTCCTCACTTTGGAAAAAGAGAACAAAAGAGCAGTTCGCCTGTATACGAGCTTTGGCTTTGTCCCGACCGGCGAATTGGACGAGGGTGAAGAAATATACGTATATAGCAAGGACTAGGATATTTTTGCCCCCTTTTGGGAAAGCTTTCTCAAAAGGGGGCTTTTTCTGTGGCGACCGCTTTTATCCGCACCATTTTGTTATATATCATCCTCATCGTCGGCATCCGCGCGCTCGGCAAGCGGCAGATCGGCGAGCTGGAGCCGATCGAGCTGGTAATGACGCTGCTGGTGTCCGATCTCGCCGCCGTGCCGATGCAGGATTTCGGCATCCCGCTCGTCAATGGCGTCGTGCCGATCCTGACGCTGCTGGCGCTGTCCATGCTGCTCTCGTTTTTTTCGATGCGCAGCATCCGCTTCCACCGCCTCGTCTGCGGCAATCCGACGACGCTGATCCAAAACGGCGTGATTCAACAGGACGCGCTGCGCCGCAACCGCTTTACGCTCGACGAGCTTTTGGAGGAGCTGCGCGCGCAGGGCGTGACCGACCCGGAGACCGTCAAGTACGCGGTGCTCGAAACGAACGGGCAGCTCT
>SVKM01000168.1 GCA_015068465.1 Oscillospiraceae bacterium | reverse complement strand
TTATCGCTTTTCTGCCGGTTTTCCCGCAATTCTTTTTGATTCAGCTACTTGACTTCATACCACTGGACTAATCCGTTTTTGCTCCGCACCGGGCAGAAATAGCGCCTTATCCCTTCATCAGCTCCACCATCTGCCGCCAGCCCTCCTTCGCCTCCGGGACGATGGGAAAAACCGGGTAGCAGTGGAACATCCCCTTGCCGACGATCATTTTGTAGTCCACGCCGTACTTCTGCATCGCGCGCTCGAACGACGGCGCGACGGCGTAGAGCGTCTCGTCGAAGCCGTAGATAAACGTGACGCGCGGGCAGTTCGTGAAGTCGCCCTTCTGGAGCCAAATCATGTACTCCGGCACGCTGTCGTCGCCGCAGCGCATGATGATCTCCGCGTCCTTCATGTACTGCGCGGGGATCGCCACGTCGAGCCTGTCCAGCTCCTGCATCCGCCGCCACTCCTCCTCGTCCGCCACGCAGGTGCCCGGCGAGATCGCCATGATATGTGCCGGCATGGGCGTATCAAGATGCTCGGCGTTGATGTAGGCGACCAGCCCCAGCGCGAGGTTGCCGCCGGAGGACGTGCCCAAGACCGAGATATTCTCCGGCGCGTACTCCCGCAGCATGGCTTTGTAGGTCGCATGCACCATCTCATACGCCTTTGTCAGCGGATAGTCCGTGCAGAGCGGATAATACGGCACATAGAGGTCAAGCCCCGTTTCCTTTGCGAAGCGCAGCGCCTTTTTGACGGAGCCGGGACGCGGCGCGGACACCATGCCGCCGCCGATGAGGAACAGGTTCGCCTTCTTCGCCCGTCCGGCGTGGAGCATTTGCAGCACGGGAAAGCCCATGACCTCGGTTCGGACGACTTGTATCTCGGGATCGCGCAGCGCCGGAACGCGGTTCGTCGCGTTCTGCTTCCGCTTCTTCGCCAGAAGCTCGTCCACGCTCCCGCCCCACATCCGTTTCAGCCCGATCATCCTGACCAGACGCTTGAGAAACTCATATTGGAAGGACATATGCCCGCCCCCTCGGTCGATTTGTTCGTTAGTTTCGGCTAACTGTCGGACAGAAAGCGCCGACATCGGCGCCGCAGCCTGCTCTGCACTCTGTTAAACGTATATTAGCACATTCTGATCGAGTAAGCAATACCTAACTCGAATACCTCAAAAATATCCATGATGTCGCGATTGGCGTTGCGGATCACCTTTCCCCCCTGCTTTTTCATGATCTCCAGCGCGAGCAAGATCCACCTTGCCGCCCGCCGCCGCCAGAAGCAATACCTGGCTTTTTGCGCAAAAGGCGTCAATCGCGACCGTTGGGAATTCCAGCACCATGCTCAGGGGAATAATCAGTGCAAGCGCTTCACTCGAAAAGCCAAGCTGTGAAAAAAGAATGGTAAGGCTGACCGCGGTTCCCCCGGGGATCGATGGCGCTGCAACCGAGAGGACGACCGAAAGGATAAACGCCGTCAATATCCAGATCCACGAGACCTCCATATTGAAAAGATACGCCATATACACGCTTGAAGAGGCAAGAATGACGCATTCTCCGGGGCGAAACAGAATGCCGCCGACATTATAGCTCAGCGCCGCATAGTCCGGCTCAACACCCAGGTAGAGCAAGGAGTTAATGTTTTCAGAAAAGGCCGCGCCAAAGCTCGCCGAGGTAAGCGAGATCATGAACGGCGGCGCCATTTTGCGGCAGAACGTTCTCAGAGGTATCTTAAGGCGTATCCGCACGGCAGCCGCGCAATACGCCAGCACGAACAGTTCGCCGATGAGAACATCCAGCGACAGGCGCAGGAAGTTTGGCGCAATGGCGATCTGATGCGTTCCGATGATACCCATCACGGTCAGGGCAACGTAGTATGGAATGAAGCGGTTGAGATAAACGGCATTGCACACAATGGCGGCGGAGTTGAGCGTGTCAAGCAGCTCGACCGCGTTTTCACTCTTCTGGCCCAATGCCAAAAAGGATGCGCCGAACATAATCCCGACAACAATGATCTGCACGGAGTTAAAGTTAAGCATCGGAGAAAGGATATTGGTCGGCACAAAGCCGATCAATATCTCAAAGAGTTTGCTCAGCTCGGAGAACTGAGCCGTTCCGCCGCCGAACAGCATCTGCATGGAAGCACCCAGCACACCGAGAAACGATAAAAGCAGCGCAAGCAAGACAAAACGCGCGATCATTTTTTTCGCCACATAGCCGACAGTGGAAATATCCCCCATGCGGACAATGCCGAGTGTGATCGCGAAAAAGCACATCGGCGCCGCCATCACGCAAAGTAATCCCGTAAAGGCGCCCGTCACCGGCGTGATATAGGAGGTGACAAGGTTCCGTGCGGTCTCCTCCGGCAGCAGAAGCATCGCGCTTCCAAGCAGAGCCCCGCACAAAAGGCCAATCCCGATCCGCGCGATACTGCTGAGCTTGCGTTCCCGCCGGGCGGTGAAGACGATCTCGTTAAATGAGCCCTTATGCTTCCACGAAGCCCGCGCGGCGTCCTCTCCGGCTCTGAGCACGCCCATGATGGATTGCGCGGAACGGCCCTCGGCCTCAAAAGGATCGCGGCGGTCCCCTGCGACACGGATCACGGCGCGAATTGTGCCAAGCGCCGTATACATTCGGAGGTCAACTTCGGAGCTTTCGGGGAAATGCTCTTGATAATCCAGCAGCGCTTCCTCCAGTGTCAGCGTTACCTTCAAGATTTCCTTCTTTGCCACCCCTTGCGTGGTCATAAACCCCGAAACCGCATCACAAACCGCCCGAATATTGTCATTTGACAGCTGATAGGTCATTACTCTGTTTTCATTCTGCTTTGTCAGGTCAAATCGCTCGGCCTGGCGATCGAATAGTATCGCATCATATAGTATGTCTTTTCCTTCGCCGCTTCCGAAACCTCCTCCGGCTTCTCCTCCAGTTCAACGGCGTCGGCGGCGGCTTTGCACGCTCCCATGTAATCATTGGTCAATTTGCGAAGCCGGCGGGAAAGCTGCTGCATGATCGTCAAAACCTTGGCGGGCTGCTCCTTGAAAAGTTCTCCGAGCTTATCCTCCGTGATCTCCTGTAATTGCGTATATTTCTCCAAAGCGACGGCGGTCGCGCTGCGCGGAGCATGGTCGATCATACCCATTTCGCCGAAGAAAGCGCCCCCCTCGAGCTCGGTCAGCTTCCGTTCTCTCTCCGTGCCATAGTCCACATAGATCCCGACCGTGCCCCATGTAATAACGAACATACTGTCCGCCGCGTCGCCCTGGCGGAAAATGACGTCGCCCTTCTTATATTCCTTCGTATTCATGGCTTCTGCCTCCTTTGTTGTTCTTTCCAATCTTTCGCGTCTGTGTCAACGGCTGCTGTAATTAACTTCGGGCATGTGTTCCGTGTGGCTCGAAAAGATCGCGGCAAGCTTTTTGATGCCGTTGAGCAAGCCGCCGCTCTTTTTCTGGCCGTGATCCACCGCGTCAGTCCAATTGGAAATCGCGCCGCAGGCATTTTGATAGTCCTCCGTCAGCTCGCGCAGGCGGCGGGTCATACCACGCATGATTTCCACGAGCTTTTCGGGATGATTGTTGAAATAATCCGACAGATCCGCGGTCGATATCTCCATGGTCTCGGTATCTGAAAGCGCCACGGCGGTCGCGCTGCGGGGATAGACCTCGATCAGCGCCATCTCGCCGAAGATGCGTCCCGCCTCCAGCTCAGTCAGCTTCTTTTCACTGTCGGTGCCATAGGCGGCATAAATGCCGACCGTTCCGCTCTTGATTTCATACATGGTGCTTCCGAACGCGCCTTCACGAAAAATCACTTCGTCTTTCTTGAATTGTCTGGCATTCATTGTTTTTTCCTCCCTTGCATGATAAATGGTTTCACTTTTACTTTTCTATTTTATAAGAAAATGCGCACATTTTCAAGGGGATGTTTCAGAATGGTGCATCAATTTTTCAAGGGCGTCTCTGCACGAGCATAGACAGCAGGATCGACCCGAGGCCTGCCCGGACTGCGGCAAGCGCACCGCAGAGCGGATCATCAACAATGGCGGCACACCCCGCGTGAACACTTTATGGATCAGCGGGCAGAACTCGGGCAGTAAAGCCGATTCAAAGAAAGCGGCCGGCAGAGCCGCCGCTTCAGACCGTCAACAAATGCCGTCCCCGGCTCAGGCCAGGGACGGCATTTGCTTCGAAAACGGCGGAAATATTTCAAATATGGTTTACATCAAAGACGGGAGCGTGGAACCTTCGCTGGTTTCGCGCTCTTGGCTTCTCTCCGTTTCGTCAATGCTCTTTCAGCAGACTTGCGTCAGTTGCGGGGCGCTTTTGTCATGCTTTCTCAATTTCCATCACGGTCGCAGCCAGGGAGCTTCCCTCGATCGGAAAATCGCGGACGGCGCCGAGGTAGTCTTTGCCGAGCATATCAAAGAAGCTGCCGCTGATAGTGATATTCGGCAGCCGGCCGACGAGCTTGCCGTCCTCCATCAGATACGCCATCTGCACGGGCGTTGCGAAGTGTCCGTCGGGCGTGGTATCGCCGCCGGAAGCAATGACCACGAGCACGGCCTTGCCTTTCGCAAGCTCCCGGAGCGTCTTTGCGGTCGGCTCAAGGTACAATCCGCGGTATCCGTTCTCCGGAACGCCGTCATACGCCGCTTCCGCGTTTCCGGAATTCGGCAGGCCGTATTGCTCCGCGGTTTTTTTCGTGGTCACAAGCGCCTTCAGCGCGCCGTTTTCGACGAGCGTCGGGCGGTAGTCCTTTGCGACGCAACCTTCCGCGTCGAAGAAGCAGGTTCCGGGCGCGGTTTCGGGATTCAGGTCGTCCCGCACCGTCAGTTTGTCGCTGAACACCTTCTCTCCGAGCTTGCCGCTGACGAGCGATGCTCCGGCGGCGTACAGATCGCCTGTAAAATGCCGCAAAAATGTTCCGAACAGGTTTTCCGGACCGGTAATGATCGGATACCGTCCCGGCTCGATATCCGCGGGTACAAAGAACGCGTCGTACTGCTCCTTGAAATGCGCAAGGATCGCATCCGGGTCAAAGCGCTTTCCCTCCCACGCAAAGAAGGTGTCAAACAAGTTCCCCGAGCCGCGGTTCTGCGCGATCAACTCAATGCTCAGGCGCCTGCCGGAGCTGAAAAGGCGGCGTCCTTTGGAATTGTGATACTCCGTTTTATTGTCCGAAAGCGTGATCTTGTGGGAGAAAGCGAACTTCGGGCACAGCGCGCCGAGGCGGTCGAGGAAGGCCTGCATCGTCGGGATGAATTCCGGGATCGGGAGGATCTCCGCATCGTCGCATTCCTCGATCTCCAGTTCGCCCTCCAGTTCGCAGGGATACGGGATGCCGAAGGAAAGCGCTTCCTTCGCCTGTTCCGTCAGAGACTCCTCGCACGGCTCTCCCAGACAGCCCGCGACGCCGATGCAGCCGCTTTCATAGACGCGAACCGTTCCGGTGGTGCGTTCGATCTCGCGGAAGCTGTCGATCCTGCCGGCGGTGACGTTCAGCGTAACGCTGTGCCGTACTTCTTTGATAAACTCTTTTTCCATTGTGCTCACCTCACTGTACGTTCATGGAAGAAACGCGCACATACGGGCCGCCGAATCCGACCGGAAGCCCCATCTGTTCCATCTTGCCGCAGCCGCCCGTGACGAACGAAAGCAGCTCGACGTCCTTGCTCAGCCCGTCGATCACTCCGAGCGTC
>SVKM01000167.1 GCA_015068465.1 Oscillospiraceae bacterium | reverse complement strand
CTTGGCGTTGCGCGGAAGATTGACCGCCGTGCCGTCCACGGCAAAGAGGCGATATTCTTGGAAAAGGTCTTTGTCCGTGCATGAGGCGTTGAAGTTGTCGAAGACAGCGCGAAACGCCTCCGGTGCGATTTGAGCGCGGCGCTGGCTGACGGCGGACGCGGTAACTTCAATGCCTGCGGCGTGCAAAACCATATCTAAACTGCCGCCCTCCGCGCCAATCAAAAGGCGCATCAGCGTTTCGGCGGAAAGGGCGCTCTTGCGGGAAAACTGCTTGCCGCCGCCGCATTGCGCAGCGGCTTTCTTAATGGCGTAGGTCAGGTGCGAATCCGTTGGATAATACATGAGAATCAGCCTCCGAGCGAGTATTCGCCAGATGAAAAAAGGACGCCAAACGCGCGCCCGTAGACCGGGCGCATACCGCTTGGTGTCCTTGTGTTCGCTACTGTTACTTAAACCAGACTCTCTCGCTTAACTGACTCTCTATTAAAAACTACCAAAACAAATAAAAATCTCTACAAAACTCTCAAAACTCGCACAATTAAACTGCCTCACCATCTGCTTGCGAATACCGTTCATCGCGGCGTTTAACTATATTGTACGCAGAACATCGAAAAATGCAAGCGGATAGCGCCATCGTTCACAAATCGTTTACTGTCTTAACGGAATTGCCCAGAAACGGAGCAAGCGTTAAGGGGCGGAGATAGCTTCTCCACCCCTTAACGGTCGCGTTATGCGATTAGCTTAATGACATTGCGTCATGGGCTCGATCTTTTCGATGGGAACGCGGTCGTGGAGCACGGTGCTCTCCGAGTTGAAGAGCACGGTGGAGACGTAGCACGTTCCTTCTTCCCGCCTCTGCTTCTCGATCAGGGAGTTGAAGCCGCCGATGGTGTCGCTCTCCAATCCGCTCATGGAGCCGCTTTGGTCGAGGATGCAGACGAGCTCGGTGATGTTGTTCTTGTTGTTTTTCATGGTGGTGACCTCCGTTCGTTAGATTGTAACCTGATGATACGAAGATCACCGTTTCAAGTGGTCGCCTGCCATGCGACAAATGCAAGGAAGCACCTCTGGACAATTGCAGTCGTTTTGATCGGTATGATCAAGGGACGGCTCTGCCCACAGCAGGTGCTTCCTTAAAACATTCCCGCAAGTTAATCCCCAACTGCATGAGTGGTTGGGCAGTATTAACGGGACTGTTTCCTCAAATTGAATGGTTACTACTCCGCCGCCTTGAAGTTGTAGACGGGCTTGATCTTGCGGACCACCTCAGCGGTCGGGCCGATCTGGGAAAGGATTTCATCCATGCTCTTGTAGGCCATGGGCGACTCGTCGATGGTCTCCGGCACCACGCAGGTGGTATAGATGCCGGACATCTCCTCGCGGTACTCGTCCATGGAGAGCGCCTTGAATGCGGCCTTGCGGCTCATGAGCCGGCCGGCGCCGTGGGGCGCGGAGCAGTTCCAGTCGTCGTTGCCCTTGCCGACGCAGATCAGGCTGCCGTCGCGCATGTTGATGGGAATCAGCAGCTTCTCGCCCTTTTGCGCGGAAACCGAGCCCTTGCGCAGGATCATGTTGCCGGTGTCGATGTAGTTGTGGATGGTCGTGAAGACTTCCGCCGGCGTGAGGCCGAGGCCGGTCACGATCGTCTCGGCCATCGCCTTGCGGTTGAGCATGGCAAAACGCTGAGTGATCTTCATGTCGTGGATATAGTCGTCGAAGAGCTTGCCCTCGACGTAGGCGAGGTCACTAGGGATATTGATCGTATGCTCTTTGCGCAGCTCGTTAAGCGTCGGCTGGATCTCGCGGAAGCGGCCTTCCGCCTTGAGCCGGGCGATGACTGCGTCCAGCTGGTGACGCGCGCCGCCCCACATGGCGAGGCGCCCCTGCTCCTGATAGTACTCGGCGACCTCGCTGCCGAGGTGGCGGGAGCCCGAGTGGATGACGAGGTACAAATGGCCGTCCTCGTCGCGGTCCACCTCGATGAAGTGGTTGCCGCCGCCGAGCGTACCGATGCTGTGCTCCGCGCGATAGAGATTGACATACGGCGCGCAGCGCAGTTCGTGCAGGTCGATCTCGCCGTTGAGCTCGTGCGGCACGACACGGACGTCAAAGCCGCAGGGGATCCGCGCGCGGATCAGAGCGTCGAGCTTGTCAAAGTCCAGTGCGCGCTCTTCGAGCATGACGGTCTCCATGCCGCAGCCGATATCGACGCCGACCATGCCGGGTACGATCTTGTCGGTGATGGTCATGGTCGTACCGATGGTGCAGCCCTTGCCGGCGTGGACGTCCGGCATGATGCGAATCTTGCAGCCGGCAAAGGCTTCCTGATCGCAAACGGACTTAATTTGTTCCGCCGCGAAGGGTTCAAGGTTCTCGGTATAGCAAACAGCGGTATTGAACGCGCCTTTTACTTCAATCATGAAAATAACCTCCTGAATACCGGAACAGCCGGAGAGAATGCACCTTCCGTCTGCCTACAATTGGCAGGGGCGTTCCATTCTCCCCGGCGGTTCAATGTTTAAGCGGCGATATGCTCGTATCTCTCGCTGCCCAAAACGCGGAGCATATAGGCATACGGAGAGAGCTCGCCGTCGGCCAGCATCGAGAAAATCCTCGGCGTGCAGCCGCTGACCAGCGCAACGCCCTGCTCGTTCTGCGTGACCGGCTGCTGACGGTTCCGGCTCTGCACGTTCCAGAACACGACTCTCGGCAGAGTATAGCCGTGCGCTTCGAACAGCTGTCTGGCATACTCAAAGTTGGTCGTATCCGCGTCACGGGTGCAGTAGTTGAACTCCATGTCCGAGATGATATACAGGGTGCTCGGAAGTTCGGACTGCGGAACCTTGTTTTTGACTGCCGCATTCAGAATCAGCTCGAAAACGCGTTGGATGTTGGTGTCCGCGACCTCGTTGAAGCTCGTGCAGTACTGGAGCTTTTCAAGGATGTCCCGGCCTTTGATCTCGACGAGCCGGGGGTTGGTGGAGAATGTGATGAAATGGTTGTGGAATGCGCCGGTATTGCGCTCTGCGAAGTAGATGCCGAGCGACATCGCGACCGTGGCCGGCAGCGGCTGGCCGCCGCCGTACATGGAACCCGAGCCGTCGATGACGACGAGCGCGTTCTCGCCGCGTGTGAAGTCCTCCTGCGCGCGCCATGTGGCGTCGATGGTCTTGCGCTCCTCATCGGACACCTTGCCGGAAAAGAACGGCGCAACGATGTCGTACGGCGCAAGGCTGCCGGTATGCAGCGCGGCCTCGCCGGCGTCGACTTTCGCAAGGAACTCCCGGTAGCGGTCGCCGTCGTTGCGGACGAATGCCTTGCGGTACTTGAACAGCGCCTTCGACGGCTGCTTGGCGTAGTCGAAGGTATAGTCCTTCTCGCGCAGATTGTTCTCGATCAGACGGATGTGCGCGCGCAGGACGACCAGCTTTTTGCGGTACGCGGCGTCGTTCAGGCCGAGGGCTCTCGCGATCCTCTTGGCGTTTGCCACCGTTGCGGCGTTGGTCGCGTTGACGCTGGGGAGCCACTTTGCGAGCAGCGACACCTCGCCGCCGCTTGCGAGCGCGGCGGTATCGGCATCCAGCTGCTTGCGGATCAGGTCCATCGCCGCGTCCTCGCAGGGCGTGCCGAACAGCACCAGGAGATCGTCCCAGCGGCCGTATTCCGCGATATAGCCGATGTTCTTGCGGACGGAGTCCGGCCAGGTCTTCGCAATATAGCGGAGAAGCGTGCGAAACACCTTGCGCTCGCCGAGGCCGCCGCGCACGTCGCGGGCGTAGAATATCGTTTTCATGGCAAGGTCGGGATTCTCGGCATACGCGCGGATGAAGCGGTCGATGACTTCGTTTTCCGAGGCGCTGCGAAGCGCGCCGATGGCCGCGAACAGGTCGAGGCAGTCAGACTGCGTGGTGAGGTATGTAGCCGCACCGTTCTCCGTGCGCGTCATATTCGCTTCTTTCTTCAGGTATTCTAACATGATGATTCCCTCCTTACCTTTCCCTTCCTCATCATACGAGGCTCCGCCCGCAGCCGCGGCCGCGGGCATTGACAACTCATCACGGCGCGATGCGCCGGGAACGACCTAAGTCGTTCCGACCTGGTGTCGAGTGTTGCTGTATGAGCCTCTTTCTGATACGGTCCTATATCTGCATACCGAGCTGTTGTCGCCCGGCAGTGCAAGCAAAACAAGGCGCACTTGAGTGGGACTCGAACCCACATACGCGGGGTATGAACCCGCTGCTTTACCAGTAAGCTATCAACGGTTGCTGTGAGCGCCTTTATTACAAGGTGTGCGCCCCCTCGGGCGATGCGTGCATCCCGCGCATCGAAATGCGCAACTGTGGATACAAGACCGGTGAGATCTGACTCAGGCGTTGCAGTACACACCTTTGTTGATTAGGGGATGCCGCCACAATAATGGACGGCGTATCCCAACGAGATGCCTGAAGTAATGATTTACAGTCATTAGCGGTTTGCTGTTAGCATCTCTAAGTATCAAGACACAGTTTTCCGTACATGGGGGAGTCGAACCCCCGGTCCCTTGCCCCGAAAGCAAGTGCCGACCAACTCGGCTAATGTAGTACTCATTGCTGTCTGTGTCTTATGATCACGACAAAGCACGATTCATTTCAAAGCTTATCGCCCCCTGTTGTTGCTGTTCGTGCTTTTCAGTGTCTGCACTATATCACCAGACAAGCGGAAAATCTTGGAAAAAAAGTTGCGAACTCAGATTTGAGCTCGCAACTTGTTCTGTGCGTCCAGCCGCTGCCGGACCAGTTTTATAAAACTTTCGGGCTCGATAACGCGCAATACCGGGCCGAAGGAGAGCACTCGAATCAGCAGCTCGGTCTCGTCCTCCTGCTCGTAGGTCATGGTCATGCGGTAGTGCAGATCGTCAAGTTTCTCCGTTGACTTTTCAAAATGTGAAAAGTGCAGCATGACACGCTCCAGGGCGTTGCGCTCGTCTGTGAGCTCCAGCACCAGTTTTTTGCGTCTGGGCGCTTTGGGCCTGAATTCTTCTTCCGTGTACGGATCCAGCAGCTGACAGGTATGGATCCTGCCGAGGTTGACGGTCAGCGGATTCCTTAGCGAGAAGGAGATCAGGCGGAACTTGTCATCCTTGGAGGAGTATTCCAGACGTATCGGAATGCAGAGCCACGACTGCCGGTGCCCGCGTCCGCTTTTGAACCGGATGCGGAGCCTGCGTTTTTCACGGATCGCCGTGAGGATCGTCCGAAAAACCTGTTGATACTCCGGATCCTCGAACGGATCGCCGTCGTTGTACCGATCATAGTAGACGAACGCATCCGCCGGATAGAGCGGCTCGACGTCTTCGAGTTCCGCGGTGTCCGGTGCAAACAGGGCTATGCGCGGATCCGAGAGCAGCGATTTGAGCCAGCGTCGCTCCAGCGTGGTCAGCGGCATCGACGGCGCGTGCTCCAGGACCGTGCTGTTGTCCGGGCGCAGGAACGGCCAGGTTCCGTTTTTGAGGGACGCCGGAATCGTGAGCGAGCTCTCCGCAAACGCCTTTTCCCGGACAAGTGCGGTCAGCTTGGCGTCGGTGAGCGTGCCGGCCACGGCCTCCGTCAGAATTTCCGAAACGACCGCAAAGTAGCGCCCGTAGGCCTCATGGAACAGCATCGTTCTCACCTCCATACATGCGGCGCATGTCGTCGAGGTCCTCATAG
>SVKM01000166.1 GCA_015068465.1 Oscillospiraceae bacterium | reverse complement strand
AGATGAGGTCGCGAAAGATCTTCATGCCGCCGACGCCGTAGAAATTCGCCGGCTGGACGTAGCGGTGCGCCACGGCGTAGTCGAGCCGCGCGGCGAGCGTGTCGATCTCGCGGTCGGGATCGGCTTCGTCGGTCGCGACGCCGGCGAGGAAGTTGCCGCCGGTTTCAGCGCGCGCCTCGATGACCGTCTGCAAATTGGGCTCCCGGCTGTACGCGCCGCTGACGAGGTAGCCGAAGGGCATTCCCATCGTCACGCTGCGGTGGCCGTTGCAGAACTGCCGGTCGTCGTAGGTCTTGAAGACGCTGCCCATCGAATGGTCGCGGATCGTGAAGGCGAGGACGATCGCCTCCGCGGTTTGGATGCTGCTGCGCAGAAAGCCGTCGAAGCCGTCGGTATAGACGCATTTGCCGTCGGACGCGCAGTGGAAGCAGCTCAGGCATCCGCCCTTGAACGGGAACTCGCGCAGGTTGACGAGCCTTGTCCTGCGGGGAAACACCGCGCGGAAGCGTTCGATCATCGCCGCGAGCTGCTTGTCCTCCGGCGCGAGGTCGGCGACAACGACGACGTCGCCGGATTTCTCACCGCTGTCCGCTACGGGCGTGACAGGCTTGCAAACAGCGGGCGGCACGGGAACTGGCAAGGATTCGTACTTGTCATGCGCGATGCTCCGGAGGAGATAGTCGAAAAACGCCTCCGCCTCTTTTTGCCCCTTTGCGTGCAGCAGGTCTTCCATGTCGGCGGAGAGGCCCTTGACGAACTTCATGCCGAGATCCTGGCAGTTGTCCTGGAGGAAGCGGTGCGCCGTGACGTCGTAGAAGTGCTTGGAGGTCGTGATCTGCGAGGCGAACTTGCCCTGCACGTTCACGCCGCTTGCCTTGAGCAGCTCAAGGAAGCGATGGAGCTGGCTGGGGGCGAGAAACGTATAGACTGGGTAGACAAACAGCAATAGATCGGCGCGCTCCAGCTCCTGCGCGGCGGGGGAGAAGTCACGCTCGAGCGAGCGGTAGGTTCTCCCGACGTGCAGATAGGAAAAGCGATGCTCGGGGTGCAGCTTTTCGAGGTACAGCGCCGTTTGCAGCGTGATGCTGTTTTCCCCCTTCGGGCTGCCGGAAATGACGAGAATGTTCATGCGCGGCCTCCTTTGCCGGATCGTTTTCTCTATCCTATCACATGGATTGAAAAGAGTAAACCGTTTGCGGTATCTTTCGGTTGCAAAGGCGTTCGGATTGTGCTAAATTGAAAATGGATTGAGATACATTATTAAATGGAGAACAATTGCTTTGCGTACGAATGATCTGACACAGGGGAATATCGTAAAGTCGCTGCTGCGCTTCTTTTTTCCGATCCTCTTCGGCATGCTGTTCCAGCAGCTCTACAACACGGTGGACGCCATCGTGGTCGGGCGCGTCGTGGGACACGAGGCGCTTGCCGCGGTGGGCGGCAGTCCGGCGGTCATCATCAATCTGGTCATCGGCATCTTTACGGGGCTTGCCTCGGGCGCGACGGTCATTATTTCGCAGTATTTCGGCTCGCACGACGATGAGCAGCTCAAAAACGCGGTGCATACGATCCTGCTGTTCAGCCTGATCGCGGGCGCCTGCCTGACGGTCGTCGGATGGGTCTCCTCGCCGTGGTCGCTGCGGATCGTCAAGACGCCGGAGGATATTCTGGAGCTGTCGGACCGGTATCTGCGGCTCTACTACCTCGGTGCGGCGCCGCTGCTGCTGTTCAACGTGGCGTCGGGCATCCTGCGCGCCGTGGGCGATTCGCGCTGGCCGCTGGTGTACCTGGGCGTCTGCTGCGCGCTGAACATCGCGCTTGACCTGCTGTTCGTCGCGGCGTTCCGCATGGGCGTTGCGGGCGTCGCGTGGGCGACGGTGCTCTCCGAGCTTGTCAGCGCGGTGCTGATCCTGCTCCATCTCTCGCGCGTAAAGGGCCCCGAGCGGCTGATCGTGCGCGAGCTTCGCATCGACCGATCCTCGCTCAGACGCATTTTATATATCGGTATCCCCGCGGCGGTGCAGGGCACGATGTATTCGCTCTCCAACATCATTATTCAGGCAGCGGTCAACGAGTTCGGCACGACCGTCGTCGCGGCGTGGACGGCAATCGGCAAGTTCGACGGCGTGTACTGGGTCACAAGCAATTCCTTCGGTGCGGCGATCTGCACGTTCGTGGGCCAGTGCTTCGGCGCGGGCAAGTACGAGCGTATGAAGGAGGGTGTGAAGAAGTGGCTCGGCGTGACGCTCGGCACCTCTGTCGTGCTCTCGTCGCTGCTGCTCGGGCTCGGCAAGTGGGGCTTGCTGCTCTTCACGGCAGAGCAGCCGGTCATCGAGGAAGCGATGCGGATGCTGTGGTACTTCGTGCCGTTTTACTTCCTCTGGTCGTTCATTGAGATCCTCTCCAATACCCTGCGCGGCGCGGGCGACGCCGTCGCGCCGACCATCATCTGTCTGCTCGGCGTGTGCCTGCTGCGCGTGGTGTGGATCTGGGCGGTCGTGCCGAGGTATCACACGGTGCTTGCAGTCAGTATGAGCTATCCGATCACGTGGTTTGTCACCGCGCTGGTCTTTGTGATCTATTACAGCAAGAGTAACTGGCTCGCGCGCTGTATGGGGCACGCGCAGCAGGGAGGGGAATTATGAAGGAAGGCATCGGAACGATCATCGTACTGCTTCTTACGGGGATCTTTCTGGCGGCGTTTTTCATGCTCGGCAGGATCACGCCCGCGGGCTGGCTGGCGGCTGCGCTCGTCGTTTGCGCGTACGCCTTTGTCCGCACGCGCCTGCTCGGAAACGGCTTTTTGCCGCATCTGGCGCTCTGGCTCGTGCATATCGCGCTGCTCGTGCTGGTGTTCAGGCTTTTCGGCCCGCCGCTCAAGGCGGTCCCCGCCGTCGAGGGCAAGGACCCGAAGCCGACGGAGGTCGTCGCCGTCGCGCAGGGCGAGCTGACGGGCGTTTACACATCTGACGGCGGCGTGGAGGTCTACACGGGCATCCCGTATGCCGCTCCGCCGGTCGGCGCGCTGCGCTGGCGCGAGCCGCAGCCGGCGGAGCCGTGGGAAGGCGTGCGCGTGTGCGACCATTTCGCGCCGATGTCGATGCAGACGCGCAACAGCACGGTGTTCAATTCGCTCACCGAGCTCGCGGTCTACCACACCTTCCGTCCGAAGCTGGCCGGCAACTCGATCGAGCCGATGAGCGAGGATTCGCTCTACTTAAACGTCTGGAAGCCTGCGGGAGAGCAGGAAAAGCTGCCGGTTCTGGTCTACATCCACGGCGGCTCGCTCACGAGCGGGCAGCCGTCGTGGAGCGAGTACAACGGCGAGAGCCTTGCCCGGCGCGGCATCGTCGTCGTTAACTTCGGCTATCGGCTCAACGTCTTCGGCTACCTCGCGACCGGGCAGCTTGCCGATGAGTCGCCAAATGGCACGACCGGCAACTACGGCCTGCTTGACCAGATCGCGGCGCTCCGCTGGGTACAGGAGAACATCGCGGCGTTCGGCGGCGACCCGGAGCAGGTGACGATCTGCGGCGAGTCCGCGGGCGCGAGCAGCGTGAACGCCCTGTGCGTTTCGCCGCTGTCCGACGGCCTTTTCCGCCGCGCCATCGCGGAGAGCAGCGGCATCGTCGCGAAGCAGCCCTACCACACCTTCCGCACGCTGGACGCGGCGCTCGCGATGGGCAAGGACATTATGGACGAGTTCGGCGCGTCGACGATGGACGACCTGCGCGCCGTTCCGGCGGAAAAGCTGGTGAACACCAAGCACATAAACAACTCGATGACCGTCGACGGCTACGCGATCGCCGAGCAGCCGTACCTGACCTATGAAAAGGGCGAAAACCACGAGGAAGCGCTCCTGAACGGCTTTAACGTCCACGAGGCGGACCTCTTTATGCTCTTTGACAAGGTGACGAAGGACGACTACGCCGAAACGCTGCGCCCCGTGCTCGGCGACCAGGCGGAGGCCGCCGCGAAGCTGGTCCCGCCGCGCGCGGTCGACGAAGCATACCATTATATCGTCGACCGGGGCGGGGACGCCAAGGGAAGCGCCGACGAGGTCTACTCCGCCGCGTGGTTCTCCTACAGCCACTACTGCTGGTCGCGCCTGCTCGCGCGGCAGGGGAAGGACGTGTGGGAGTACCGCTTCACCAAGGACAACGGCGGGCTCGGCTCCTGCCACGGCGGCGAGCTGCCCTACGCCTTCGGCTGTCTGGAGCGCCACGCGTGGCTCTACGACGAGAGCGACCGCGCGCTCAGCGAAACCATGCAGTCCTACTGGGCGAACTTCGTTAAGTACGGCAATCCCAACGGCGAGGGGCTTCCGAAGTGGGAGACCACGAACGGAAGGCGCGTGCTCGAGCTCGGCGCGCAGGTCGCGGCGACCGAGGACCCGGCGCTTTCGCTCTACGAGCTGCTGGACGCTTACCAGGACAGCGTTACAGCAAAATAGACAAAAACATACCAAACAATTTAGGCAAATCGCCAAAATCTTTGGGCGATTTGCCTCTTGTTTTCTTGCCGGAAAGGGGTACAATCACTACCATCCCAAAGCAAGAAAGAAGGCGTCCCCTGTGACAAAGGACATGACCACGGGCTCGCCGGTCAAGCGCATCCTTGCGTTCTGCATCCCGCTTTTGATCGGCAACCTGTTTCAACAGTTTTATAATCTCGCAGACAGCATCCTGGTCGGGCGTATCCTCGGCGTCAACGCGTTTGCCGCCGTCGGCTCGACGGGCGCGCTGAACTTCATGATCATGGGCTTCGCGCTCGGTATCTGCTCCGGCTTCGCCATCCCCATCGCGCAGAGCTTCGGTGCGGGCGACGAGGACGAGGTGCGCCGCCGCGCGGGACAGCTCATCTGGCTGGGGCTGCTGTTTTCGGCGCTCATCACGCTCGTCGCCGCCGTGTGGACGGACGACATCCTGCGCATCACGCAGACGCCAGAGGAAATTTACGACGAGGCGTACCGCTACATCCACATCGTGTTCCTCGGCGCGAGCGCCACGATCCTCTACAACCTTACCTCCGGCGTGCTGCGCGCGCTGGGCGACAGCCGCACGCCGCTGTACTTCCTCATGGGCGCGGTGAGCGTGAACATCGTACTCGACGTGCTCTTTATGAAGGTGGTCGGCATGGGCGTCGAGGGCGCGGCGTACGCGACCGTGCTCTCCCAGATCTGCTCCGGCGTCGCGTGCCTGCTCTATATCCGCCGCCGCGTGCCGATTCTGCGCCTCGCGCGTGACGATGTGCGCCCCGACCCGCGCCGCATGCGCGTCATCGCGGGCATCGGCGTGCCGATGGGATTGCAGTTCTCCATCACCGCCGTCGGCTCGATCATGGTGCAAAGCGCCGTCAACGGCCTCGGCACCGCCGCGGTCGCCGCGGTCTCGGCAAGCTCGAAGGTGCATATGCTCATTTCCGCGCCGCTGGAGAGCTGCGGCGTCGCGATGGCGACATACTGCGGACAGAACCTCGGCGCGAAGAACCTCAAGCGTATCCGCGGCGGCGTGAACGCGGTCACGGTGATGTGCTTTGCCTATTGCGCCGCGGCGTTCGCGTTCAACTACTACCTCGGCAGCACGGTCGCGTCGTTTTTCATCGACGGCGCCGAGACCGCAATCCTCGCCGACGTGCACCGCTATCTGACCATCACCGGCGCGGCGTACCCGATGCTCGCAATCATCTTCATCTTCCGCAACGG
>SVKM01000165.1 GCA_015068465.1 Oscillospiraceae bacterium | reverse complement strand
CTCGGTCACGCTGTCGAGCGCACTGGTCGCCTCGTCGAGAATGAGGATGGGCGGGTCCTTCAAAAAGACGCGCGCGATCGAGATGCGCTGCTTCTGCCCGCCGGAGAGCATCACGCCGCGCTCGCCGATATAGGTGTCGTAGCCGTCTGGCATCGCCATGATCTCGTCGTGGATCTCCGCGCGCATCGCGGCGCGCACGACCTCCTCGTCGGTCGCGTCGGGGCGGCCGTAGCGGATGTTCTCGCGCACGGTGCCCGCGAACATGAACACGTCCTGCTGAATGATGCCGATGGCGCGGTGCAGGCTCTCCTGCGTGACTTTTCGCACGTCCTGCCCGTCGACGGTGATGCGGCCCTCGCTGACGTCGTAAAAGCGGGGGATCAGGTGGCAGAGCGTCGTCTTGCCGCCGCCCGAGGGGCCGACGAGCGCAAAGCTCTCGCCGGGCCGGATCGCAAGGTCGACGTCACGGAGCGTTTCCGTGTTCTCGTTGTAGTGGAAGTTGACGTGTTCGCAGCGGATCTCGCCGCGGACGTTTTGAAGCTCCTTCGCGTCGGGCGCGTCCCTGATCTCCGGCTCGGTGCGCATGATCTCCAGAAAACGCGCAAAGCAGGCGCTGCCCTGCGTGTACTGCTCCATGAACATCACGAGCCTGCGCAGCGGCGTGACGAAGGCGGAAACGTAGAGCGTAAAAGTCACGAGGTCGATGTAGTCCATGCCGCCGCGCATGATGAGCCATCCGCCCACGCCGACGACGACCGCCTGCATGGCGCTGGTGGTGAACTCCATGCCGCCCTGGAAGAGCCCCATCGACTTGTAGTAGCCGCGCTTGGCGTTTTTGAAGACGTTGTTGCCGGAGTCGAATTTCTTGAGTTCCTCGTCTTCGTTGGCGAACGCCTTCGCCGTGCGGACGCCGGAGATGCCGCTTTCGATGACGGCGTTGATCTCGGCGGTCTTGACGCGCAGCTCGGCGCTCGCGCGCTTCATCTTGAGGCGCTGACGCACGGTGAAGAGCATGCAAAGCGGCAGGAAGACAAAGAGCACCAGCGCGAGCTCCCAGCGGATCGTGAACATGACGATCAGCGCGCCGATGAGCGTCAGCGTGCAGATGATGAGGTTTTCGGGCCCGTGGTGGGCGAGCTCGGTGATGTCAAAGAGGTCGTTCGTCACGCGGCTCATCAAAACGCCCGTACGGTTGTGGTCGAAGAACGAAAACCCGAGCGTCTGGATGTGTGTGAACACGTCGCGGCGCATGTCCGCCTCGACCAGCACGCCGACGCCGTGCCCGACCACGGTGATGACGTAGTAGAGCACGCCCTTGAGCAGGTACGCCAGCAGCATCACGCCGATGACGATGAAAAACGCGCGGTAGAGCTGCTGGGGCAGATATTTCTGCATCGCCGTGCGCGAGACGAAGGGGAACACGAGGTCGATGGCGGATACCGCCGTGGCGCACGCCATGTCGAGCGCGAAGAGTTTTTTATAAGGACTGAAGTAGGAGAGAAACACCCGCAGCGGCGCGGCGCTGAAGTCACGCTTCACAGCAGCGCCTCCAATTCCCGTTCAAGCGCCCGGGCGAGGCGCTCCAGGCCGAGCCTGTCTTCCTCCGAAAAGCGCGCCGGCTCCGCGCTGTCGACGTCCAGCACGCCGACGACGCGCCCCGCCTTGTGCAGCGGCACGACGACCTCGGAGCGCGAGGCCGGGTCGCAGGCGATGTGCCCCGGGAAGGAGAGCACGTCCGGCACGGACTGCGTGGCGTCCTGTGCCGCCGCCGTGCCGCAAACGCCGCGCCCGAGCGGGATCTCGATGCAGGCTGGCTTGCCCTGGAACGGCCCGAGCACGAGCCTGTCGCCCTCGAGAAGATAGAAGCCGGCCCAGTTGATCCGCTCCAGCGCGCCCCAGAGCGCCGCCGAGGCGTTGGCGAGATTCGCGGTCAGGTGGGGGACGTCGTGTATCAGCGCGGAAAGCTGCTCTTCGAGCAAACGATAATCGGTCATGGTATGCTCACTCCTGTTCGTCATATTCGGATCGTCACACCACTATATATTTTCCGGCGGGGCATTGTCAAGCGGGAGGAAAAATGTTATACTCTTTTCCATGATGAAAAGGATACGGACGGCGAAAAAACTGAAACAGTCCTGCGTGGCGCTTATGCTCACGCTGATCGTACTGCTCTCCGCTTCCTGCGCGGGCGCGGCGCCGGCGACGGCGCTTGAGGCGACGCCGGCGTCGGCGGCAGTGGATTTGTCGGCCGCACCGGCTGCGGGGGCAGTGAAAGCGGAGCCGGCGGCCGGGATCGCGCCGGACGTCGAACCGGGCTCATGGTATGAATCCGCCGTGACCGCGATGTGGGAATCGGGTGTGCTGACGGGCTATGAGGACGGCACGTTCCGCCCGGACAAGCCGATCTCCGCCGCGGAGTATGTCGCGATCCTCGCGCGCCAGCAGGGGCTTTCGCCGCGCACGGCGCAGAGCGCGCACTGGGCGTCCGGGCTGCTGGAGAGCGCGCGGGAGCAGGGCTGGTACGACTGGGACGAGTTGCCGCCCACGGGCGAGCGCTTTGACGAGCCGATCGTGCGCGAGCTCGCGGTCAAGATCATGATGCGCGCGCTGTATCCGAACCAGGATTACGACTACAATGCCGAATCCGCGAAGCTTCACGACTTTTCCAGTCTGGACGGGCGGTACTACAAGGAGGTCCTCGGCGCCTATGCCATCGGGCTCACTGTGGGCGACGGAAACGGCGATTTTCGCCCGAAGGACGGCCTGACGCGCGCCGAGGCGTGCATGCTGCTCTACCGGGCGAAGCAGGGAAGCAAGGTCCCGGCGCTGGAGCCGGCGGCGACGCCCGTGCCCGCGGCGGATACGTCTGTTCCGCCGGCATCGGCGGCAGCGCGCGGCGGCGTGAGCGAGAACGGCTGGCTGCAGGTCAAGGGGACGCAGCTTTGCAACGAAGCGGGCGAACCGGTCGTCCTGCGCGGCATGAGCAGCCACGGACTGCACTGGTTCCCACAGTATACGAACGCTCAGTCTATTCGGAATACGGCGGCATATGGTGCAAACCTCTTCCGCGTGGCGATGTATACCGGCGAGGGCGGGTACCTCAGCCAGAGTGCCGCCGTCAAGGAAAAGCTCGTCGCCGCGGTGGACGCTGCGATCGCCGCCGACCTTTACGTCATCATCGACTGGCACATCCTCTCCGACGGAAACCCGAGCGCGCACACCGACGAGGCGGTTGCCTTTTTCCAGGAAATGACCGCGCGCTACGGCGACAACCCCGCCGTGCTCTATGAGATCTGCAACGAGCCGAACGGCGGCATTTCCTGGGAAAATGATGTAAAGCCTTATGCCATTACAGTCGTGAATGCGATTCGGGAGAAAGCGCCGAAATCCGTTATTTTGATCGGCAGCCCGACTTGGAGCCAGGATATCCACGAGGCGGCAAAAAGCCCGCTCGCGGGGGAGAACCTGATGTATACGCTCCACTTCTATGCGGGGACGCACGGCGCGTGGCTGCGCGAGCGCATCGACGACGTGACGGCAAAGGGCCTGCCCGTATTTGTTTCCGAATGGGGCACCAGCAGCGCGGACGGCAACGGTGGCGTCTTCCTGAAGGAGAGCGCCGAGTGGCTCGATTTTCTGAACGCGCGCGGCATCAGCTGGGCGAACTGGTCGCTGTGCGACAAGAACGAAACCTCGGCGGCGCTGCGCTCCGGGACGCCGAACGACAGGGCGTGGACGGCGGACGACCTGACCGAATCGGGCAGATTCGTATTTTCGCATTTTTCTGACTGAAAGGGCGGCAACATGGCGGATATCCGAGAATTGATCGCATTTTGCGCGCACAAGCGCGTTTATATCCAGACGCACAATTTCCCCGACCCGGACGCCATCGGCTCCGCCTTCGGATTGCAGCGGCTGCTCGCGCACTACGGCGTTACGTCGAAGCTCTGTTACGACGGGCGGATCGACAAGCTCAGCACGGAGAAAATGCTCTCGACGCTCGACATCGAGATGTTCTCCGGCGACGCGCTTGCCGGCGAGCTGCGCGACGACGACTGCATCATCTGCGTCGATTCACAGAAGAACGCCGGCAACATTACGGACTTTACGGGCGAGGAGATCGCCGCCATCGACCACCATCCGACCTATGTGGAGGTCAAGTACCGCTACAGCGATATTCGGAAAACCGGCGCGTGCGCGTCGATCATCGCGCAGTATTATCAGGATCGCGGGATCGTGCCGGACGAAAAAGCGGCGACGGCGATGCTCTACGGGATCAAGATGGACACGCTGAACTTCACGCGCGGGGTGACACAGACGGATATCGAGGCGTTTTCGTTCCTGCTTCCGCTGATCGACAGGAAGACGATGGCGCAGCTCGAGCACAGCCAGCTCGAATTCCGCGACCTTCGCGCCTACGGTGCGGCGATCGAGAACATCAAGGTCTACGGCATCTACGGCTTCTCGCGTATCCCGTTTTCCTGCCCGAACGCGATGATCGCGATCCTCTCCGACTTCATCCTCTCGCTCGTTGAGGTGGAGGTGGCGATCATCTACTGCTCGCGCGAGGATGGGTTCAAGTTCTCCGTGCGCTCGGAGCGGGAGGACGTCGACGCGGGCGAGCTGACGCGCGCCGCGCTCGAAGGGCTCGGAGACGGCGGCGGGCACGCGACGATGGCGGGCGGGCTGATCCCTGCGTCGAAGGCGCCGCTGCTCGGGCGGTATCCGGACGAACTGATCCGGGAACGATTTTTGAAGGCCGCCGGCGTAGAGCCGGCTTGAAAAGAAAGGAGACCAAAAACATGTGGGACAGAAAAGAAATCAAGGCAAGGGGCAAGGCGGCGTTCCAGGCGAATTACTGGCGTTGTGTGCTGATCGCGCTCATTTTGTTCGCCATTGTCGGCGGCGGCGCGTCGTCGGGCAGAAGCTCGGGCCACAGCAATACGGACAGCAACGACTATGGTATTTACGCCGACGGCACGATCCGGGCGGGCGACACCACCATCCACTACAACACGCCCGAGCAGTTTCAGGAGGCGATGCAGCAGATCATGCCGAAGCTCAAGCCGGCCCTGCCCGTGTTCGGCGCGGCGCTGGGCATTATCGCCGTGCTGGGGACGGCGGTGAAGCTGCTGCTTGTAAACCCATTGGAGGTCGGCTGCTGCAACTTCTTCCTGCGCAACAGCGAGCACCCCGCGGAGCTCGGGGAGATCAAGCGCAGCTTTCAGCCGGAGTGGCTCCATAACGTCGTGACGCTGCTGCTGCGCGATATTTTTATCGCGCTGTGGTGTCTGCTGCTGGTCGTACCGGGCATCATCAAGGCGTATGCCTACCGCATGGTGCCGTACATTCAGGCGGAGCATCCCGAGATGAGCGGCACAGAGGCGCTCAAGCTCTCCGAGGACATGATGAAGGGGCACAAGTGGAACGCGTTCGTGTACGACCTCTCGTTTGTCGGATGGTACATTCTTGTCGGCATCACGGTCGGCATCCTCGGTGTCTTCTACGTCAACCCCTACAAGGCTGCGGCGAACGCGGAGCTGTACCGCGCGATCAGTGCGGGCTACTATATCGGCGGCGCCGACGCGCCGAGCTCGGTCGAGCTCTGAATCGGAAAGCGTGCAAAAAAAGGCTGCGGTTCCGCGGAACCGCAGCACTTTTTTATGCCTTGTGCGCGCGTTTTGCACGCTTCTGCGCTTTTTTGAGCACATTCTGGTAGGGCATGAGCATCCCCTCGGTCATCTTGCTTCCCATCTTTGCCTGCACCTTCGG
>SVKM01000164.1 GCA_015068465.1 Oscillospiraceae bacterium | reverse complement strand
GACGAGGTCCAGCTGCGCGCCGCCATGCCCGTGCTCAACGCCTATGAGGGCTGCGTGTACGTCCGTATGTTCCGCAAGCAGACGCCCGTCGTCTTCTCCGAGGGCTACAAGTTCGACCTCTTCAAGGCGGACACCCTCAAGACCGGCAAGGACCTGAGCATCTTCGTTTCCGGCCTCGTGACCGCCGACGTGGTCGAGGCGGAAAAGACGCTTGCCAAGGACGGCATCGACGCCGAGATCATCAACGTCCACACCATCAAGCCCATCGACAAGGATACCGTTCTCGCCTCCGCCCGCAAGACCGGCGCGGTGCTGACCGTGGAGAATCATAACGTCATCGGCGGCCTCCACTCCGCCGTGCTCGAAGCGCTCGCCGAGGAAAAGATCCCCGCCTGCGCCGTGGGTATTCAGGACCGCTTCGGCGAGGTCGGCAAGATGCCGTACCTGCGCGAGGTCACGGGGCTTACCGTGGACAACATCGTCGCGACCGCCAAGCGCGCCGTTTCGCTCAAGTAAATAACAACCGTCCAAAACAAAACAACGATATAGGCGGCCCTCGGGTCGCCTATATTTCTGGGAGGAAATATCACTATGAAAATTGCAATCGGCAGCGACAAGTCCGGCTTCTCCGCGAAGGAGGCCGTCAAAGCGTATCTCACCGAGGCGGGCGTCGCGTTCGACGACCTCGGCACCACCGACCTCGAAAACGTCCACCCCTACTATCAGGTCGCGAGCGAGGTCGCGCCCAAGGTGCAGGACAAAACCTACGACAAGGCGGTTTTGATCTGCGGTACCGGCGCGGGCATGAGCATCGTCGCCAACAAGTACAAGGGCGTGCACGCCGTCGCGTGCGAGGGCGTGTACTCGGCAAAGATGGCGCGCGCCATCAACAACGCCAACGTCCTGTGCATGGGCGGCTGGATCGTCGGCCCCGAGATGGCGGTCGAGATGGTCAAGACCTTCCTCGCGACCGAGTGGTGCCAGGATCTTGAGGACTGGCGCAAGGAGAACATGAAGAAGTTTGCCGTTCAGGTCGCGAACATCGAGGATAACGTCTATGGTAAGTGAGTTTGTTTACGCCCAGCCCGTCAAGATCTACTACGGCGCGGGCGAGTTTGACAAGGTCGGCGAAATTTTGCGCGAGATCGGCTGCGCGCGCTGCATGCTCGTGAGCGACCGTTTCCTCGCGGACAAGGCGCAGCAGATGGTGCGCGACATCCCGGAGCTTTGCGCGTCGTTCTCCGACATCGAGGAGAATCCGCAGCTTCGCGGCGCGGAGGGCGTCGTGGCGCTCATCCGCGAGCACAATGCCGACGCCGTCATCGGCATCGGCGGCGGCAGCACGATGGACACGGCGAAGTTCGCCGCGGCGACCGCGCTCGGCGACGCGCCGCTGGTCGATTACTACGACGGGAAGCTCCCCTTCCCCGAAAAGCGCCTGCCGGTCATCGCGGTGCCCACCACCGCCGGCACGGGCAGCGAGGTCACACAGGTTTCCGTCATGAGCCATGACAAGGAAAAAAAGACCATCAACAACCCCGTCTTCATGCCGCGCATCGCGATCGTCGACCCGCTTCTGACCCTTACCGTCCCCCCGCGCACGACCATGAACACCGGTATCGACGCGATGGCGCACGCGCTGGAGGG
The DNA here is from genome assembly GCA_015068465.1 of Oscillospiraceae bacterium. Classification (GTDB taxonomy): domain Bacteria; phylum Bacillota; class Clostridia; order Oscillospirales; family Oscillospiraceae; genus Hominicoprocola. The sequence continues at coordinate 4,126 of SVKM01000164.1, read as the reverse complement.
CTACTGGAGCCGCAATCATAACCCCATCTCCGACCTGATGGCGGTCGAATCCGTCCGCCTCGTGCTGGAGAATCTGGAAACCGCGTACAAGGACGGAAAGAACGTGGAGGCGCGCGGAAAGATGTCTCTCGGTGCGCTCATCGGCGGTCTCGCGTTCGCCCTGCCGAAGACCGCGGGCAGCCACGCCTGCTCGTATCCGCTCTCCGAGGACTACCACCTGCCCCACGGCGAGGCGGTCGCCTTCACGCTCGACAGCTTCGTGCGCATCAACGCCGACGAGCGCCTCAATGAGCTGTGCCGCCGCGTGGGGCTCAGGGACGCAAGCGAGCTCGCCGACCGCATCGCCGCGCTCAAGGCGCTCGGCGGGCTGCGCCGGACGCTCGGCGACCTCGGCGAGAACGTTGACGTCGACAAGCTCGCGCACGACAGCGCCGTGCATCCGCTCATGGGCAACAACCCCGTGCCGATGGACGAGGCGAAGCTCAAGGCGATGTTTGAAGCGCTGAGATGAATGAAAAACTGAAATACACCCTGACGGTCGCCGGTATGGTGGTGTCGTGGTCGATCTTCTACGCGATCAGCAAGATCGTCGTGGGCGCCACCGGCTCGCCGCTGCTCGGCGGATTCCTGCTGCGCGTGGTGGCGCTCGTGTTCCTCACGGTGCAGCTGATCGCCGACGGGAGCTTCCAGCGGCTGTTCCGGCAGCGCGGCAAAGCGCTTGCGATCCTCTTTCTCATCGGCACGTTCGGGTTCCTGCTCGACCTCTTCGCCAACCTCGGCTACCTGCACGGGAGCCTGAGCACCGGCACGGCGCTTTTGAAGACCGACGTACTGATGGTCAACCTCGCGACGGTGATCATCTATAAGAAAAAGCTCTATCCCTCGGACTGGCTCGGCACCGCGATCATGCTCGCCGGCGTGCTGCTGGTGCTGGGCGTGGACTTCGGCGGCATGGAGATACACGTCACCGATCTCTTTTTCCTGCTCTCCGCTGCGTGCGTGAGCGCGAACGCGTTTATCATCAAAGCGGCGCAGGAAAAGTACGGCGAGGACTCGGACATGATTTCGTACTACAACAACTTCACCGTCCTCGTCCTCTTCGGCGCCGCCTCCGCGGCGACGGGCGCGTTCCGCGCCGACGCGCTCGGCACGATCCCGCATTTCTGGCCGCTCGTCGCGCTCGGCGGGCTTGCCCAGACAGGCATCTATTTCTTCTACTACCGGAACCTCAAGCACTTTGAGGTCTGGCTCGTGAAGCTCTACCTCCTGCTCATGCCCGTTTTGAGCTGCTTCATCGGCGTCATGTTCCTCGGCGAGGAGCTCACCGGCACGAAGCTGCTCGGCATCGCGGTGGTGCTCGCCGGCGCGGCGGTCATTTTGCAGCGCGGGCGCATCAACCGTGAGAGCGCAGGCGCGCAAAAACAATAGGAAAGGGGGCGGCACCATGCCCTTTGAAGGCGACAACATGATGGGCGTCAAGCGGAACAACCGCAGCGCCGCCCTGCGTATCCTGCACGAAAAGGGCGAGATGTCCCGCAAGCGTTTGGCGGAGAGCATGAAGCTCACGCCTGCCGCGATTACAAAGATCGTCGGCGAAATGCTCAGCGAGGGCCTGCTCGCCGAGGGCGAGGCGGTCTCCAACGGCACCGCCGGACGGCGCGAGATCATGGTGCGGCTCAACGAACGCCGCGCCTGCGCGCTGGGGCTTCTCATCAACCTCCCCCGAAGCGTCATATCGGCGACCTGGCTGGACGGCACCGTGATCTTCTCCGAATCGCTTGCGCTTGAGCGCAGCAGCCCCGCCGAGGAGACGGTACGGCAGCTTTGCGCGCGGTTGATGGAGCTCGCGAAGCAGAACGGCCTCTCCCGCGAGCAGATCATCGGCGTGGGCGTCGCCGTGCGCGGCGTGACCTCGCTCGACGGCAGATCGTCCGCCAACAGCTTCGGCGCGTTCGCCGAAACGGGCTATCCCCTCTGCGAGCGCGTGGAGGAGCTGACGGGGCTGCGCGTGGTGCTCTCGAACAACGTGCGTGCGCTCTTCGCCGCGCATATGTTCCTCTCCCACGACGAAGCGGAGGGCTCGCAGTTCTTTCTGCGGTGCGAATACGGCATCGGCGCGTCGCTCTCGATCGACGGCAGGATCTGGCACGGCGTCACCGAGCAGTGCGCCGAGATCGGGCACATCCCCGTCGTGCGCCGCGGCGGAAAGCCGTGCGTGTGCGGCAAGAGCGGGTGCCTGGAGACGATCGCCTCTCCCACTGCGATCCGCGAAGACGCGCTGGACATTCTCTCCCCCGAACGTACGCCCGTACTGTGGAAGCTCCGCGCGGGACGGAAGCCGGACGAGCTGACGCTTGACGACGTGCTCAACGCCGCGTGCAGCGGCGACGCGGGCGCGGCGGAGGTCGTGGACCGCGCAGTCAGCACGCTCGGCGGCGCGCTCAAATCGGTGATCTATCTCGTGGACCCCGGCAAGATCGTGCTCTACGGGCGCATGTTCGACAACTCCTACTATCTCTCGCGGCTTCTGAGCGAGGTGCGCGAGGGCGTGGACAGCGGGCACGCCGTGGACATCCGCACCAGCCCCTACAACCACCAGCTCGAGGACAAGGCTGCGTGCCTGCTCGCGGTGGAGGACTTTTTTGACAACGGAGGTATCCTGTGATGGACGAAGCTCTGCGCGCCCTGCGCGAGAAAAACCCCTCCCTGCCGCTCTACAGCGTACACGACCGGGAGTTCCGCCGCTACGGCTGCGTGTTCTCCTTTGACGGGCAGGACCGCCTGGCAGCCGCGCTCGCCAGGACTCCCATCCCCGAAAGCGGCAACGCCTACGCCGCCTCCGAGCCGACGCTTGAAGCCGTTGGCGTGAACGCCGCGCTCAGCGGCGCCTGCTTCGGCGGCAAGGCGGTGCAGGTCGGCTGCTGCAACGGGCACGGCTTTACGATGAACGCCATGGAATACCACCGCTGCAGCGAGATCAACATGACCACCACAGGGCTTGTGCTGCTGCTCGCCGCGCCGGAGGCGCTGCACGACGGCGCTCTGGACGCGCGCGACGTGGTCGGCTTCTATCTCCCGGCCGATACGGCGGTGGAGATCTATCCGATGGTCATGCACTTCGCGCCCTGCCGGGTCAGGGAGGACGGCTTCAACTGCCTCGTCGTTCTCGAAAAGGGCACGAACCAGCCGCTCGACACGGTCGACACGACGCTCCCCGGCGAGGACAAGCTGCTGTGGATGACGAACAAGTGGCTGACCTGCCATCCCGACTCCCCGCAGGCGCAGAAGGGCGCGTACTGCGGCATCCGCGGCGAGAACCTGACGCTGAAAATCTGATATCGAAACGCAAAGCGGCGGCGCTCTGTACGGAGCGCCGCCGCTTTGTTGATCGGCGCAGCACAAAATCTTCCAAACCTTCCCTTGGATAAAATGCCGCGATTTTCAAAGACTACCTTTGTAAATTGAACCGGCAAAGGAGTTTTTACCGATATGAAAGCAACCGGAATCGTGCGGCGCATCGACGACCTCGGCCGCGTGGTCATCCCCAAAGAGATCCGCAGGACGATGCGCATTCGAGAGGGCGACCCGCTGGAAATTTTTACCAGCAAGGACGGCGAGGTCATCTTCAAAAAATATTCCCTGCTCGGCGGCGTGGACGAGTTCGCCTCGCAGCTGTGCGAAACGCTGAGCAAAACCACCGGCGCAACCGTCGCCGTCACCGACCGCGACAGCGTCATCGCCGCGGCGGGCGGCGCGCGCCGCGACCTCATCGGCAAGCACATCTCGCCGCAGCTCGAGCAGATCATGGAAGACCGCGGCATCTTCCGCGCGAGCGCCGACGAGCGCAGCGTCTTCGTCACCGAGTCGCTCGACCGCTACTGCGCGTCCATCGCCGCGCCCATCATCTCCGAGGGCGACGCGCTGGGGCTGGTGCTCTTCGTTTCCAACGAGGGCGACCCGCCCGCGGGCGAGACCGAGTACAAGCTCGCCCAGACCATCGCCGGCTTCCTCGGCAGGCACATGGAGGCGTAAAAAACAAGAGACGGGCGCAGCCCGTCTCTTGTTTACTATTCACATTCGGTTTACTTCGAGCGCAGCTCCATCAGCTTCTGCTTCAGCTCGCCCT
>SVKM01000163.1 GCA_015068465.1 Oscillospiraceae bacterium | reverse complement strand
GGAGACAACAACGCGTCCGCCGTGACGATGACCGGCGGCACGATCTCCGGCAACACCGCGGGCGACGGCGGCGGCGTGTACGTCGGATGCTGCAGCGCGTTCACGGTCAGCGGCGCGCCCGTGATCAAGGACAACCAGAAGACGAACAGCCAGAACGCGGACAACGTCGCGTTCTATGGCAACAGTATCGATGATGGCAAGATCACCGTCGGCGCGCTGACGGACGGCGCGTGCATCTATGTCAACAGCATGGATAACGTGGACAAGGACGGCAGCAATTGTATCACGGTGGGCAATGCGCTGCTCGCCTCCTCCCTCACGGGCGGCACGGTCACGGCGCCGGCAAATTCGCTGCTGGTCTGCGCGACGTACAAGGACGGTCGGATGACCGGCGTGCAGACGGTCACGCTGGCGGAAAACTGCATCGGCAAAGCCGCTTCGGAGCTGTTGACCGTGCCGACGAACGGACAGTACAAGCTCTTCCTGCTCGACGGCAAGACCTATGCCCCGCTGTGCGCGGCGTGGGACAGCGCAAGGGAATAAACGGCATTAGGACAGCAATCGGTATCTTTGCGAGCTGAGGTTAAAATAGAGGTTAAGCCTCTGACACGATGCCGGGAGGCCTTTATTCATGCAGGTTAGAGGCGCCATGTGCATTCTAAAGTACGGCCTCAAGGCCGCCCGTCGCGCGCCGCAGTTCTCCAAGCGTTAAGTTTTTACGGAAAAAGCTCCGAAAGCGATTGCTTTCGGAGCTTTTTTGTCGGCTTTTTCGCGCGCCTTACTTGCCCGTGGTGACGAGCATCGTCTTTGCCGCGGCGTCATAGTCCACGCCAAAGCCCAGCGCATCGCCCAGATCGCGGAGCGCGAAATAATTCTGCCCGCCGATGTTGTAGGGCGCAAGGTACGCGCTCTCACCGTTGATCGTGAGCTTCTGCGCGCTCTTGACCGCAGTGCCGGCTTTCTCGGCGGCCTGCTCCGCGGCGGGGACGGTCAGCTCGCCGCCGATGGCGGTATAGGACTCGCCCGTCTTGACGCTGATCGTGTTGCTCGCCTTGTCGAAGTCAACGGAGAACTGCGCGCCGGTGCCGTTGAGCAGCGCGGCCATGTCGCGCAGTTTGAAGTAGTTGGCGCCGTTGATGTTGTAGATCTCGGTCTCGCGCGCCGTGCCGTCGACCTTGAGCGCCTGCTTGGTCGGGGCGACCTTGGAGGCGACGTCGGTGACAAACACATAGGCGTCGTTCGCGTCGCCCTCACCCTGCTTCGTCAGGTCAAGCGTCACCTTGCCGCCCTCAATGGTCACGGCGGAGGTGGGGCCGGCGATCTGGCGGACGGGCTGGTCAAAGGTGAAGCTCATGCAGTAATACATGCCCTCCATCATGTCGCTGCTCAGCGAGTCAAGGTCGAGATTTTCCAGCTCGGCTTCTTCCTCGGGGGTCAGCTCGATGCTTTCGAGCGCTTCCTTCTGCTCCGGATCAAGGTTCTCGTAATCCGGCAGCGCGGCTTCGTCCTCATCCTCCGACTGCTTGACGGAGAAAACGAGCGTCAGGCTGCCGTCGCTGTTCTCGCGGAGCGTGGCGACGGTGTTGGACGTCGCGCTCGCGGCGGTGCTGCTGTCGCTGTCCGCGTTCTCGGAAGAGAAGATTTTGTTGAACTCCTCCACGGAAGCGAAGGTGACCGTTTCGCTGGAGCCGTAATACTTGTTCCCGTTTGCCTCAAAGACCTCCTGGCCTTCCTCGGGCGCCGCGCCCTCGTCCGCCTGCATGCCGAAGGCGGTGTAGACCGAACCGGTCCCGTCGTCGTGGATGACGGAGTCCGTCTTGACGTAGACGCAGCCGCTGAGCAGTGTGCAGACCATGGCAAGCGCCAGGGCGACGGATAGGATCTTCTTGTGTTTTATAGCAATTCCTCCATTTCATGCGGCGCGTTTGCGGCGCCGCTGCTGATGGTATTATAGCACGGCGTGTCGCGGGGTGCAAAGGGATATTTGCGCAAAAGCGCCGATTTTTGCCGCGCGGGGCTTGCATATCGCGGAAAGCTCTGGTATACTGTCTTCGATTTCAGAGAAAGGCGCGCCGTTTTTCGGCGCGGCGGTGAGGGAACGAATGGAGAACAGATGATCGCACTTCAATGACACGATTTATTTCGGTGCGTCCCGCCTGCTTCGCGCAGGAGGGGAGCGTTCGCGTGCGTTGAAGCGGGGTCGTCTGCCATATCTGCCTCACGCGCGCCCACTGCGCCGTATTTTGGATATGCCGGAGCCTGCTCGCACACGTGAGCAGGCTCCTTTTTCTCTCCTGAGCGGCGCGGGACGCGGAAAGCGAGGATTTTATATGCTGCAGATCGACCACCTGACGATCACACACAAGAAAGACCTGCGCACGATCCTGGACGATTTCAGCTTCGTGCTCAACCGCGGCGACAAGGCGGTCGTCGTCGGCGAGGAGGGCAACGGCAAATCGACGCTTCTCAAGTGGATCTACGATCCCGCGCTCGTTGCGCCCTATGCCGACGCCTCGGGCACGCGCACGACGCAGGGCGAAACGCTCGGCTACCTCCCGCAGGAGCTGCGCGCGGAGGACGCGGAGCGCACCGTCTGCGAGTTTTTCGCCGCGCGGGACGGCTTTGCGGATGCGCCGTCGAAAACGCTTGCGCGCGTGGCGTCGCAGCTCGCGCTGCCGAAGGACGTTTTTTACGGCGAGCAGCGCATGGGGACGCTCTCGGGCGGCGAGAAGGTGAAGCTCCAGATGGCGGCGCTGCTGCTCTCGGAGCCGGACATTCTGCTGCTCGACGAGCCGTCCAACGACATCGACGCGGAAACGCTCGAATGGCTGGAAAAGCTCATCAACGGCTGGAGCGGGAGCGTGCTGTTCATCTCCCACGACGAAACGCTCATTGAAAACACGGCGAACCGCGTCGTGCTGCTCGAGCAGCTTCGCCGCAAGACCGCGAGCCGCTGCACGGTCGCGAACATGCCCTTCGCGCAGTTCCGCGCGGAGCGCGCGGCGGCGTTCGACAAGCAGGCGCAGCTCGCCGGAAGCGAGCGGCGCGAGGAGAAAAAGACGATGGAGAAGTTCCGCCGCATCCAGCAGAGCGTGGAGCACGCGCAGGAGAACGTCTCGCGCCGGGACCCCTCGACGGGGCGGCTGCTGAAAAAGAAAATGGCAAACGTCAAGGCGATGGAAAAGCGCTACGCGCGCGAGCATGAGGAGATGACCGAATACCCGGAGCGGGAATCGCCCATCCTCATCCGCTTCCACACCGAACGAACGATGCCCGCGGGCAAGACCGTGCTCGACTATAAGCTGCCGGAGCTGCGCGTGGGGGAGCGCGTGCTTGCGCGCAACATCGAGCTCTTTGTGCGCGGGCCGGAAAAGGTGTGCATCACCGGAAAAAACGGCGCGGGCAAGACCACGCTCCTGCGCGCGATCGCGAGGGAACTGCTCGCGCGCGACGACATCCGCGCCTGCTATATGCCGCAGAACTACGAGGAGATTTTGCAGCTCGACAAAACGCCGCTCGATTACCTCGCGCCCTCGGGCGCGAAGGACGAGCTGACGACGGCGCGGACGTACCTCGGCTCGATGCGCTACACGGCGGAGGAAATGAGCCATCCCATCCGCGCGCTATCGGGCGGGCAGAAGGCGAAGCTGCTGCTTCTCAAAATGAGCATGGAGGACGCGGACGTGCTGATCCTCGACGAGCCTTCGCGCAACTTCTCGCCCCTCTCGGGGCCCGAGATCCGCGCGCTGCTGCGCTCGTTCCCCGGCGCGATCCTCAGCGTTTCGCACGACCGCAAATTCATCGCCGAGGTCTGCGACAAAGTGTACGAGCTCGACGAAAACGGGCTGACGAAACAACAATAAGCAGCCAAGAAAAGGGAGGTATATATGGAACATAAAAAATACGCGGTGCTGCTCTATCCAAAGTTTTCACTGCAGGAGATTACCTGCTTGACATCCTGCCTTTCGGTTTGGTTCGGAGAAGAGCTCGAAATGCTCGCGAGCAAACGGGAGCCGGTTGAGAGCGAGGAGGGATTTTGCGTTATCCCGGCCAAGACGGTGGAGGAGGCGCATGTGTCCGACTATGCGTGCGTGATTCTGCCGGGAACGATCGATCCGCTGCCAGCCCTCTACGACGACAAGCTGATTGACTTTCTGCGGCAGGGACGGGAGACAAAACTCTGTTTGCGGCAATCTCCTCCGCACCGCTGCTGCTGTCCAAGGCAGGAGTTTTGGAGGGTAAGGACTTCACGGCGGGATACTTCATGCAGATGACAGAGGCGTTTCCGTTTATCGAAAAGGAGCACTTTGTCCACAAGCCTGTTGTGAAAAGCGGGAACGTGGTGACCGCCATCGGTATGTTTTTCCGTGAGTTCGCGGCGTGCGTGCTGGGCGAGCTGGGCTATGACGTCGGCGAAGATTTCATGGAGACGACGGGCAAGCCCTTTACGGAGGAGGAACTGACGTTTTACTGGACGGATGAGGAGTATCGGGAGTTCCTGGAAGAATGGCGCGCTTTTGGAGGAGCGGAAGCGGAGAAGAAAGCATAAAACGACCGCCCCGCCAAACCGGCGGGGCGATCGTTTTACCATATTCCGATGCGGCGCGCTCAGCCGAGCTGCTGCAGGAGCTGCTGCGCGGCGCGCTCATTGTCGTAGTCCGAGGAAACCGCCTTCTGGTAGCCCTTGTGGTCGTAGACCGCGATGACCGCCTGGCCGGCGTTCGTGCTCGCGATGTGGATGAACGCGTCCTGCAGCGCGGCGGCAAGCGCGTCGTCCATGACCGCGGAGGACTTGCTGACCGTGATCGTGTCGTTGTAGATGCCGGGGGTCACGCCGATGACGGCGGTATCCTCCCAGACGGACACCTCGCGCCCGAAATCGCCGTCCCACTGCAGGGCAAAGTCGATGCGCGCGTCGGCGTAGGTCGCGAGCACGTCGACCTCGCCGGAGGCGAGGCGCTCAAACGCCTCGGTGTAAGAGCTCGACTGCACGGCGTGGCTCAGATCGGCAACGCCCTTGCCGTAACGGCCCTCCAGCCACAGCGCGGGGTAGATGTAGCCCGCGGAGGAGGTCTTGCCCATCACGCTCCACGTCGCGGCGTCCAGATCCTCCCAGGTCAGCTCCCGGCCGGCGTTCACCTTTGCGGCGAGCGCCCTGCCGGCGTCGGAGGGGCCGGCGATGATCAGCGAGCGATAGAAGGTGGCCTGGTGGTCGATGGACACGGTGGGCATCTCGTCGTTCCAGTCCTTCGCGTCGTCGTAATCCTTGCTCAGCCCGTTGCGCGTGGCGGTCAGAATGACGTCGCAGGCGTCGTCGTACTGGACGTAGGTGCCGCCCGGCATGCCGACGCCGACGTCGGCGTCGCCGGCGGCAAGCGCCTCGCCGACCGCCTCGTAGCTCTCGCCGACGGTGATGTCGACCGTGCCGACGTCATAGCCCAGAGAGGCAAGCTCGTCCTTGAGCGTTTTTTTGAAGGGTTCCGTCGACTCCAGAATGACCTGCGGGTCGGAGGAGGGCGTGAAAATCAGGCGAAGCGTATCAATGCGCTTCGGTTCCGCCGGCGCGCCGTCCGTTCCGCCGGGCGGCGTTTGACCCTTTTCGCCGCAGGCCGTGAGCAGGCTCAGCGACGTCAGAAGCGCCAGCAGGAAGGCAAGTGCTTTTTTCATAATTGTCCTCCTCGGTCGATAGACCGGTCGGGTGTTATTTTGTCACGCGTTGAGCGCGGCGATGATGTTCGGCAGCTCCTTGTCGACGATGTCGTTGTCGAGCTGGCAGGTGCCGGCG
>SVKM01000162.1 GCA_015068465.1 Oscillospiraceae bacterium | reverse complement strand
CCTGCGCGGCCGTGCTTTGCCTCGGGATCGTGTTCGTGAAAAAGTACCACGTCGTAAAGTAAATATTTTACGCAGCGCCCAAATTCGCACGGGGAGCGTTCGAGAGGGGATGGTGCTTCCCTCTCGATGAATTGGATCGGCTCGCGGTGCCTTGCGCCGCGATACCAGAAAAGAAGGACTTGTTTACGCAAGTCCTTCTTTTCTGGTACGTCCGATGCAATTCTCAAACCTTTCAAAAACGCCGCCGGTCCGTGAAATCAACAGGCCGACGGCTATTTCGTGAAATAGTAGTCAGGCAGCAGTCAGAGCTTTGGTCAATTAGAATCTCAGCGCGATCCCGCTTTGCTTCATAATGCCGTTCGCCGTATGGCGGGATTTGATTTTATGGTCCACCGGGAAGTTTATGCCGGTAATGGGGCTGTATCAAATATTTTGTCCTTCTTGCCTCACAGCGACTCCACCCACGCCTTCAGGCTCTCCGTACTCTGGCTGCCGTTGAGAAGCTTGCCCTCGCGGATCGTTGCGCCGGGCGCGCTGGGCTGCAAACCCGCGACCGCCTCGCCGAAGCCGCTGCCGCCCGAGGTGGCGAAAAGCACAACGTCCTTGCCGGAGAAATCATAGGCTTCGAGAAACGTGTTGACGATGGTCGGCGCGATGTACCACCAAATCGGGAAGCCCAGCAGCACGGTGTCATAGCCCGACACGTCCAGATCGCCGGTCACAATGGCGGGGCGCGAGGACTTGTCGTTCATCTCGATGGTGCTGCGCGATGTTTTGTCCATCCAGTTGAGGTCTGCCTTGGTGTAAGGCACCGCGGGTCTGATCTCGTAGAGGTCGGCACCCGCCGCCTCCGAAAGCATCTGCGCGACCTTGGCGGTCGTACCGCTTGCCGAAAAATACGCGACCAGTTTCTTGCTCATGGGATTGTCCTCCTTCATACCGAGTTCTTGTCAACAGGAGATTATTCCTGCGCTTCATTTTACATGGTTGCGGCAGCGCCGTCAAGCAAAACGTTTTTTCCAGTCACATTGTTCACAAGCAGTCTCAGCTCTTGACATCTCAACTACGTTTTGTTATGATACGTTCACTTGCTCGGAGGGCAAATCATTCGCCGGAAATGACGCGCCGGATAAGGCAGCAGGCTGAGACGCCTGTTCTCTTATCCGGCTTTTATCGTGAACGGCAAAATGATTTGCCGTTCACGATAAATATAGATCGCCGTTTCTCTCGCCGCGAGAGCGGCAGCCGAGAAATACGGCTTGTATGGTAAGCGCCATTTTCTATGTCGCTTACTATATTTCGGAGGTGAGCTTTCGTGAATAATGATGCGGATTTTACCACAGGCCCGATCGTAGGCCCGCTGCTCCGCTTTTCCCTGCCGATCCTGCTGGCGCTGTTTTTGCAGGCGCTCTACGGTGCGGTGGATCTGCTCGTCGTCGGAAAGTACGCGACGGCGGCGGACGTGTCCGGCGTTGCGGTTGGCTCGCAGATCATGATGACGATCACGAACCTCATCAGCGCGTTTGCGATGGGAACGACCATCCTGCTGGGGCAGAAGATCGGCGAGGGCGACAGGGCTTCGGGCGGCAAGATCATCGGGACGAGCATCGTCTTTTTCCTGACCGTCGGCGCGGTGATGACCGTGTTGCTCCCTCTGCTCTCCGGCGTGCTCGCGCAGGCAATGAACGCGCCGGAGGAGGCGTTTGCCGAGACCAGACGCTATATCGCCATCTGCGGCGGGGGCAGCATCATGATCGTCGCGTACAACGTCCTCGGCAGCGTGATGCGCGGCATGGGGGATTCGAGGACGCCGCTTCTCACGGTCGCCATTGCCAGCGCGTGCAACATCGCGGGCGACCTGCTTCTCATCGCGCATTTCGGTATGGGCGCGGCGGGCGCGGCGTTTGCCACAGTCGCGTCGCAGACGGTGAGCGTCATTGTGTCCTTCCTTCTGCTCCGCCGCCGGGCGCTGCCCTTTGAGCTCACGCGGCGCGAGCTGCGGCTCGACAGGGATATCCTGCGGCGCATTGCCGGATTCGGCTCTCCCATCGCCGTGTCAAGCATTTTGGTGGGTCTTTCTTTCCTCGTGATCCTCGCCATCGTCAACAAGCTGGGACTGATCGCGTCGGCAGGCGTCGGTGTGGCGGAAAAGGTCTGCGCCTTCATCATGCTGACGCCGGAGGCATTTATGCAGTCGATGAGCGCCTACGTCGCTCAGAACGCCGGCGCGAGGCAGCCGGACCGCGCGCTTCGCGGCTTGAAGATTGCCATTGGGCTGTCAACCGCGTTCGGCGTGTTGATGTTCTACGTCGGTTTCTTTCACGGCGATCTGCTCTGCGGCATCTTCGCGAAGGACAGGGACGTCATTCTGGCGGGCTTCGACTATCTGCGCGCGTATGCGATCGACTGCCTGTTTACCTGCTTTCTGTTTTGCTTCATCGGCTTCTATAACGGGCTTGGACGCACAGGTTTCGTTATGATCCAAGGCATTTGCGCCGCCTTTTTGATCCGCATACCGGTGGCCTATTTCATGAGTGTAAAGGCGGGAAAGCTGTTCTTTATCGGCCTGAGCGTGCCCTGCTCCACCATCGTGCAGATCACGGTTTGCTTCCTGTATCTCAGGTATGTCAAGAAGCGCGGGCTGATCGCGGAATGATCCGGAAAGCGCGTCATTCCGCATTGACACGTGTGTTAGCTTGTGGTAACATCATTGATAGAATGATATGCTGCAAGGATGGGTGAAAAGAATGCTTTTAACGATCTTTCTTGCCATCGTGTTTTGCGCGGCGATCACACTCATGCTGCTCTCAGCCGTGGCTTTTATTCAAAACACCAATTTTTTCTCCTCGGCGCCGAAGGAGGCGCAGAGGGCGCTCATGCCGAGAGATCGGGAGCTGTTTTACGGAGCCAGAACGATCGGCTGGGCGCTCATGGTCTTCAGCATCCTCATGATCCTGGGCGTGGGGATCGTCTCGATCTGGGACGGCCTCCGAAGCGGATTTACGTTTTGGCAGTTCTTCCTGCGGTTTGTGCTGATCTTCACCATATACAAGCTTTACGACATGATCTGCTTCGATTATTTCCTGCTTTGCAAGTTCCGCTTCTTCCAGCACTACTATCCGGAGGTGGAAGAAGTCTATCAAAACAGGAAATACGGCTTCAACGTCAAAAGCCAGCTGCTCAAGCTCTTGGTTCTATTCCCAGCGGCGTCGGCGCTGGCGGCGTGGGTGTGTGCTTTGTTCGGATAGGACGGTGGTTAAACTGTGATCGTCAGAAAAAGCTCTGTATTTCCCGCTTCCCGGGATGTGGTCTTTGAAAAGCTGCAGAAGCTGGAAAGAAGTGCGGAAGATGAAGCTGATCCTTTATCCGCTGTATCTTCTGCCCTTCCTCAACACGATCGCCCTGGCTTACGACAGGGTCCTGAATATGACCGAGCATGACGGTCGTCCCATCGTCGGCTTCGAGCAGCAGCGCGGACGCGCGGGACGGGTTCTGTACGCCGGGAACGTTCGTCACCTCGTTGATGTAGAGATAGGTGATCTTGCCGCCGATCGGGGCATAGACCCTCGCGTTCCAGGAAAACCAGTCCTCATTACGCTTGCCGTCGTTTTGATAAAGGCGCATATAGCCGGGATCCTCCGGCAAAAGCGCGGCAACCATGCAGTCCCTTCCGAGCGCGTCCCCCGGGTACTCCAGTTCGCCGTCATAGTGGTCGTTGTACAGGGCAGGCCTGTTAAAACACAAAGTCGCACAGCCCGCCGTCTCTGTCGTTAGTTTATGCTAACTCTTTTTGTTTGTCAACCCGTTTCCAAGATAAAACGCGACGATTCCCTCTTGACATTTCCCGCATTGCCCGCTATAATCCGTTCAGTTAGTACGAGCTAACTTCTTTGAGGAAGGGCGTCGCCCGCTCCTCTTTCCTTTTGCAGGTTCGTTAGGTTGTGCTAACTATATTGAATAAGAAAGAGGGATAAATTTTGAGATCCAAATCACTCGCCGCGATGCTGCTGAGCCTTGTTCTGCTCATCGGCGTCCTGCCCACCGCCGCGTTTGCGGCGGACGGAGCCTATGTGCTCATGAACATCCCCTACGCCGCGTTCTATCAGGCGGAGCTTGGGAAAACGGACGCGGTTGACGCGGTCAGCGCCGCGACGCCGATGAAGCGCAGCAACGGCAATCTTGCCAAGGGCTCCTACCATGTCGGCGCAGAGGGCGCCGGCGTTGACGGCGTCATCTACCCCGTCCATGTCTCCGACCTTTCCGTTTTGGACGCCGCGAAGGAGATCACGGACGCGTCCAGCGTCGACGTGACCACCACCGCGCGCGGCACCACCACGACCACGACCTACGCCGGCAAAGACGCGCTCTTTGAGGCGCCCGACTACGCCTGGTACAAGCTCAGCGAAACGCCCGCGTACTTCAAGGAGCTTTCCGTCGCCTCGGACGGCGCGTGGAGCTTCGGCGCGGTTCAGGGCGAGGTCAAAACCGTCAGCGGCGTGACCGCCGAGCTCACTTACAACGGCCGCCACACCGACGTGGAGTTCACACTCTCCGGCACAGAGGGCGTGCAGACCGGCGACGCGATCAGCGGCGTCATCGTGACCACGAAGGACGGCGCGAAGTACGCGCTCGGCCATGTGACGAACATCTGGCGCGCCGTGCAGCTCGGCTGGAACGGAAACGACGTGATGAAGGCGGGCAACGGCGCGGTCAGCATCACGAACATCCGCTACATCACCCCGGCCGCCGTCATCGATTACCCCGTGAGCATTGAGATCGCCGCGCGCGACAAGTACGGCTACACGGACGTCGACGCGAACGCGTGGTACGCGCCTTACCTCGACTGGGCGACTGCGAAGGGCTATGTCACCAGCGCCAAAAGCGGCTCCGCGCTCTTCGGCGCGGACAAGAACCTCTCCCGCGCAGAGATCGTGACCGATCTCTGGAACGCCGCCGGCAAGCCCGCCCCTAAGACGACCGAAAACCCGTTCCCGCAGGATGTGGACGAAAAGGCGTCCTATTACAAGGCGGTGCTCTGGGCGCTGGAGCAGGGCATTACGAGCGGCACCGGCAACGGCTTTTCCCCGGACGCTGAGGTCGACCGCGCGACGATGGTGACGTTCCTGTGGAAGCAGGCGGGCAAACCCGCGCCGAAGACGGCGGCAAATCCGTTCGCCGACGTTGCGGAGAGCGCGTGGTACCGCGACGCGGTGCTCTGGGCGGTTGAGAACGGCATTACCGACGGCACGGGCAACGGCGCCTTCTCCCCCGCGGCGAAGGTGACGCGCGCGCAGATGCTCGGCTTCCTCTTCAAGAGCAACGACGCTTTCACGCTCGTCGCCGGGAAAAACGGCACGACCTACGTAAATCTCTTTGAGGTCATTCTGGACGCAAAGTACGACGCGCTTTGGGAGAAGTACGTCGCCGAGGCGATGGGGACCGAAACGGCCGACGCTTCCATCGTCCAGATGCTCAAAACGTCCATCAGCGGCGAGGTGTACGGCGAGGAAGCCGCCCAGACCGGCGGCGCGTTCGACTGTTGGTTCATCAACGGCGCGAAGACCTTTGCCTTCCACCGCGACATGACCGCGACCGTCATGCTGACGGGCGGCACGCAGAAGACCTATACCTATCGATACGCCGGCCCGTTCGTCATGGGCAAGGGCGAGACCATGACCGTCGAGGGGCAGGAGTACCCGATGGAAATGACGTGCGAAGCCTACCAGGCGACCGAGGATGCCGGAGAGTTCAACTGCATCCTCCTCATGCCCGACACCATGACGAGCACCTATCACATCGAATTCCGCTACGGCACCGATCTGGACGCGCTCACCGGGCTTTTGAAGGGTCCCTACGCCTACTGGCTGGCGGCGGGCATCGACAAGGACGCAGACGAGGAGACCATCAACAAGGTCA
>SVKM01000161.1 GCA_015068465.1 Oscillospiraceae bacterium | reverse complement strand
GGTTCTTGAGATAGGTGGAGCAGACGTTGGTGTCCTCGCCCACTTTGCTGGAAATCTCCGACATGCGGGAAGCGCCGATGGCGGTGATGATCGCCGTGTAGATCACCGGCTCCCGGACCTCCTGCTTCAGAAGATTCGTCGGCTCCTCGTAGAGGGAGGAGGTGGGATTCAGATAGGTGTTCTTGACGTTCTCCTCGATGCTGAGGCGGTCGTTCATCTGCAAAAGGTACTGCGGCGTCCCGCCCGCGATTCCGTAGGCAAGGGTGCATTTAGCGGCAGCTGGCGGCCGCCGGTGCGGAGCAAAACGGTCGCAGTGCGGCATCAGCGGTCGGCAGATGCACAAATTGCACAACCTTGCTTGCAACCGATCCAAAGCGCACAGTTGTGATATAGCAAATGTTGTTTTTTGTGCTTTGGAAGAATACATACAGCCAAGCGGACCTGTGGTAAAAGCGAGAAAGCTATTGCCGCGCTTGTCAAACCCTGTTATGATGATCTCAACAAAACAGTCACAAGCGAGGACTCAGCCATGAGCATGATGAAAGTCCATATCCTGCGCTGCGGCACCGTTCACCTTGTAACGGGACGCTCACCGTTTGCGCCGCGCGTCACGCTGCCGGTCTGGTGCTATCTGGTCGAGCATCCCGTGCAGGGGCTGCTGCTCGTCGACACGGGGCTTGGCATACAGTCACTTGGCCTATTTCTGACGTGGCACTATCGCTGCGAGCCGGGGCCGTCGATCACGGAGCAGCTTAATAAGCGGGGCTTTGCGCCAACCGAGCTGGACGCGGTCATTCTCAGCGACCTTGATATCGACCACACGGGCGGCGTCCATGAACTGCGCGCCGCGAAGCGGTTTCTGGTGTCCGAGGAGGAGTATTTCTGGACTGCGCGCACCGTGTTCGCTGTTTATCAGCCGCGCTCGCTCTGGGAGAACGACGTTAAGCTCGAAGCCTATTATCTTCGCGGCGTGCCATGGGGGCCCGCGCGGTATGCGCTTGATCTGTTCGGCGACGGGAGCGTGGTCTCGGTGCTGACGAAGGGGCATACCTTCGGGAGCTGCACGACCGTGCTCACATGGAACGGCAAGAAGCTGCTGCTTGCGGGAAACGCTGTGCGCAGCGGAAGAACGCTTGAAAGCGACCGTGTGTTCCACTGCAGTGAGCAGGAAAAGACCGTCCGCTGGCTCCGCGAGACAGCCAGCGAACCAAACTGCCTCGGCATCCTCGCAACGCACGACCCGGAGGAGCGTGAGCGCGTTATTGAATTATGAGCAGCGGTTAGGGTTTATTTCACTGTGATGAAGAGGATGGAGTCATGAAGATCGAACACATTACCATGTACGTCAACGATTTGGAGGCGGCAGTTGAACCGAACGGGTTATGCGCATATTGTGTTCAGCGTCGGCAGCAAGGAAAAGGTGGACGAACTGACAGCACAGCTGAAAGCGGACGGTTATGAGGCGGTCAGCGGTCCACGCACCACGGGCGACGGGTACTATGAAAGCTGCGTAGTCGCCATCGAGGGCAACCAAATCGAGATCACGGAATAACGGGACATATCCCTTGACAATTCATGTATGCTCTGCTATGATACCCTCACTTGCTCGGAGGGCAAATCATTCGCTGGAAATGATGAGCCGGATAAGGCAACAGGCTGAGATGCCTGTTTTCTTATCCGGCTTTTGTTTTGGAGAGTTGTTTTATGAAGACAGAGACAGATTTTACGCGCGGACCGATCGTAGGGCCGCTGCTGCGCTTTTCGCTGCCGATTCTGCTTGCCTTGTTTTTACAGGCGCTCTACGGCGCGGTGGATCTGCTGGTGGTCGGGAAATACGCGGCGGCGGCGGACTTGTCGGGCGTCGCGGTGGGCTCGCAGATCATGATGACGATCACGCAGCTCATCAGCTCGTTTGCGATGGGTACGACCATTCTCCTCGGACAGAAGCTCGGCGAGGGCGACCGCGCCTCCGGCGGCAGGATCATCGGCACCAGCATCGTCCTGTTCTTCGCGGTCGGCGTCGCGCTGACGGCACTCATTCCGCTGCTCTCCGGCGCGCTGGCGCAGGCGATGAACGCGCCGGCGGAGGCGTTCGCGGAGACGAAGCGCTATATCGCGATCTGCGGCGGCGGCAGCGTCATGATCGTCGCCTATAACGTGCTTGGCAGCGTCATGCGCGGCATGGGCGACTCACGAACGCCGCTCATCACCGTTGCCATCGCGAGCGTCTGCAACATCACGGGCGACCTGCTGCTCATCAAAGGGCTCGGCATGGGCGCGGCGGGGGCCGCGATCGCCACGGTCGCCTCGCAGACGGTGAGCGTGCTCGTTTCCTTTCTTCTGCTCAAGCGCCGGACGCTGCCCTTTGCGCTGACGCGGCGGGAGCTGCGACTCGACGGCGGCATCGCGCGGCGGATCACGACCTTCGGCGCGCCGATCTCCCTGCAAAGCCTGCTGGTGGGGCTGTCGTTCCTCGTCATCCTCGCCATTACCAACCGGCTGGGACTGATCGCCTCGGCGGGCGTGGGCGTTGCCGAGAAGGTCTGCGCCTTCATCATGCTGGTGCCGGAGGCGTTTATGCAGTCCATGAGCGCCTACGTCGCGCAAAATACCGGCGCGCGGCAGCCGGAGCGCGCGTTACGCGGGCTGCGTATCGCCATCGGCCTGTCCACGGCGTTCGGCGTTGTGATGTTTTACACGGCGTTTTTCCACGGCGACCTGCTTTGCGCGATCTTTGCAAGGGACGAGGACGTCATTCAGGCGGGCTTTGACTACCTGCGCGCCTATGCGATCGACTGCCTATTTACCTGCTTCCTCTTTTGCTTCATCGGCTTTTTCAACGGCCTCGGGCGCACGGCGTTCGTCATGGCGCAGGGCATCGGCGCGGCGTTCCTGATCCGCATCCCCGTCGCCTACCTCATGAGCGTAAAGACGGGGCGGCTTTTTTACATCGGCTTGAGCGTGCCTTGCTCCACCATCGCGCAGATCACGGTTTGCTTCCTGTTTCTGACGCATGTCAAAAAGCACGGCTTGATGGCGGACAGGATGGACGGCGTCACTTGAGCGCAAAATGGATATTCTGCAAACCCACCGCGGAAAGCTGTGCTTGCACCAAAGCGCGGACGGGTGTATAATCGGGTATCATACAGGGAAAGAAAGGAACAGGCGGGGACACTTATGAAGAATACCGTGAAACGATCGATAACGTGTTTGATTCTTGTTCTGACTTTCCTTTTCTCACTGCCATTCTGCGCCAAAGCTGATACGAACGAGAGTCGCCCGGTACGTGTGGGCTGGTATAACTCCGAAAGCTTTCAGGAGGGCGATGCGGATGGGAACCGAAAAAGCGGATATTCCTATCAGTACCTCCAAAGCGTCTCCAATTACACAGGCTGGGAATACGAATATGTGCCCGGCGGCTGGTCGGAGTTGTACGACGCCCTTTTGAGGGGAGATATCGACCTGCTGGCGGGGCTCTCCTATACGGAGGAGCGCGCGTCGTTGATGAATTATCCCGCCTATGAAATGGGCGTTGAGTCCTACTACCTCTACAAGAGGGCGGGAAACGAAACGATCAGCGGCATCGACTTGTCCACGCTGAACGGAAAACGAGTCGGAGTCCTCAGAAACAATCTGATGACCGACTTTTTTGAAGCATGGATGGCGGAGAGCGGCGTTGTTTGCGAGGAAGTCCTGTTCGACGACTTCCAGACCCGGGACGAGGCCTTTGCGGACGGGACCATCGACGCGCTGATCGCGGTGAACAACAACGTTGCCTCCAACTCCGGCTTTTCGCCCGTGGTGATGGTTGGGGAGTCATCCTACTACCTCGCCGTGACCAAAGACAGGATGGATCTGCTTTCGCAGCTCAACAAAGCGCTTGCCGCGCTCAAAGAGAGCAATCCGTTTTATATCCAGAGCCTGCAGCTCAAGTATTTCACCCATACGGCGGTCAACGCCGCCCTCTCGTTGGAGGAGAGCGCGTGGCTCATCAACCACAGCTCCATCCGTGTGGGCTGCATCGCCGACTGCATGCCCTATTGCGGTTCCGGCGCGGACGGAACCGCCAGCGGCGTGGTTACGGATATTCTCCGGGAGTGGCAAGAGCAGCTCGGCCTGACGGATCGGATCGGCGTCGAATACGAAACCTATCCCCGTTACACCGATCTGATCGCCGCCCTCCAATCCGGGGAGATAGACGTTGCCTTTCCCGTGCATGACAGTATTTGGAGCTCAGAGGAACAGGGGATCGTCCAGACCAATGATCTGGTGGAATCCAGCGCCAATTTGGTATACAAGGGCGAGTATCATGACAAGACCACCACGGAGCGGATCGCCGTTTCAGACCGCAGCGCCTTCCAACGGAACTTCGTGGCTGAGCATTATCCGGAGAGCGAGGTCTTTGTCGTAGACACGCTGGAGGACTGCCTGAAGGCAGTGAAACAGGGAAAAGCAACCTGTACCTTCTTCGACAGCGGACAGGCCGAGACTCTGCTTGCAAAGCGGAGATACCAGACGCTCAACCGCCTGACGATGGGTGAGAGCGTCAACTACTGCATGGGTGTGAAGAAGGGAAACAACGTCATGTATTCCCTGCTCTCCCGAGGGATTTCCCTCATGGACAAGTCCGACACGGCCAACGCCATGTATACCTACATAGGTTCCGATCTGGAATACTCGCTTTCCGACTTTCTTCTGGACCATATCGGTCTCGTCCTCTTTCTGGCGCTGATCATCGCCGCTTTGAGCGTCGCGGCATGGCGCGGCCACCGCAAGGCGTACAGAGACAGCCTCACGGGCTTCAGAAACAAAAGAGCCTATCAGAATGCCGTCAAGCTGCTGGAGGGCAGGATCAAAGAGAACAAGGCTGATTTCACCGTGGCGGTTTTCGACCTGAACGGGCTCAAAACCATCAACGACGACTATGGTCATGAACTTGGTGACATGGCGATTATCGATGCGGCCAGGCACCTGAAGAAAGTGTTTGGAAACGCCCGCCTCTTCCGCTTCGGCGGGGATGAATTCATTGCCCTTGAGACGGACTCCTCACTGGAGGGAATGCAGCAGCGCTTTGGCCTGCTGGACGGAGAACTGGAGGAGGTCAACCGCACAGAGCGTCCCTATGTGGTTCCGCTGGCTCTTGCCAAGGGCGCGGCGGCGTATATCCCCGGGACGGATACCAGCTTTAAGGATGTGTTCGAACGGGCGGATCAGGCCATGTACGACGATAAAAAAGCGTATTACGAAAAACACGGCGACAGGCGGAGAAGATAAACATACGGGCGTCGATGCGGGACTTGCCGCATCGACGCCCTGCTTGTTCACGCGCTTTTGCCGTCTGCGCTGCCCGGGATGGCGCCGGAGTTCATGCGCGGCAAGGTGACGCTGATCGGCTGCCCCAAGCTCGACGGCGTGGACTACACGGAGAAGCTGACGGAGATCATCGCCGGAAACGATATCAAGAGCGTGACCGTTCTGCGTATGGAAGTGCCCTGCTGCGGCGGCATCCAGCGCGCGGCGGAGCAGGCGCTCAAAGCCAGCGGCAAGTTTATTCCGTGGCAGGTCGTGACGGTTTCCGTTGACGGCAGGATTCTGGATCGATAGAGAGACTAAATCACGGGCGAAACGGCATGGAACCGCTCCGCCCGTGATTTGCATAAAAGCTGTTTGTTGAGCGGTTGAGAAAGAGATTTGCGTCATTAACGCAGGTTCTATCTTGACAAGTTGCAGCCAAAAGGGACGGTCATAATGAAGCTTATGCACTATGGCGTTTTGTCAAAATGCAGCCAACTCTGCTGGCGCAAGAAATTCAATACCGACCGATGACACCGCTACACGACCGCTGACCACCGCACCAACGACCGTCCAATGGCGCAGAATGCAACTATGCCAATGACCGTATGAGTGCCATCGGCGTGAGCATCATCGAGAACGGCGAGATCGTCGATGACTTCTATTC
>SVKM01000160.1 GCA_015068465.1 Oscillospiraceae bacterium | reverse complement strand
AGAGCGAGCGCCAGACTATTCTTTTCGTCAGAACGCTGGATGCCGACGGAGATTCCGGGATAGTCCGGCTCACCGTACGACGGGCGAGCAATCAGCGCTCCCGTCGGCGTCTCGACGCGGACCATATTCGACTGGTGCTCAGCCGCATCCAACAGATCGTTGATGGCTTCTGCGGCTTCGTCCATGAGCCCAGAGTGGCGACCGAGCGACGAACCGTTCGAAGTGCCGTGATGCATCAGCTCGTTCACGAGCTTCTTGTATTCGTCATGCGTTTTCATATTTCATATCTCCTTCAGTTGTTGTATGGCTCCGCAAAGCGGGCCAGATAGGTCTTTTCCTCCGTGTCAGTCAGGCTGCGGAAACTGCCGTCTCCCGCAATCCCGAGAACGACAAATTGTCCCGCGATCGTGTCGTAGAGGACGCTCTCGTCCAGGGGCGAGCGTACTTCGCGGCTCACCGGCCAACCACGCAGCTTCGCCGCATCGTTGTACACGATGACTGTGCCGTCGCGATACGGGTCGTAGGTCTTCATGTCCTTGCCGATGATCCGCAACAGCTCGTCTTCAAGCGGGATGTCTGCAAGCACGACTCTCTTGCCGGGTTTGCAGACAATGCCGCGCGCGGTATGAGTGAAGAGGTTCTGTGCCTTGCCTGCGTCAAACGAGATTTCCTCGAACCCAACACTATCGCAGAAAAAGAATTTGCTGCCGTTGGGTTCGGCGATCTCGATGACGTCGGACACGGACATGGACCGGAAGAAATAGTCCGCGGGATGATGGACGTTGAACGTCTCGTACAGCGATTCGAGGTCCACTCAGACAATTTGAGCATGAATTTCATGAGCAAGCGTGCTGTCAATATATCTATCGTCACGCTCACGCCCTGTTTCATGCAAGAAATTGTCGACGATATTTCTGATTTTTGCATCGCTTTCGCTTTCGGCCTCGATTTGCTGAGAGAGTTCCTCAAGCTCGGACAGTTGCAACGGTTCACCGGCGAACGAGACGAACTGCTTGAGCTTGAGAATTTCAAGGCAATGACTGAAACGGTTCATGTGTTAGTCTTTCCTCCAGCATACTTCAGAGCTTTGCCGTAGACGCGGGTGATGACAGCCGCCTTGCCGAGATCCGACTCCGTCTCAGTGTACTCGACGAGTGCGAGAGCCAAATCCTTGTATTCGTCCTGTTTTCTCATTTGTTGATCCTCCTTCAGTTTTGATATGGCGCCGCAAAGCGCTCCATGTAGGTTTTCTCCTCGTCATCCGTCAGGCTGCGGAAACTGCCGTCTCCCGCAAGCCCGAGAATGACAAACTGTCCCGCGATCGTGTCGTAGAGGACGCTCTCATCCAGGGGCGAGCGTACCTCGCGGCTCACCGGCCAGCCACGCAGCTTCGCCGCGTCGTTGTACACGATGACCGTGCCGTCGTGATACGGGTTGTAGGTCTTTATGTCCTTGCCGATGATGCGCCGCAGCAGTTCGTCTTCGAGCGGGACGTCTGCGAGCACAGCTCTCATGCCGGGTTTACAGACAACGCCGCGAACGGTGTGCATGAAGAGGTTCCGCGCCTTTGCTGCGTCGAACGAGATGCGTTCGAATCCGAAGTTGTCGCAGAAAAAGAACTCGCTGCCGTTGGGATTGGCTATCTCAATGACGTCGGATACCGACATAGACCGGAAGAAGTAGTCGGCCGGATGGTTGATGTTGAACGTCTGATACAGAGAATCCAGCGCGTTCAAATTGGAACTCCCATCCGTAACGCCGGAATAGACCAAATCATAGATGGACGCGTCGACGTCCTTGCTGCCCTGGAACTTTTCCAGCAGTTCCAACCCCTCGAAGGCAACACGCTTGTCATCGCGGTCGAGATCGACCTGATAGATCCTGTACTGCATGGTTCCTCCTTTTTAGTCGAAGACGTAAGCGACACCCTCAGAACCGCGAGGGGCGGATTGGCCCCATTGGAACTGATACTTCGCTTCGTCCCCATTGAGATTCCAGTTGAGCGTCTCCTTGAGATCCGCAAGGTTCAAGAACCACTCGATTCCGCGCTCCGCGATCTGCGCAGGCGTCCAGTACTGCTGTGTCCGATTGTCGAAAACGGACTCCGCGTAAATGCGGTTTTCGCCCTTGGGCGAAAACACTCTCACGACGAGTTTCGCCTTGTGGAGAATTTTTATTCTCATATGCCCTCCTCAGAACTCTGCAACAACCGGAGAATTGATGATTTCCAACTGCGCGTCGTTGTTAGAATTGAACCGCTCGACCGCCTCGGCAACAAGACTATCCGTGTCCCACTCTTCTACAGGGGTTCCCTCCTTCACGGTAGAGAGAATTTCCTCCAGCGCCGTCAGAATAGCATCGGTTATGGTTTCCGAGCAACTGACATAGACTTCGGCGTCCTCGCCACAGCCATTGACATCTTTCTCTACAACTTTGATAATTCCCATAGTGTTTCCTTTTCCTTCCTTTCTTCTTCACTTTTGTGCAACGGCCTATATATCAACCGAAACAAAAAGCCACTTCCCCGTTCATTGCTGAACATGGAAGTGGCTTGCCTCGGAATATAAAATAGGCAATCTATAAAGCGTGACGCGCCTTAGCCGGAGCAAAGGCAATTAGAACGAGATGGGAAATACCCATACTGACACACTTTACGATTGCACATACATTCTAACTTACAGAACAAATAATGTCAATATCTTTTTCAACGCGCAAGGGGCGAGGAAATCTCGCCCCTTGCGCTCATTGAAGCTCACTTTTCCTTGCCGTGGTTGTCGGACTCGCCGGTGATATCCGAACGTCCCTGGTACTGGGCCGATGTTTCACTCAACGCACCAGCAGGTGCGGTCTTCTTCTCACCTGTCTGGACGATGACCTGCGGTGCCTTGCTCCCGTCCGCCATCAGCTTGCCGCCGACCATGCCCGCGACGAGCGACTTGAAGTCGATGCCCATGGAGTGCGAAATGCCCTCCGTGACCTGCGTCGTGCCGTTGACAATGTCCTGCAGCAGCTTTGCGCTGTTGCCCTCGCCATACATCGTGATGTGGTCGACCTTGCTCAGCGGCTCCGCGACGTTCTTCGCGATCTCCGGCAGCGCGTTCATGACCATCTCGATCACTGCCGCCTCGCCGTACTTCTTCATCGCTTCCGCCTTGCGGTCGATACCCTCGGCCTCCGCGACGGCTTTCGCGCGAATCGCGTCAGCCTCGGCTTCGCCGACGGCTTTGATACCGGCGGCTTCCTGTTCCTTGGCGTACTTTGCGGCCTCTGCCTGCGCCTTGATAGCCGCGGCGTTCTGCTCCTGCTCGTACTTCTTCGCCTCTGCGTCCTTCTGACGGCGGAACAGGTCGGCTTCCGCCTCCTGCTGCTGGCGATAGCGGTCCGCGTCCGCTTGGGCGCGGACTTCTGCGTCGAGCGTCTTCTGCTTGACATCGACTTCCTTGGCGCGCAGCTCCGCCTCGCGCTCCGCTTTTGCGATCTGCGCGTTCACGGTCGCGGCCTCGATGGTCTTCTGCTGCTCCTGCTTCTGGATCTCATACGCGGCGTCGGCGATGGCCTTCTTGGTATCCGCCTCGACCTGCAAGCCCGCCTTCTTGATGGCGAGGTCGTTGTTGCGCTGGGCGATCTCCTGCTGGCTCGCGACCTCCGCCTCGTTCGACGCCTTGTTTGCCTCCGCCTGCGCAATCGCGATGTCGCGCTCCGCCTGCGCCTTGGCGATGGCGGCGTCCTTCTTGATGCGCGCGGTGTTGTCCGCGCCGAGGTCCTTGATCAGCCCGTTTTCGTCCGTGACGTTCTGGATGTTGCAGGAGAGAATCTCGATGCCGAGCTTCTCCATGTCGCGGCTCGCCTTGCTCATGACCTGATCGGAGAACGAGTCGCGGTCGGTGTTGATGCTTTTGAGGGAGAGCGTACCGATGATCTCACGCATGTTGCCCTGCAGGGAATCCTGCAGATCCGCCGTGATATCGGACGATACCTTGTTGAGGAAGTTCTTCGCCGCAAGGCGGATACCCTCGTCTGTCGGAGAGATGCGCACCTTTGCGACGGCGTCGACATTGACGTTGATAAAGTCGTTGGTAGGCACCGACTGCTCGGTCTTGATATCGACGGTCATCTGTCCGAGGTAGAGCTTGTCGAGGCGCTCGAAGAACGGAACCTTGAGCCCTGCCCGCCCGATAAGGATGCGCGATGTTTTCCTCATACCGGAGATGATGTACGCATGGTCGGGCGGCGCCTTCACGTAGCCGTTTACGAACAGCAGCACGATGAGCACGACGATTGCCAGAATCGCGACGTGCGGAACGAGAGAAGATGGCATAGCTATGTCCTCCATATTGAAAGTTGTGCGGTTTTCACCGTCTCTTGTATCATAGCAAAGAAGATTCCTCTTCCGCAAGCGGAGCTGTGTAAAAAATAAAATTTTTCGCAAAGGGTATTGACAAAGCTGATTACTATGTGTTATTGTAAGACCGAAAGACGGATGAGATATGTCATCTGGGAAAGGAAACATCAATATGTTGCTGAATAGACAATCGTGGTCAATTTGCATCATTGAAAACGGTACGCGCTCTGATATGTTTAAGCAGAGTCGTCACTTCAATGCGCCTTTGGCCGGATCGTCAGTCAGTACGCCCGATGTTTTCGGGACTTCGCCCGCGTAGCAGACGGAAAAGCTAATACGACTGTATAGACCCTGCCAATCAACCGAAAGGCGCATGGCAGGGTCTCTTTGTATGATCATTTGAATATGGCTGAGGAAGTGCATCGAAAAGAAGTATCGATGGGCTTAGGTAGCTATACTCCCTGTAATCAAATGTGGGGATGCGGTAATGGTATCCGGCCCGCCTGCTACGCGGGGGACGCTGAAAAGCGTTTGAGGGTTCGAGCCCCTCTCCCCACGCCATATGCCCCGGTAGCTCAGATGGTAGAGCGGCGGCCTGAAGAGCCGCGCGTCGGAGGTTCGATCCCTCTCTGGGGCGCCATACGCAGGATTGGCAGAGCGGCCGATTGCGGCGGTTTCGAAAACCGCTGAGCCTGCAAAGGCTCCAGAGGTTCAAATCCTCTATCCTGCGCCACATGCAGCGGTGCGCCAATTGGTACGCGGCCGGCTTGGAAAGTCGGTGAGGCGCAAGCCTTTGAAGGTTCGAGTCCTTTCCGCTGCGCCAGAAGACAAACGCTTCGAAAAAAAGAAGTGGTCGCCAAACTGAACGAGACCGGCGACTCCGGACACGATCCGGTGACAATAGGATTCCCGTTCAATATGCCCCGATAGCTCAATTGGACAGAGCGCCAGGCCACGGACATGGGACAGCGTAAGGGTTCGAGTCCTTCTCGGGGTGCCATATGTTCATGTAGCTCAGATGGCAGAGCGCCGCCCTGATAAGGTGGAGGTCGGCGGTTCAAATCCGTCCGTGAACACCACATAGGGGTGTAGTTCAGTTGGTAGAACGACGGTCTCCAAAACCGTATGCCGCAGGTTCAAGCCCTTCCACCCCTGCCATATGGCTCGTTAGCTCAGTTGGTAGAGCACGCGGCTGTTAACCGTGGTGTTGCAGGTTCGAGCCCTGCACGAGCCGCCATTTGCCGGATTAGCTCAGTTGGTAGAGCGCGGCCCTCGTAATGCCGAGGTCATCGGTTCAATTCCGATATCCGGCTCCATGCAAATGATAGTGTAGCCAAGCGGAAAGGCAACAGGCTGCAACCCTGTGAGCGGCGGTTCGAATCCGCCCGCTATCTCCATATTCCCCTGCATACTGGCGTGGCGCAATGGCAGACGCTGCAAGCCCAAACCTTGCCCTCCACGGGTTCGAATCCCGTCGCCAGTACCATTTGGTGGCTGTAGCTCAACTAGTAGAGTGCCGGATTGTGGTTCCGGAAGTTGCGGGTTCGAATCCCGTCAGCCACCCCATTTGCCTCAGTAGCTCAGTTGGCAAGAGCGGCCGGTTCATATCCGGCAGGTCAGTGGTTCGAGTCCACTCTGAGGCACCAAGCCGCGTAGTA
>SVKM01000159.1 GCA_015068465.1 Oscillospiraceae bacterium | reverse complement strand
GCGCGGCTTGAAGCGCTGCCATCGCCTCCTCGCGCGTCGCGTCCGGGCGCGCCGCGCGGACGTTGTCGAGGATCGACGCCTTGAACAGGCGGTTGTTCTGAAACACGAAGGCAACATCGTTCATCAGCACGCGCGGGTCTGCGCGGCGCACGTCCACGCCGCCGACCTCCACCGCGCCGTCCGTCACGTCCCAAAAGCGCGGGATCAGGCTCGCCGCCGTGGTCTTTCCGCCGCCCGACGGCCCCACGAGCGCCACGGTCTGCCCCGGCTCAACGCGGAACGAGACATGCGAGAGCGCCGGGATATCCGCGCCGTCGTAGGTGAAGCTGACGTCCTTGAATTCCACGCCGTTGTCCTTCGGCGTCTGCGCCTCGGGGGCGATCGCGAGCGTCGGCGCGTTCATCACCTGCTCGATGCGCCCCAGCGCCGTGTGCGCGAGCATCGTGCCGCTGGCGGCGAACATGATGCGCGCGAGCGCCGTGGAGACGATCGCCGAGAACACCGCGTAGAACGCGAAGTTCGTCACGAACGCCGCGAAATTGCCGCTTTGCAGCGCGCGAGGCGCGAGCAGCAGCGCCGCGGGGACGAGGAAAATGAACGCCCCCTCCGTGGCGGTCAGGTTCACCGCCTGCGGCACGCGGCAGACACCGACCGTGTACTTCTCCGCCTTCGCGCTGTAGTCCTCGATCGCCTCGCGGAACGCCTTGAACGAGTACACCGTCTGCTGGAACACCTTCACGACGGGAATGCCGCGCACATACTCGGTGCCCGCCTTGCTCATCGTGTCCTGCGCCGCCTGATACTCCGCCATCAGCTTCGCGTTTTTGCCGCCCATCATCGAGAACATCGACGCGACGGAGACCACCGCCGCGAGCAGGCATGCCGCCCCCATGCGCCAGTCGAACGCGAACATCAAAGCGAGCGTCGAGAGGAACATCGCCGCCGTGCCCACGATGTCCGCGAGGTTGTGCGCAAGCAGCGTTTCCGTTTCCGCCGCCGCGCCGTCCAGCCGGTTGCGGATAAGGCCCGAGGCGTTGGCGTCGAACCAGCCCAGCGGCGTTTTCATCAGGTGCGCCATTCCCTGCTTGCGGATATTGCTCGCCGTGCGGAACGCCGCGAGGTGCGTGCACATCAGCGCGCAGAAATAGACAACGATGCCGCCCACCGCGGACGCAAACGCCATCCAGCCGTAGCGCTCGATGCCTGCCGCCCGCGTCCAGTCCGGCGCGACGGCGATCAAATCGCGGACGGCGAGCCAGATGCAGATGTACGGAAGCATTCCGAGCACCATCGCAACGGCGGACAGCGCCAGTCCCAAAAAGGTCAACCCCCTGTAGCTGCCCGCGTAGCCCAGCAATACGGCAACGTCGCTTTGTTTCTTTTCCTTCATGGTTTCCCTCTCCTTATAATCAGTTTAAGCTAACTCGTGTGCAAAAAAGAAGCCGTCCCGCCTTCAGCCCGCCACCGCGAGCTCGTCCACGGACGCGCCCGCGGCATGCCGGGAGCAGCAGCGCGCCGTGCACGCCTTGTACGCCGCGAACAGCTTCTTCGCGCGCTCCGCGTCGCCGTAGACCTTCCAGCAGCCGTCGCACTTGCTGTCATGCCCTCTGTGTTCAATGAACCCGCGCACGTCCTCCGGCGGATAGCTCAAAAACAGCCCGATCTCGTGCGGGAACGCGCCGAAGCGCTGCAAGCGCCGCATCAGCTCATGGAGGCAGTGGATGTCGAGGCAGTCGCCGTAGCCCTCGCGCCGCAAAATTGCCGCCGCCTCTGGCGCGGACAGGTCGGCGCGCAGCCGCTCGGGGCGGTAAAGGTACAGCAGCGCCTGCTCGTCGTTCCGCCGCAGCGGGATGAGCCGCAGTCCCTTCTTCCCGAGCGCGCGGTTGACCGCGCAGATCTCGCGCTTCAAATCCTCATAGGAGTCATATTTGCAGGGAAACAGGCTCCCCGTTTTCAGCCCCGCCAGCGTCGGCGCGGCCTGCCAGACCAGATATTCCTCCGACATGCTTTCTCTCCCCTTTCTTTGTTGTCTGACGCTAACACGCAATCAAAAAGAAAAAGTCGCGCGTGCCTTCTCCTCCGTGTCGTCGCGCTCGTCGTAGCCGTCGTAGGGCGCGTTCGGGTCGTGGGGCTTCTGCCTGCGAAAGCTGTTGCAGACCTTGTCCCTGTGGCGGAACGCAAACTCCAGATCGTCCGTCCAGCCGGTGTGTCCCGTGATGATGCGCGGAGATATTTTCCGCTCGCGCAGCTTCCGCTCCAGGATCGCAAGCGACCGGATCGCCACGCCGTTGTCCTCCGCGAGCGCGTTGATGAAGCTGTAGCCGCCGTCCGGCCCGAACCACAGCGTATCGCCGGTGAACAGGTACTTGTCGTCGATCAGATAGTCCATGTGCCCCCAAGTATGCCCCGGCACGAGGAACGCCTCGATCTTGATGCCGTCGATGTCGAATACGTCTCCGTCCTTCAAAAGCACCCTTTCGTTGTCCGTCCGAACCATGGGCAGCCGGTAGAGCCCGAAGTAGACCTTTCTGCGCGCTTCCCCCGTGAGGTATCGGTTCTCGATCTCGCTCAAATAAAGCTTGGCGCCGCGGAACAGCTGCTCGCTGTCGGTCTCCACCGCGCCGACGTGGTCGGTGTCCTGATGTGTGATGAGGATATGGCGGACGGAGCCCGGGTCGATGTCCAGCCAGCCCATCTTCTCGCGCAATCGCGGATAGCTGTAGCCGGCGTCGATCATCACGGTCGCGCCGTTTTTCGTATAGAAGAAGATATTGGCGATGTACTCCCGCACGCAGGCAACGTGCTCGTCGATACGCCCCGTGTTGAGGGGCTTGAATATCTCCTTGCCCCGATACGCGAGGCTCATTGCCTTGAACTGAAACTCGCTTGCCTGTCTGGACATCGTTCTCAACCCCCAATTATTATTTTGATGCGATTTTTAATGATTGCGCTTCCCGTACAGAGCGCGCAGCCTTTCCCGGTCCGGCACCTGCGCGCGCAGCGCGTTCCAGCTCGGCATCGGGTATTCCGGCGCGCGGGCGATCACCGCGGCAAAGGCGTCGTCCAGCGCCTCCATCTCCGCATAGGCGTTGCGGCAGTGCGCGCAGGCGATCAGGTCGCCGACGGTCTCGTTTTTCGCCATCACGTCGTAGACCGCGCGCATCAACGCGCCGCGCAGCCCCGGGGCATAGTATTTTTCATCCTCCGCCGGCAAAACCGGATAGCCCAGTGAGCGGATCAGCCCGTATGCCTCGTATGAGGCGGACATGGCGAGCTTCCGCTGCGCCGCCGTGGTCGGCTTCATCGTGCCGCCGTTCGCGTAAGCCATGTAGGCGATGGGCAGGACTGCCGCCAGATGGCAGATGAGATATGCCTCCATATCCGGCTGCCAGAAAACGCGGCAGCCGGAGCTTCCGAAGACAGAATCGATGCGGTTTCGTGCCGCGACGCTCGGCTCGCCGTGCAGCGCGCCGATGTCCATGCGGCCCTCGCCCAGCCGCTCGCAGGTGAGGACGCCGCTTTCCACGTCGCGCCGCCCCGCCGTCATCTGAAACGCGAACAGCACCTCCTTGCGGCAGACGGTGTGCGCCAATATGCGCTCTTGCATCTCTGCGGGGCTCATGTTGTTGCCCACCAGCACGACGAGCGGCGACTCCACGGCGGCGAGCGACTCCAAAATCGTTCCCATCTTGTCGTAGGGCATGACGGCGAACACGGCGTCGAACGCGCCGTCCTCCTCGATGCTCCCGATCACCCGCGGGCGATCCACGGTATCCTTTCGCTGCAAATGGTGGCGGATGCGCAGCCCGTTTGCCTTGAGCTGTTCGCCCCAGCGCCCGCGCGCGAGCACGGTCACGTCGTTTCCCGCCGCGCAAAGCACATGCGCGAGATAGCTTCCGATCACGCCCGCGCCGTAAACCAGCACCTTCATGTCGACACGCTCCTTTTGCTGTACCCGCAGTCGCAGTACGGCCCGCCGGAGGCGAGCGTGAACTCGCGCACGAAGACCGACGCGCCGCCCGCCTCGGTCATCGCGTAGTCGAGCCGGCACATCGCGCCGACGCAGTCAAAAAGCCCCAGCTCGCGCATGAGCGTGCAGATGCCGCACTTCGTAAAACGCGCCTCGTAGCCGCTTCCGTCCGCATAGGGCAATAATTCCATGTTCCATGAATACGGGTTTCGATCCGCCGCATGGAGCGCGGCGGTCTTTTTCATGCCTTTGACGTCCTGCTCGGAAAATTTTTTTCTCCCCGCCATGCGGCAGAACCACCTTGTCGGCGCGATCATCATCGCGGCCTCGTAATAATCCGCCAGCTTTTCCACGCTCGGACGCTCCGGCATATGCAGGAGAAACGCCGAAAACAGCGCGCAGTTGACGATGTTCATCCGAAAGCGGTCGCCCTTTTCGAACGCCGGCAGCCGGCCGATGATCTCACGGTACGTCGGCTTTGCCATGCGCGCGACGCGATCCGCCGTCTCACGGTCAAAGCCGAGCACGGCGGTCAAATTTCTGCGGAACGAGCCCTCGTATAAAAGCCACATCCCCTGCGGCATTCCAAAATAGTTCATTTCGCTCGCTCCTTTATCGAATCAGCGTGACAAGCCAACCCACGAGCGCCGCCGGGATCAGTGCGAACACGATGCCCGGAAACAGCATTCCCTTCGCGTGGAACCATTTTTGATGATACGCCGCGTCCATGTGCTCGGTACCCTCCAGGCGGAACATCGGGAGATTGGCGAACAGCACCCAATCCAGAAAGCAGGTGTCGTACACGCCGATCCATGCCATCAGCCCAAACGCCGTCCAGAAGCCCTGCCAAAAATCCGTCGCCCCCGCGAGCAGCGCGCACGCGAGCAGGATAGCGGTAAACAGCATGACGCCGCAGCTTTTGGCAAGCAAAACGCTCCTTGACTTGTAGGAAACGTCCACACGCTCATGTGTTTTGAAATACTCCTCCTGAATGTCCGGCGGATAGTTGTGGATGCCCGCCGCGCTGTATTTCCGATCCCCGCGGTACGCGACAAAGACGATCGCGGTGAAGAGTCCCGCGAACGCGAGCGCCTCCGCCAATATGACCTGCCACAGCATATGGTCCCCTCCTAACGCACCGCCGGCGACAACAACCCCGCGATCGCCGCCGCGACGGCGGCGGAGCCGAGCGTGCCCGTCAGCCACTTGATTGCTTTATCCTTCGCGTTGATATAGGGCTTCAGATCCTCCGTGCCCGGGATCGTCCAGGTATCCGTGTGTCCGACCCAGTAGCCGTCGATGCCCAGCCGGTCGATGAGATTGGCGATGAACAAAATGGCGAACATCTGCCAGAACCCGTCCCAAAAGCCCCGCGCGCCGTTGAGCGCGTAGACGAACGTGAGCAGCAGCAGAACGTATGCCGGCAGCGCGCGGCGCTTCATGTCCAATGAGTGATTTTTGATCTGATCCCATGTAATGAGTCCGTTTTCCACGCACCGCTCCTGCACATCCTTATGATAGAGGTACACCATATGCACCGCGCCGTTGCG
The DNA here is from genome assembly GCA_015068465.1 of Oscillospiraceae bacterium. GTDB lineage: Bacteria > Bacillota > Clostridia > Oscillospirales > Oscillospiraceae > Hominicoprocola. Next base: position 528 of record SVKM01000159.1, on the reverse strand, counting down.
GATGCCGTAAGCGCAGAACGCAACGAGCAGCGTGCCCAGTGCCAGCCCCTCTGCAATTACTTTCCAAGCCATACGCCGCACCCCCTCTTCTGTTTTTTCATTTTATTTCATTGTCGCCATGTGCCGCTTGACCGCGGCAAAGCTCTCGTCGCTGATGACGTGCTCGATGCGGCAGGCGTCGTTTGACGCCGTCTCCGCGTCCACGCCGAGCGAAATGAAATACTGCGTCATTACAAGGTGGCGCTCGTAGATCTTCGCGGCAAGCTCCTGCCCCAGCTCGGTCAGCGTAATGCCGGAGCTTTCCTCAATGCTCAGAAAGCCCCCCTCTTCCAGCAAATGCACGGCGCGGCTGACGCTTGGGCGCGTGACGCCCATCTCCGCGCCGATGTCGATCGCGCGGACAAATTTCTTTTTGTGCGAAAGAACGTAGATGGTTTCCAGATACATCTCGCCCGATTCCTGCAATACCATAGTTTTTCCTCACTTCTTTCCGATCAGCAGCGCCGAGCCGGTGAGGAACATCGTCGC
>SVKM01000158.1 GCA_015068465.1 Oscillospiraceae bacterium | reverse complement strand
AGATTACGTCAGGCCGATGCCCCCATCTTAAAGGAAAAGAGCAAGGCCGGATAGACCTTACTCTTACATTATGAATTCCAATTTGTCGATATGTTCCTGCATGGGCGAACACCCAAGTGCCCAAAACGGTGGATATGTTCCTATCCGGGATTGGGCGAACAGGTATGAGGTATGTGCCAGTAATATCATTTCCTCGTGCCATGTCGAGTCCGTTGTGCTGCTCGTGGCGGAGAACGCGTGAGAAAGGGAAGGACAGCCATGAAGGTTCTTATCATCTATACCGGCGGCACCATCGGCATGGTGCGCACGGAAAACGGCTACGCGCCCAAGGAGGGCTATTTCCGCGCGGCGCTCGAGGCGATCCCGGCGATGCACGCGGAGGAGATGCCGGAGTGGGAGCTGCTGGAGATGTCGCCGCTGCTCGACTCGTCGAACATGACCGTGGTGGAGTGGAACAAGATCGCAAAGCTCGTGGCGGAAAACTACGAGCGCTACGACGGCTTCGTCGTGCTCCACGGGACCGACACGATGGCGTATACGGCGTCGGCGCTTTCGTTCATGCTGAAAAACCTCGGCAAGCCCGTGGTGCTCACGGGCTCGCAGATCCCGCTGTGCGAGGTGCGCAGCGACGGGCGCGACAACATCATCACCTCCGTGCTGATCGCGGCGGGCGGAAGGGTGCATGAGGTCTGCCTCTATTTCGGCGGGAGCCTGCTGCGCGGCAACCGCGCGACCAAGTATTCCGCCGACGGGCTGGTCGCATTCGTGTCACCGAACTATCCGGCGCTCGCGGAGGCGGGCATCGAGATCCGCTACCGCCGCAGCGCGCTGCTGCCGAAGCCGGAGGGGAAATTCGAGCTCCGGCTGCTCGAGAGCGTGCCCATCGGCGTCATCAAGGTTTTTCCGGGTATCCAGTTTTCACTGTTTGAATCGATCATGACCGAGAAGCTGCGCGGCATCGTGATCGAAACGTTCGGCGCGGGCAATATCCCGGGCGACGGCAACGCGCTGCTGCCGATCATCCGCCGCGCGTTCGCCAACGGCACGGTGCTGACGGTCTGCTCGCAGTGCCCGCAGGGCGCGGTGTCGCTCGGCACGTACGAAACGTCCAATGCGCTCAAGCAGGCGGGCGCGATCAGCGGCTTCGACATCACGACGGAGGCCGCGGTCGCGAAGCTCTACTATCTGTTCAGCTGCGGCTATGACAAGGGCAGGATCAAGGAGCTGATGGAGCAGGACCTGCGCGGCGAGCTGACAATTTGACGAGGGGAAGCGCGTTGCGATGAAAAGAGAAAGCTTTTCCTCGCGGGCAAGCTTCCTGCTCGTCAGCGCGGGCTGCGCGATCGGCATCGGCAACGTCTGGAACTTCCCGTATATCGCGGGCGAATGCGGCGGCGGCGTGTTCGTACTGCTCTATATCCTGTTTCTCCTGCTCATGGGCGTGCCGATCTTGACGATGGAGCTTGCGATCGGCCGCGCAAGCCGGCACAGCGCGGTCAAGGGCATGGCGATGCTCGAGCCGAAGGGCAGCAAGTGGCACATCTACGGCTGGGCGTGCCTTGCGGGCTGCTATGTGCTGATGATGTATTACACGACGGTTTCCGGCTGGATGCTCAATTACTGCGTCAAGTTCCTCGTCGGCGTGTTCGACCATCTGCCGGACAAGGAAGTGCCGGACGTCTTTTCCGCCATGCTCGCCAACCCCGGCGAAATGGCGATCTATACGGGCGTCACCATACTGTTTTGCGTGCTGGTCTGCTCGCTCGGCATCCGCCAGGGCGTGGAAAACGTCGCGTCGATCATGATGGTGTGCCTGCTGATTTTGATCGCGCTCCTCGCGGTTCGCTCCGCGCAGCTGCCGAACGCCAGGGCGGGGTTTGATTTTTACCTGATGCCGGACCTTGCGCGCGCGGCGCAGATGGGCTTCGGCAAGACCGTCACGGCGGCGATGAACCAGAGCTTTTACACGCTCTCGCTCGGCGTCGCGGCAATGGAGATATTCGGCAGCTATATGCCGAGGGAGCGGACGCTGACCGGCGAGTCCATCCGCATCTGCGCGCTGGATACCTTTATCGCGATCACCGCCGGCCTCATCATTTTTCCCGCATGCTTTTCCTACGGCGTCCAGCCCGACCGGGGCCCGGCGCTGATCTTCCTCGCGCTGCCGAAGGTGTTTCTGCATATGAAGATCGGCTGGATCTGGGGGACGCTCTTTTTCCTGTTTATGACGTTCGCGGCGCTTTCGACCATCATCGCGATCTTTGAGAACATCATCGCGATCTGTATCGACAGCTTCGGCTGGAGCCGCATGAAGTCCTCCGTCATCAACTTTTTTGCCCTGTCCGTTTCCGCCGTGCCCTGCATCCTCGGCTCCAACCGCTGGAGCGGCGTGCGGTTTTTCGGCGGCAGGGGCATTCTCGAATTCGAGGATTTTCTCGCGAGCAATCTTCTCCTGCCGATCGGCTCGATCGTGTTTTTGCTGTTCTGCGTGAGCAAGCGGGGCTGGGGCTTCGAGCACTATCTCGCGGAGGTGAACGCCGGGCAGGGCGTCCGGCTCTCGCCGAAGCTCAGGACATACCTCCTGTATGTCCTTCCGGTATTGATATTGGTGCTGCTGATTCAGGGGCTCCTTTGAAAATCGAACGAGACGGCAAAACGCCCGCGGCTTTGTGCCGCGGGCGTTTTCCTGCGAAAATAAAAAAATCGAATACCCCCTTGACAATTTGAGGAATATCCGGTAAAATAAGTCGCTTATGTGCAGCAGTGGAGCAGTATCGAACCTCCACCTACTACAGCATATTGTAGCAGGTTGCCGCAACAAATGCAAGAGAAACTGCTGCACTTCTATCAACAACGCCGCGCGTATCACGGCAGAACAACATATTCTCCAAGGACTGAGAACTTGGGGGAGAAAGGGTGAAGAGCAAATGGCCCACGACAAAATGTACGGCAAGACCCTTCGCAAGAACTTCGCGCGCCACGAGGAAGTCATGGAGATGCCCAACCTCCTCGAGCTGCAAAAGACTTCGTACCAGTGGTTCCTGGACTACGGTCTGCGCGAGGTGTTTGCGGACGTCGACGCGATCGCGAACTATGCCGGCAACCTCGAACTGAGCTTCATCGACTACAAGATGGACGAGGAGCCGAAATATGACGTGGAGGAGTGCAAGGCGCGCGACGCGACCTATGCCGCCCCGCTCAAGGTCAACGTCCGCCTCTATAATAAAGAGACGGGTGAGATCAAGGAGCAGGAGATCTTCATGGGCGATTTCCCGCTGATGACCCAGTCGGGCACCTTTGTGATCAACGGCGCGGAGCGCGTCGTCGTCTCGCAGATCGTCCGCTCCCCCGGCATCTATTACGGCAAGGAGATCGACCTCAAGACCGACCTGCCGCTGATGACCGCGCAGGCGATCCCCTATCGCGGCGCCTGGCTCGAGTATGAAACCGACGCGAGCGAGATCTTCTGGGTGCGCATCGACAAGAACCGCAAGCTGCCCGTCACCGAGCTGCTGCGCGCCATCGGCCTGCACGCGGATCAGGAGATCCTCGACCTGTTCGGCGACGACGAGCGCGTGGTGGCGACGCTCGAAAAGGACGCCTGCAAGACCTATGAAGAGGCGATGCTCGAAATTTACCGCAAGCTGCGCCCGGGCGAGCCGCCCACGGTCGAGGCGTGCGAAACCCTCGTCAACAACCTCTTCTTTGACCCGCGCCGCTATGATCTCAGCATGGTCGGCCGCTACAAGTACAACAAGAAGCTCGCCCTGCGCACGCGCATCCGCGGGCAGAAGCTGCTCGCGCCCGTCGCGGACCCGCGCACCGGCGAGATCCTCTTCGACGCCGGACACGTGATGACCGGCGAGGAGGCGGACGAGCTGGACGCCATCGGCGTCAACGATGTGACGCTCGACGTCGACGGCAAGGCGCTGCGCGTGTTCTCCAACCACATGGTCGACCTCGCGCGCTTCGTCGATTTCGACCCGGTGAAGGAGTGCGGCATCAAGGAGCGCGTCTGCGAGAGCGTGATGCGCGAGCTGCTCGAGAAGTATTCCGGCGACGAGCTTAAGGAAGCCGTCCGCGAGAACATCGACCGCCTTGTGCCCAAGCACATCCTGGTCGACGACATCCTCGCGTCCGTCAACTATATGAACGCTCTGGCGCACGGCATCGTCTTCAAGGACGATATCGACCACCTCGGCAACCGCCGCCTGCGCTGCGTGGGCGAGCTGCTGCAAAACCAGTTCCGCATCGGCTTTTCCCGCATGGAGCGCGTCATCCGCGAGCGCATGACGATCCAGGACCTCGACATCGTGACGCCGCAGAGCCTGATCAACATCCGCCCGGTCACCGCCGCGATCAAGGAGTTCTTCGGCTCCTCGCCGCTTTCGCAGTTCATGGATCAGACCAACCCGCTCGCCGAGCTGACGCACAAGCGCCGCCTCTCCGCGCTCGGTCCCGGCGGCCTCTCCCGCGAGCGCGCGAACATGGAGGTCCGAGACGTGCACTACAGCCACTACGGCCGCATGTGCCCGATCGAGACGCCGGAAGGCCCGAACATCGGCCTGATCTCCTACCTCGCGACCTACGCCCGCATCAACGAGTACGGCTTCATCGAGGCGCCGTACCGCAAGGTCGATCACAAGACCGGCAAGGTCGCGGACACCATCACCTATATGACCGCTGACGTGGAGGACCAGTACATCGTCTGCCAGGCCGCCGAGCCGGTCGACGAGAAGGGCTGCCTCACCAGCAAGCGCATCACCTGCCGCCACCGCGACGAGATGGTCGAGGTCGACCGCGAGCGTGTCGACTATATGGACGTTTCCCCGCGCATGATGGTCTCCATCGCGACGGCGATGATCCCCTTCCTGCCCAACGACGACGCGAACCGCGCGCTGATGGGCGCGAACATGCAGCGCCAGGCGGTGCCCCTGCTCCGTCCCGAGGCGCCGATCGTCGGCACCGGCATGGAGCACAAGATCTGCATGGACGCGGAGGTTGCCGTCCTCGCCGAGGGCGACGGCGTCGTGTCGAAGATGGACGCGCGCAGCATCACCGTCGCATATGACGACGCGGAGCTCGGCACGAAGGAGTACAAGCTCACCAAGTTCCTGCGTTCCAACCACGGCACCTGCATCAACCAGCACCCGATCGTCAACGTCGGCGAGCGCGTGCACGGCCGCAAGTACGACAAGAACGGCAGGATCCTCGAAGACCCCACCGTCCTCGCCGACGGCCCTGCGACCGATCAGGGCGAGATCGCTCTCGGCCGCAACATCCTCGTCGGCTTCATGACGTGGGAAGGCTACAACTACGAGGACGCGGTGCTTCTCAACGAGCGCCTGGTCCGCGAAGACCTCTACACCTCGATCCACATTGAGGAGTATGAGCTCGACGCGCGCGACACCAAGCTCGGGCCCGAGGAGATCACCCGCGATATCCCGAACGTCGGCGACGACGCGCTCAAGGACCTCGACGAGCGCGGCATCGTCCGCATCGGCGCGGAGGTCCACGCCGGCGACATCCTCGTCGGCAAGGTCACGCCCAAGGGCGAGACCGACCTCACCGCGGAGGAGAGATTGCTGCGCGCGATCTTCGGCGAGAAGGCGCGCGAGGTGCGCGACACCTCCCTGAAGGTCCCCCACGGCGAGAGCGGCATCATCGTCGACGCCAAGGTTTTCTCCCGTGAGAACGGCGACGAGCTCGGCCCCGGCGTCAACATGGTCGTGCGCGTCTACATCGCGCAGCGCCGCAAGATCCAGGTCGGCGACAAGATGGCGGGCCGCCACGGCAACAAGGGCGTCGTTTCCCGCGTCCTGCCGCAGGAGGATATGCCTTTCCTGCCCGACGGCACGCCGCTCGACATCGTTCTGAACCCGCTGGGCGTCCCCAGCCGTATGAACATCGGCCAGGTGCTTGAGGTCCATCTGGGCTATGCCGCCAAGACCCTCGGCTACAAGGTCGCGACGCCGATCTTCGACGGCGCCACCTATGAGGAGATCCAGGAGGAGCTCGTCAAGGCGGGCCTCGATCCCGAGGGCAAGAGCTGGCTGTACGACGGCCGCACCGGCGAGCGCTTCGACAACAAGGTCACCGTCGGCTATGTCTACTTCCTCAAGCTGCACCATC
>SVKM01000157.1 GCA_015068465.1 Oscillospiraceae bacterium | reverse complement strand
CCTCATACGCCATGATCGCCTCGTGGATGCCGCCGTCCGCAAACGCGCGCGAGGGGATCAGCTCGCCCTTGTAGGACTCGACCAGCGAGACCATGCTCTGGTCGAGACAATGGGAAAACACCGCCGTCTCCACGTCGTCGTAATCACGGATGCGGTCGTCGCCGCGGGTCGAGTTGATGACCCAGTTGCCGATGTACACGAGGTCCAGAAGACGGCGGTATTGTTTGTCCGTCAGTTTCAGTTCCATATTTGATATCCTCCTACCGATGCGGGTATACGCGAGAAATAAGCCCATGATCGGTCATGGGCGCAGTCATGTATTTTCGGTTGCCGCAAAGCGGCGAGAAAATACGGCGATCCATATAATGATTGCTGGCAATCATTATAGCAGATTTTTTCAAAAAAGCTATAGGAAAAAAGGGGAAAGCGTAGTATAATTTTCGCCATGAAAAGAAATGCGGATATTACGGTACAAAGCCGCGAAACGACCTATCGTGCCGGCGGCGTCATAGAACAGCTCGCGGACGGCGTGCGCATCACCTATCAGGAGCCGAAGGAACTCAAAATGGGCACCGTCACGACCACGCTCACCGTGCGCGGCGGCGTTGCTGCGCTCTCACGCACGGGCGCGGTGCGCTGCGCGCTGCGCTTCGAGGAGGGGAAGCTCCACCGTTCAGTATATGAAACGTACTACGGAACCTTTCCGACGGAGCTGAGGACCCATACGCTGCGTGCGAAGATGGACGGGAGCGGGGGACTGCTGGACCTGCATTACACGCTTGCCGTCGGCGGCGCGCCGGACGAGCACCGGCTCAAGATCCTGGTGCGGGCGAAGGAGGAAATGAAATGAGTGAAAAGAAGGTCGCGCTCGTCACGGGCGCCTCGCGCGGCATCGGGCGCGCGATCGCGGCACGGCTTGCCCGCGGGGGCTGCGCCGTGTGCGTGAACTACCATGAGCGCAAGGACAAGGCGGACGAGCTCGTCGCCGAGCTGACCGCCGAGGGCTGCACGGCGATCGCCGTGCAGGCGGACGTTTCCGTGCGCGCGGAGGTCGACGCGATGGTCAGGCGCACCGAGGATACGCTCGGGCCGGTGGATTTGCTCGTGAGCAACGCGGGCGTCGCGGGACAGGCGCTTTTCCAGGACGTGACCGACGAGCTGTGGGACCGCTATTTCGGCGTGAACCTCAACGGCGCGCGCCACGCGATCCAGGCGGTGCTGCCGCATATGCTCCACGAGCACGCGGGCTGCATCGTCACGGTTTCATCCATCTGGGGATTGCACGGCGCGAGCTGCGAGGTGACGTACTCCTGCACCAAGCACGCGCTCATCGGCCTTACCAAGTCGCTCGCGATGGAGCTTGCGCCGTCCGGCATTCGTGTCAACTGCGTCGCGCCGGGGGTCATCAACACCGACATGGTGCAGGTCCTGGGGCAGGAGACGCTGCGCGATCTCGCCGCCCAGACTCCGCTCGGGCGGCTGGGAACGCCCGAGGACATCGCGGCGGCGGTGGCGTTCCTCGCCTCCGACGAGGCGGGTTTCATCACCGGGCAGGTGCTCACCGCCGACGGGGGATTTTTGCCGTAGTCAAAAAAGCGCGGGCGCGAAATTTATTTCCCCGTCGAGCCGAAGCCGCCCGCGCCGCGCAGCGTCTCGGGGAGCGCGTCGACCTCCTCGAAGTCCATCGGCAGGTACGGCAGCAGCACAAGCTGCGCGATGCGCTCGCCGTGGCGGACGGTGCGCGGCTCGTCGCTGTCGTTGTGCAGCGCGACGATGTATTCGCCGCGGTAGTCGCTGTCGCACACGCCGACGCAGTTCGCGGGGCGCAGCCCTTCCTTCGCGGCCAGGCCGCTGCGCGCGAACACCGCGCCGAACGTGCCCTCGGGCAGCGCAAACGCGAGTCCGGTGCCGATCTTGACCGTCGCGTGCGGCGGGATTTCTGCTTCACACGCAAGGCAGGCGTAAAGGTCGTACCCCGCCGCGTACTGCGAGCCGCGCGTCGGCAGGACCGCACGCTCGTCAAGCTTTTTCACTTGCACCTGTGCCATGATGGTAAACTCCTTTTGGTTTACAACGAAATATCAGTTTTTATCCCACAAAACGACGACGCCCGACCTTCGCGTTTCGTTCATGTCGATGAGCCGCTGATTGGACGAGCCGCGAAAGCGCAGCGAAATGTCGTGCAGCTTTTCCTCAAACGGGCCGTCGACGAGCACGTCGAGCAGCGCGAGCAGCTCGTCCGTCGCCTCGCAGCGCGGGTGGGAGCCGGCTTCGAGCAGCTGCTCATAGGTGAAGCCCGTGAACGCCCAGATCGTCTTGCGGGGATATGCTTCGCGCACGCGGCGCAAAAACGGCAGCAGCGCGCGCTGGTTCTCCGGCTCGAACGGGTCGCCGCCGAGCAGCGTCAGCCCGTTGATGTAGTCGGGCGCGAGCATGGCGAGGAGCGTTTCCTCCGTTTCGGCGGTAAAGGGCTGGCCGTAGCAGAAGTCCCAGGTCTGGGGCTGGAAGCAGCCCTTGCAGCGGTTGGTGCAGCCCGAAACGAACAGCGAAACGCGCACGCCCTCGCCGTTGGCGATATCGCAGTTTTTGATTTCTCCGTAATACATATCAGTTTCCTTTGCCGAAAAGCAACACGATCAACATTGTCAACCCATACAGGATCGGCTGGTGTACCACATAAATGAGCAGGGTGTGCCGCCCAAGCATCGGGAAAAACGGCACCTTCGTCTCGTAAAACCACTTCGGGAGCCTGCCCTCGCGGACGTATTTGCCCGCCCAGGTGCCGAAGAGGAACACGAAAAACCACGGCAGCAGCGGGAAATAGTCGGCGGATTGGAATTCCGGCGTCACGAGGCCGAACATCCACAGGTGCGGCGTCGTGGTCGGATAGCCGTTGACGAGCTTCGCGGTGAGCAGGATGCCGGCGAGGCAGAGCGCCGGAACGAGCCACGGCAGCTTTTCGTTTACGCGCTGCCAGAGCTTCTGCGTCAGCCCGTAGAACAGCATGCACACGCCGAGGAAGTGCAGGATGCCGAAGACGATCGGCATGTCCATGACCGTCGTCACAAGCGTGATGACGAGCGCGATGCCGAGCACCTTCGCCCCGCGCAGGACGTTCGAATGCGAGAAGTTGGAGCTGACGCCGGAGATCAGGATGAAAAGCCCCGCGAAGAAGATCTGGAGCGGGTCGAACAGGAAGTTATGAAAGAGCCATCGCGGCGCGCCGGCAAAAACCCACAGATCATAGAAGAAATGGTGGAAAACCATCAGAAAGATCGACAGCCCGCGCGCGGCGTCCATCAGCTCGATGCGTTGTTTTTGTTGTTCCATAGGATTTCCTCGGATAAAAAAGAGGGGGCTTGCGACCCCTCTTTTTTTTGCTTTACAGATGCAATACGCGCTCCTTGATCTCCTGCGTGCGGCCCTGGTTCCAGAACTGGGTGCCGATGTAGCCGCAGGTGCGGCGCGCGACGTTCATCTTGTCCTGGTCGGTGTTGCCGCAGCGCGGGCACTTCCAGATGAGCTTGCCGCCCTCGTCGACGATGTCGATCTCGCCGTCCCAGCCGCAGACCTGGCAGTAATCGCTCTTGGTGTTGAGCTCGGCGTAGATGATGTTGTCGTAGATGAACTTCATCACCTGCAGCACCGCCTCGAGGTTGTTCTGCATGTTCGGCACCTCGACGTAGCTGATCGCGCCGCCGGGGGAGAGGTGCTGGAACTCGGCTTCAAAGCGGAGCTTGCTGAACGCGTCGATCTTCTCGGTCACGTGGACGTGGTAGCTGTTGGTGATGTAGCCCTTGTCCGTGATGCCCTCGATGATGCCGAAGCGCTTTTGCAGGCACTTGGCGAACTTGTAGGTCGTCGACTCCAGCGGCGTTCCGTAGATGGAGAAGTCGATGTTCTCCTTCTCCTTCCAGCGCTTGCAGGCGTCGTTCATGTACTGCATGATCTGGAGCGCGAACGGCTTTGCCGCGGGGTCGGTGTGGCTCTTGCCGGTCATGTACTTGACGCACTCGTAAAGCCCCGCGTAGCCCAGCGAGATCGTGGAATAGCCGTTGTAGAGCAGCTTGTCGATCGGCTCGCCCTTCTGGAGCCGCGCGCAGGCGCCGTACTGCCAGAGGATGGGCGCCGCGTCGGAGAGCGTGCCCTTGAGCCGCTCGTGGCGGCACATCAGCGCGCGGTAGCAAAGCTCAAGGCGCTCGTCGAAGATCTGCCAGAACTTTTCGATGTTGCCGCCGGAGGAAAGCGCGATGTCGGGCAGGTTGAGCGTGACGACGCCCTGGTTGAAGCGGCCGTAGTAGCGGTGCTTGCCCGGAACGTAGTTCTTGGCGTTCGCGATGTTGCCCACGCCGGCGTCGGTGAAGCGGTCGGGCGTCAAAAAGCTGCGGCAGCCCATGCAGGGATAAACGTCGCCTTTGAGCTCGAGCATCTTCTTTTCGCTGATATAATCGGGAACCATGCGGCGCGCCGTGCATTTTGCGGCGAGTTTTGTGAGATAATAGTAGGGCGAATCCTCGTGGATGTTGTCCTCCTCGAGCACGTAGATGAGCTTGGGGAACGCGGGCGTTATGTAGACGCCCTGCTCGTTCTTGACGCCCTCGTAGCGCTGCTCGAGCGTTTCCTCAATGATGAGCGCGAGGTCGCGCTTGGTCTGCTCGTCCTCCGTCTCGCCGAGGTACATGAACACCGTGATGAACGGCGCCTGGCCGTTGGTGGTGAGCAGCGTCACGACCTGGTACTGGATGGTCTGCACGCCGCGGCGGATCTCTTCGCGCAGGCGCTTTTCCGTGATCTCCGCGATCTTTTCCTCACCGGGCGCGACGCCGAGGTCGTCAAGCTCGGCGATCACCGCCTTGCGGAGCTTCTGGCGGCTGACGTCGACAAACGGCGCGAGGTGCGTGAGCGAAATGCTCTGCCCGCCGTACTGGTTCGAGGCGACCTGCGCGACGATCTGCGTCGCGATGTTGCAGGCGGTGGCGAAGGAATGCGGCTTTTCAATCAGCGTGCCGGTGATGACCGTGCCGTTCTGGAGCATGTCCTCGAGGTTGACAAGGTCACAGTTGTGCATATGCTGGGCATAATAATCGGTGTCGTGGAAGTGGATGATGCCGTCCTCGTGCGCCTTGACGATGTCGGCGGGCAGCAGCAGCCGCGCCGCGAGGTCGCGGGAGACCTCGCCCGCCATATAGTCGCGCTGCGTGGAGTTGACGACGGGGTTTTTGTTGGAGTTCTCCTGCTTGGCTTCCTCGTTGTTGCACTCAATGAGCGAGAGAATGCGGTCGTCGGTCGTGTTCGCCTTGCGCACCAGCGAACGGCTGTAGCGGTAGGTGATATAGCGCTTGGCGACCTCATACGCGCCGTGCGCCATGATGTGCGTTTCGACAAACTCCTGGATCTCCTCGACGGTGGGGGCGCGATCAAGCTTCTGGCACTCAAGCTCCACGCTCTCCGCGATGCGCTGGATCTGGACCGGCGTCATGCGCTCCGATTCGTCCACGACCTCGTTCGCCTTGGTTACGGCGGAGATGATTTTGGTGATATCGAACGCGACTTCCGCGCCGTTTCGCTTGATGACTTTCATATGTTTTCCCCTTTATTCCAAATTGACCACAATATGTTGTGGTGTCAAAAGTCGATTGCATACATTATAGGCTCGGGCATAAAAAGATGTCAATAGAAAAAAGAAATTTTTTCACCAACGGTCAATAATTGGAAAAATTGACATAATTTGTAAATTTGACCTTGCAAATACAGAACCTTTCTGTTAAGATATCGGAGTATGGCGGTGAAGACCGTCTATATTTTACGACGAAGCTCTTAATTGGAGGAAGCAGATAGATGGCACAGAGATCCAATGATAAGCGCATCGAGCGCAGGGAAAAAAGCGACCGTAATATGAACCGCGCGGTAATCCTGCTGATCGCCGGACTGGTCGCCGAGTGGTACTTGCTGATGGCGGACCGCTATTACGCGCGGGGCAATGTGACGCAGATGCTCGGCTGGTACGATTATTTCGGCGTGATGCGCTGGGTCGGGCTCGCGCTGCTCATCGGCGGCGCGGTGCTGCTGACGATGCGCGAGAAAAAGAAGCTGCCGTCCTGGCTGGGCGGAACGCTTGCGGGGCTCGGCCTGTTCTTCGC
>SVKM01000156.1 GCA_015068465.1 Oscillospiraceae bacterium | reverse complement strand
ATGGTAAGCGGCGATTCGTGGGAACTGCGACAGCTCTTGGACTTGAAAAAAGAAGCTCCGTTCAAAATGTGTGTAGATTGGCACACCTATAACGACCTTAAATATATTGAGAACGTCATTCCCCAAACGGATTGTTCCTTTTTCAGCGCAGAAAGACGAGATGTTGATGAGATGCTGAAGCAAATGAATCAATGGTCAAAAGAATATCCGGCCCTCTTGATTATGACGATGGCGGAACATGGCAGCGTGGCTTATCGGAACGGCATTGAGTACAGAGCGGAGGCGGTTCCTGCCGATCAGGTCGTCGACACGGCTGGCTGCGGCGACTCGTATCGAGCGGGATTTCTGTTTTCTTATGTAAGAGACGGGGATATTGAGGCTGCTATGCGAGAAGGACATCGATTGGCAGCCAAGTGCGCTTCACATTTTGGCTTGTTTGAGTTTGAATCACACTAACGGCAAGGAGACTTGACAATGGCATATCTATTTCCTTTTGGAGAAATCCCGGCGGGCAGCAAAATCATTCTCTATGGTATGGGCGAAGTGGGGAAGGACTTCTATTTGCAGCTCCATGAGCTGAGAGACCGCTATGAGCTGCTGGCATGGACAGCGACAACTGTGGATGCGCATGAGCTGGAACGCCCGTTTGACTATACCAGGAATATCCCGTCTTATCCGTATGATTATGTTGTAATCGCGGTGATGGAAGAAAAAAAAGCAATCCAGATTAAGGAAACGTTAGATCGGCTAGGCGTTCCGAAAGAGAAACAGATATGGCTCCCGCAGTATTACGCTATGAGCGGGGACCAACTGCCAACAAACCGAAAAACAATGCTAAAGAACCTCGATTTTTATATGGACATTCTTGCAGAGCGGCGCAGATCGGATTCCATGTTTGGCGGAGCAAGCTTCTACCAGAGCTATTCGGAACTTGGATTGAGGGGACAAAGAAACAGCGGGGAACGGATCATCTTGTATCACCTCAACGAGTATTTGAAGAAAACGGATGAAGTGCTCGACGTGGGGTGTAATTGCGGCTTTTTTGACTTGCAGATGGCACCCATGGTAAAGCATGTCACCGGATGCGATTTGGATGAGCATCTTATTCGGATTGCCAACCGAACAAAGCGATTCATCGGATGCGATAATGCGAACTTTCTGTGCGGCGATTTTTGGCAGATGAAACCCACAGAGAAACGGTATCAGGCAGTTTTTGCCTGCGCGATCCATTACTGGGTCATTTCCGGAGGTGTTAGCCCTGCGGACTTTGTAGGGCGGTTATATGACGCGCTTACGGAGGGTGGTTATCTGTTTTTTGAGTCGCAGGATCTGGGCGCTTTTGGAGACCGAGAGCTGTTTGAAAAGCTGCAAGCGATGTTCCTTGATCGAGGCATGGAATGCCTGCTTTGTCGAAACTACAGGACGGATTTTGAACGCGAGATAGTCGTCCTGCGCAAAATGCCGGCAATGAAAACCTTTATGAAAAACGCGGAGAAGCAGGAAAAGATTGATGGACAGCTGGACAGGCTTTGTGCGCCCACGAAGATCACGAAGATCAATGAGACCTATTTTATTGTGGATTGTTGGCACCATCGAATTCTTTGCAGCGACTTGCTCAGCAACAATTTGAAAGACTGGCAGACGTTGCCGGGAAAAGTGCTGGGAGGACATACAATCGCCGGGAACGAAAATATATTGCTTGCTGACAGCACGGATACGGATCAATTGCTGTGTTTTCGCAAGAACTCAAACGGGGATGGAATCCGCTATGAGCTGCGCGAGACGATCGATATAAGACCATTTCTTCCCGATGGTATCCATGGGAAGGATGGAATCCGGCTGGCAAGACCGCATTCCATCCTGTACGATGCGCAGCGAGACTGCTTTCTTGTGGCAGTTGGATCGGCAGGATGCCTGCTGCTTTTACGGGCGCGTGATCAATGTGTCGTGGTTGAGCAGACGCTCACGGATGAGTGTTTTCAAGACGCATACTTAAAATTTGTCAAAAAAGTAGACGAAGACTACTGGCTGGAAGCCAATGGAAAGCTGATTCGCTTTCAAATTTATGGGGGAAAGCTAAAAGTCCTTTCAGCGTACAGCCTGCCTCCCTACATCCACGGTGGCATGGTCAACGATTTTGCGAAGATTGGGAATCGGTATTACCTAACCACGTACGAGCAATACGGCGTTTATGAGTTGGTTTTCCCAAATGCCGCGCAGGGAACAGCCTTGTCGGCAATATCGGTTGGGCGTCAGCTCAAGACAAAGGGGATCCCCTATCTCTTTTCGGAATTTGACGGCTCCTTTTGGCTGACGGAGATACAGGATGCACAGCGCATTGTGCGGCTGAGCATGAAAGACGATGGACTGGCGATTGACGAAACGCTTTTCAGCTTTGGCGCGATGACTGCACAGGACCGGGCCATTCGCGCGCAGAGCCCGCTGTATAAGTGCCTGTAAGAGGGCACGCCAGACGCTGCGGGAAGCCTGGTGTTTGATATCAAGCCGGCACAGCTGAAACGGGTCGCCGGTCCGGACGGGATCGCGGTAAACGGCAGCGCGGGACTACGACTCGTTCAATTCCACACACCTTAAAAACATCAAGGGGAGAGGGACAAATGAACGGCCTACCCATACATCGACCGGCTGCAATCGCAGTTGGCGCTGATTGCCCAATGACGGCGAACGGCCGCGGAGCGGGCGCGCCGCTCACAGATCTCCACACTCACTCCACCGCTTCGGACGGACAGTACAGTCCGGCGGAGCTGGTCTCGCTCGCGCACGCGCGCGGCGTCGAAGTCCTTGCGCTGACCGACCACGACACGACGGACGGCGTTGCGGAGGCACGCGCGGCGGGAGAGGCGCTCGGCGTGCGCGTGATACCGGGTATTGAGCTGAGCGCAAAGGGGTACCATACCTTCCACATCCTCGGCTACGCCTTCGACCCGGGCGCGCAGCCCATCGCGGCGTTGTGCGCGCGCATGAAGGAGCGGCGCGGAGAGCGCGATTTCATCATTCGGGACTACCTGCGGGAACACGGTATGCCGTTGGAGCTTTCGGAGGTTCGGGCGCTTGCCGCCGGCGTGACCGGCAGGCCCCACTTCGCACAGGCGATGGTCGGACGCGGCTATGTTGCGAGCGTCCGCGAGGCGTTCGACCGCTGGCTCGATACCGACGAGCTGCACGCGCGCATGGACCGCGGCAAGCCCTCCGCGCGCGAGTGTGTGGAAGCGATCCGCGCCTCGGGCGGCAGGGCTTCGCTTGCGCACCCGTACCAGATCGGCGTGGACGATGAAACGCTGGACGCCATCGTCCGTGAACTGGCTGGTTATGGACTGGACGCGATCGAGTGCTATTATCCGAGGTTTACGCCGGAACAGCAGAAGCACTATCTGCAACTGGCGGAGAAGTATCACCTTCACGTTACCGGCGGCAGCGATTTCCACGGCGAGCGTGTCAAGCCGGATATTCAGCTCGCGGCGCTGCCGCTGGATGTGGAATGGTTGCTGCGCGAAGAGTGAGCCTCTACTATAATAAATATGTATGCAGCCGTTTGCGTTACGCAAGCGGCTCTTTTTTTGCTTTTTGCAGCCGCGGCGCCACGCAAAAAACGCATAATAAGCGGCTTTTGCGCCAAGTCGATGAAGTTTCCATAAAAAAGTTGACGTTTGCCTATTAACTTTTCAGGGACTCGCCCGATATAATTGGTGAAAGCCAACGGCAAGTGTCAAAAACATCGGATATCAGGTGCGATTGACTGTATTTGCCGACGGAAAAGAAGAAAAATTAAAAATTTTTCTGAAAGGGTATTAATTTTTCTGAGGTCCATCCGATATACATGGTGAAAGCAAACAAAAAGTGCTAAAAACACCGAATATCAGATGTGATTAGCCAAAATCAACAGAAGAAAAGACGAAAAACAACCGGGAGGGACGAAGGATCGTTCCGGAAAAGTATTAAGGAGGATACTACAATGCGTATTCAGCACAACATTACCGCGATGAATTCTCTGCGGAACTTCACCACGAACAATTCCAGCCTCGCCAAGAACCTTGAGAAGCTGTCTTCCGGCTACAAGATCAACCGCGCCGGCGACGACGCTGCGGGTCTCGCGATTTCCGAGAAGATGCGTGCGCAGATCACCGGTCTCGAAGGCGCCACCAAGAACGCCAAGGACGGCATTTCGCTGATCCAGACGGCAGAAGGTGCGCTGACCGAGGTCCACTCCATGCTCAACCGTATGGTCACCCTGACCGAGCAGTCCGCGAACGGCACTTACGACAACGACGTCGACCGTGCGCAGCTGCAGAAGGAAGTTGACGCGCTGAAGACCGAAATCGACCGTGTTGCCGATTCCACCAACTTCAACGGCCTGAAGCTGCTCGACGGCAGCCTCTCCGGCGGCGGCAACCTCAAGGGCGTCGCGGCGGTCGAGGACACTGTCGCCACCAAGAGCGAGGTCACGACCAACGCTCTGTCTGCGACTTCCTCCGGCCTGAGCCACCTCAAGGGCGACACCGTCAGCTACACGATGAACTGGAAGGACAGCCAGGGCAACGAGCAGTCCACCTCCGTCAAGTTCACGCTGGCGGATGACGACAAGGCGCTCATTGCCGCCGACGGCACCAAGTATTCGATGGCGGCCACCGGCACGGCGACCGCTTCCGAGCTTGCGGCTGCCATCAAGGGCGAGCTTGCCAAGACCGACGTCAACGACAACTTCAACATCGACACCACCGGCAACAAGCTGAAGTTCACCAGCAAGGTCGAGGGCAGCAAGGGCGCTGTCGTCACCGGCTCCGACACGCAGGAGAACAAGGCGGGCACCACCAAGGCGCTGGGCGCGAACACGCTCAACGAGGCGGGACGTAAGCAGGGCATGGACGTCATGCAGAAGCTCGACCTCACCAAGGTCAAGGTCCTGACCAAGACCAACGTCCAGAAGACCGGCGACGCCGCGAAGGCGATCGCTGAGAACACCTTCGAGGTCGAGGGCAAGAAGTTCATCCTCACCGGCAGCTCCGGCGACTATGACTACTTCCGCGACAAGGTCGACAGCGACGTGACCATCATCAACCTGGCTCAGGCGTCCAACGACGACCTTACGAACACGGCCGCGAACTACACGGCCAGCGAGGCTGATGCCAAGGAGATCGCGAATGAGATCAGCCGTGTGACCGGCCGCAACTTCAAGGTCGGCGGCGAGATGGGCAACATCGATCCCTCTTCCAACATCGGCGGCACTGACATCGTGCTGCAGAACGACGGCGGCGCGCGCCTGCAGAAGACCGGTAAGGGCCTCACGCTCCAGATCGGCGATACCGGCGAGAAGTTCAACCAGATGACCGTGACGGTCGCTGACATGCACGTCAAGGCTCTCGGTCTGACCGACATCGACATCAGCACCCAGGAAGGCGCTTCCGCAGCGCTCGACCAGATCAAGAACGCCGTCAACCTCGTCTCCGACACGCGCGGCGGTCTGGGCGCTCTCCAGAACCGTCTCGACCACACCATCAACAACCTCGGCGTGATGCGCGAGAACATCCAGAACGCCGAGAGCGCGATCCGCGACACCGACGTCGCCGAAGAGATGATGCTCTACACCAAGAACAACATCCTCAACCAGTCCGCGCAGTCGATGCTCGCGCAGGCGAACCAGCTCCCGCAGGGCGTGCTGCAGCTTCTCGGCTGATCAGCCACGCAGAATATATAATAGGGAGAACCGAAAAAGGGGGCGGGCGAAAGCCCGCCCCTTCGACGTCTCGCAACACAAGATGTATGCGCGTGAAAAGTGCGCGCCACAAGGGAAAGAGGTCTTGCTTTTTCGCAAAAAAAAATTAGAAAAATTTTCCCGGCGGGTATTAACTTTTTGCCCCGGCGTCCGATATAATGGATGAAAGCCAAGGCAATCCCGCCAAGGCAGGTTTTCGATCCTCCAATGGTAGGGCCCACCGGCGGAGGGGAGAAATAAAACGCACGGACGAAGGATCGTCCGGAAATATTATTAAGGAGGATACTACAATGCGTATTCAGCACAACATTACCGCGATGAATTCCTACCGGAATTTCTCGACCAACAACTCCCAGCTGAGCAAGAACCTTGAGAAGCTGTCTTCCGGCTACAAGATCAACCGCGCCGGCGACGACGCCGCGGGTCTCGCGATTTCCGAGAAGATGCGTGCGCAGATCACCGGT
>SVKM01000155.1 GCA_015068465.1 Oscillospiraceae bacterium | reverse complement strand
CCTTCCGACAACAGCACGTTCCGCGCGGCGGCGCCGCTTTTGAAGCTGCAATTCGCCGCCATCGGCGCGGACGTGAAGATCACCGAGTACGAGGCGGACTACATCAAGGAGCTGATGCGCGCGGACGAGTACGAGATCGGCTCGCGCACCTATGAGTGGATGGACGCGATCATCCTCTCCTGGGCATTCACCAAGGACTCCGGCTATCAGTGGGAGGACCCCGCGCTGACCGAGGTGCTCAACGCCGCGAGCGTCGAGTCCGACGTCAGCGAGCGCGTGAAGCTCTATGAGCAGGCGTCCGATATCCTTGCCGGCGACTTCAAAGCGATCGCGCTGTATTCCGACGGCATTTTCATCGCAACGAACAGCAGCGTCAAGAACTTTGTGGTTTGCGACGACGGACGCGCGTGGGTCAACGACGTGATCAAGGAATGACCGCACGCCTCGCCAATGAACAGTGAGGAGAAGATTATGAAACGAAAGCAGCTGCTCGCGATCCTTCTGATGCTCTGTATGCTTCTGACCGCCTGCGGCGAAACGGCGCAGGAGCAAAAGCCCACCGGCGCCGATCTCGTTACGCCGCAGGGAACCCAGACGCAGCCGGAGGACAACGGCGGCGACGCATCCAGGCTGGTCATCGCCATCCCGGACGAGATGGTGGGCCTTGACGTCCAGCAGATCAGCTGGGAGAACATGGTGCACGACCTCATTTTCGAGCCTCTGGTCGTCTACAGCGCGGACCTCTCGGAGATCTATCCGTCGTTTGCGGAGTCCTTTACCGCGACGGGGGCGTATCTGGAGTTCGTGCTGCCCGAGGGCGCGAAGTTCAGCAACGGCGACCCGCTGGACGCACAGGCGGTCAAGGCGTCGACGGACCGGTTCCTCGCCATCAGCGAGTACGCGGGCGACCTCGAGCCGGTCAAGAGCGTCGTGGTCATCGACGAGCGCACCGTGCGCTATAACCTGCACGCGCCGGCGCCCTACATCTGGGCGAACATCGCGAGCCTGTACGGCGGCATTGTCGACACGGCGGTCGCGGAAAAGATCGGCGACTGGGAGTTCAACCGCAAGCCGGTCGGCAACGGCATGTACTATGTGGAGGACTGGGAGCTCGGCGACCACATCACGCTCAAGCGCAACGAGTACTTCCACACCGCGAACCCGATGCTCAAAAACCACGACGCGCCGCCCTTTGAAACCATCGAGGTCCGCTTTATCCCCGATGCCGAGGAGCGCGTCGCCGCTTTGGAGGCGGGCGAGGTGGACCTTATCTACAACACGCCGGTCGACCGGATGCCGGAGCTGGAGGCGAGCGGCAAATACAGCCTTTACAGCTATTTGCAGCCGGGCATCAGTTATCTGAACCTGCAAACGGGCAAGGGCATACTCAGCAATAAAAACGTGCGCGAGGCGCTGACCTACGCAGTGGACCGCGACGCGATCAACGCCGCGCTCGGCGGGCACGTCACCCCGACCTACGGCTTCCTCTCGGCGGCGCAGGCGGGCTACAGCGCGAAGGAGGAGGCGAAGCTCGCTTCCGAATACAAGTACGATCCCGAGCGCGCCAAGGCGCTGCTGGAGAGCCAGGGCTGGGTCGACGGCGACGGCGACGGCGTGCGCGACCGCGGCGGCGCGCGGCTGAAGCTGGAGCTGCTGATCCCGTCCGACAACAGCTCGCTCCGCGCGGCGGGCCCGGTCCTGCAGGAGCAGTTCGCCGCCGTCGGCGTGGAAACCGAGCTTGTGGAGTACGAGGCGGACTACATCAAGGAGCTCATGCGTGAGGACGAGTACGAGATCGGCTCGCGCGCCCTCAAATGGGTCGACGCGGACATCCTGATCTACGCCTTCGGCGGAGAGTCCGGCTATCCCTGGGAGGATCCGGCGCTGACAAAGCTGATCCTCGCGGCGCGCTACAAGAACGATCCCGCTGAGCGCATCGAGGCGTATGAGGAGGTTTCCGAGCAGCTCGCGCAGGACTTTAAGGCGATCTCGCTGTTCGCGGACAACTACATCATCACGATGCGCAGCGACATCGAGGGCGTCGTGATCACGAACGACGGGCGCGTATGGTTCAGCGATACGGTCGTCAAGAACGGATAACAGCGGCATAGAAGAAAGCCAGCGGCTTGAACCGCTGGCTTTTCTTTTTTTTGCTTCGCTTGCTTATTTTCTCTCGGGGAGCGACGAAAGATTCGCGGTGAGCGCGGGGGTAAAGAATTTCACGTCGCAGCGGCCGTGCTCCTTGACCTGATAGAGCGCGAGGTCGGCGTCCTTGACGATGCTGCCCGTGCCGTGCTGCTCGCTGCCGAACGCGACGCCGACGCTGAGGGAAACGGCGGGGAGGTCGTCCTGCGGGTTCTGGAGCCGCTCGTTGATGTGGTTGATCTTGCCGCGGATGAGCTCCGTGAACTGAGGCCCGGAGTTGACCATGATGGTTGCGAACTCGTCGCCGCCGATGCGGCAGATAAAGTCGCCGGAACGGAAGCTCTCCTTGAGCACGGTGGCGATGTGCTTGAGCACGCGGTCGCCCATGTCGTGCCCGTAGGTGTCGTTCACGCTCTTGAACTTGTCCACGTCGATGAGCAGCAGCGCGGAGGTCATCATATCGGTGCTCTTGAGCAGTTGGTCGTACTCGACGCGGTTGTAAAGCCCCGTGAGCTTGTCGTGCGACGCCTCGTAGGCGAGCGCGTTGGTCTTTTTCTGGTTCGCCACGAACATCAGGTTGTAGGTCCTGGCGAGGTACTGGAACTCATACGAGCCGGAGATCGGGATGGGCTGCTCCGTGCGGATGTGCAAAATGCCCTTCATCAGCGGGTTGATGATGAGGAACGAGTTCATCATAATGACGACGACAAAAATCAGGATCAGCGTGAAGACCAGCAGACGCTGCGTTTCGAGCAGCGTGCGCATCTGATCCGCCGCCTCGTCCTGCTGGCCGCGGGTTTCCGCCTCCAGGCCGAGGAGGTAGGCGCGCAGGTCCTCGTCGATCGCCGCCTTTTTCTCAAGATACGCGCTGTCGAGCACCATCTGCTGTGCGCGCGTCTGCTTGTCCGCGCGGGAGAGCTTGGCGTCCTTGGACAAAAGCGTCGTGCTCTGCAGCTCCACCGGGAAGTCGGAGGGGTTGTAGCCGTAGGCGGAGATCGTCAGGCGCATCGCGTAATACTCCAGCGACATCTGCGCCTGCGACTGCTTCATGGCGTCCTCAAGCTTCTCATACGCTTCCGGGCTGCTTGTGCCGCGCAGCATCGCCATCGCGGATTCGCGCCGGCGCGTCACGTTGACCTCAAGAAAGTAATTTTGCAGGTACTTTTTCTCGCCCGTCATCACGAAGTTGCGCGCCTGCTCGGTGAGGTAGTCCGTGGCGTCCTTGATGCTCGAGGCGCTCTGCTCGAGCGTGATGTAGTTCTCCGTCGCCGCGTTTACGCGCTCATAGCCGTTGGACGCCTGATAGGTGGCGTAAATCAGCAGGGCGGAAACCACGAGCATGATCGCCGCCATAATATAATTCAGTTTTCCGAGCGGAAGGCCGCTCTTTTCTTGTTTGAGCGAAACATCCATAGTGTTTTCCCCCAAGAAGATATCCAATTGCATGGTGCGAAACCTGAACTTTCATCTTTGTCTAATCTTCCACCTATACATTATCAAGTTTTTCCCCCAAATGCAAGTCTTGATTTGCACCTATGCACAGTTGTTTGCAAAATTCGGCAATTGTGCTATAATCACCACATGAAATCTGACAATATGGAAAAATACCATAACGACGCGCTGCGCTATCTGCGCGTGCGCGGCGACGCGCCGGAGGAACTGCGCGTACGGGTGGAGCAAACGATGGCGGAGCTCGCGCGCTCCATGCCGCCGCGCTTTACCTACCGCGCCTTTCCGACCGAGCACGCGCCCGACGGCGTCCGCCTCGCCGGCAGCGCCGTCACGCTGACCGGAGAGCTTGCCGCGCGGATGCTGAGGGAGTGCGGCACGGCGGTGCTGCTCGCCTGCACGCTCGGCGCGGCGTTCGAGCAGCGCCTGCGCGCGCTGGAATCGCGCGACATGGGCGAGGCGGCGATCCTCGACGCCTGCGCCAGCGCCTGGGTGGAGTACGGCTGCGACCTGGCGGAGTCGGAGATCGCGGCGCGGTTTCCCGGACGGTATCTGACCGACCGCTTCAGCCCCGGCTACGGCGACCTGCCGCTCGCCCTGCAGCCGGCGGTGCTCGACGCGCTCGACGCGTCCCGCCGCCTCGGCGTCCACGCGGGGGAGAGCCTGCTGATGCTCCCGTCCAAGTCCGTCACGGCGATCCTCGGCGTCGCCGATAGGCCGCAGCCCGCGCGCGTGCGCGGCTGCGCATATTGCAGCATGAAGGAAACCTGCGCATACCGAAAAGGAGGGACGAGCTGTGCCGTCTAAAGCCCTTGATTTCAGCAAGATCGTGATCCTCGACGGCGCCATGGGCACCGTTCTGCAGAGCCGCGGGCTTGCGCCCGGCGGCGTGCCGGAGCTTTTGAACCTCGAACGGCCCGGGCTGCTGCGGGAGATTTATCAGGAATACATCGCCGCGGGCAGCGACGTGATCTACGCCAACACCTTCGGCGCGAACGCGCTCAAGCTCGCGCGCACGGGAAAGAGCGTGCGGGAGGTCGTCTCCGCCGCCGTCGCGCTCGCGAAGGACGCCGCCGCGGGTACGCAGACGCTTGTCGCGCTCGACGTCGGGCCGCTCGGCGAGCTTTTGGAGCCGCTCGGGACGCTTTGCTTCGAGCGCGCGTACGAGCTGTTCCGCGAGGTCGCGCTCGCGGGCGCGGAGGCGGGCGCGGACCTCGCGGTCGTCGAAACGATGACCGATCTGTACGAGGCAAAGGCGGCGCTGCTCGCGCTCAAGGAAAACACCGGCCTGCCCGTGCTCGTCACGATGTCCTTCGACGAAACGGGGCGCACGTTCACGGGCTGCACGGTCGCGTCGATGGCGCGCACGCTCACGGGGCTCGGCGCGGACGCGATCGGACTCAACTGCTCGCTGGGCCCCGACAAGCTTGCGCCGCTGCTGCGCGAGGTGTGCGAAAACACGCCGCTTCCGGTCGTCGCAAAGCCCAACGCGGGGCTGCCCGACCCGGTGGACGGGCACTACGATATGGACGAGAAAATGTTTGCCGACATCCTCGAGCCCCTCGCGGACGCGGGCGTGAGCGTGTTCGGCGGCTGCTGCGGCACCTCGCCGGACTATGTGCGCGCCGTCGCCGCACGCCTCAAGCGCCGCGCCGCCGCAAAGCGCGCGCCGAAGCGCGAAAGCTTTCTCTGCACGCCCGTCCGTCCGCTTCCCATCACGGGCGTGCGCGTCATCGGCGAGCGCATCAACCCCACGGGCAAAAAGCGCTTCCAGCAGGCGCTTTTGGAGGACGACCTTGACTACATCGAGAGCGTCGCCGCGGCGCAGGAGGACGCAGGCGCGGACATCCTCGACGTGAACGTCGGCTATCCCGGCGTGGACGAGGTCACGATGCTCCCGCGCGTCGTCAAGCGTCTGCAAAGCGCGGTGCCGCTGCCGCTGATGCTCGACTCCACCAACGCGGAGGCGCTGGAGGCGGCGCTTCGGGTTTACAACGGAAAAGCGGTCGTCAACAGCGTGAACGGCGACGCGGAGGTGCTCTCCCGCCTGCTGCCGATCGTGAAGAAATACGGCGCGAGCGTCGTGGGACTGTGCCTCGACAAAAAGGGCGTTCCCCAGACGGCGCAGGAGCGCTTCGCCATCGCAAGGCGTATTCTGGACGCCGCGCGCGCGCACGGCATCCCCGACGAGGACGTTTGGATCGACTGCCTGACGCTGACGGTCTCGGCGCAGCAGGAGCAGGCGCGCGAAACGCTCGAGGCACTGCGCATGGTGCGCGAGGAGCTGGGGCTCCAGACGGTGCTGGGCGTGTCGAACATCTCCTTCGGGCTGCCGAACCGCCCGCTCGTCACGGAGGTCTTTCTGGTCGAGGCGCTGCACGCGGGGCTGACGCTGCCGATCCTCAATCCCAACCAGCGCGAGCTGATGGACGCGGTGGCGGCGTTCCGGGTGCTCTCCGGCGAGGACGCGGCGTGCGGCGCCTATGTGGAGCGCTTTGCCGGCTGGGAACCGCCGAAGCCGGGCGCGGCTGCGCCGGCGGCGAAGGCGGCGGCAGCGGCGTCCGCCGGGACCGGCGACGCGCTGCAGGACGCGATCATCCGCGGGCTTAGGGCGGAGGCGGCGGCGCTTGCGAAGGAGG
>SVKM01000154.1 GCA_015068465.1 Oscillospiraceae bacterium | reverse complement strand
CGGCGCTGCCGCACAGGACCGGCGCGACGCTGCCGTCGTGGACGCCGAGCTTGAGGCCCCTGGCGATCTCGTCGTTCGACAGCTCGCCCGCGTCGAAGAACTTCTCCATCAGCGCCTCGTCGGCGCCGGCGGCGGCTTCCATCAGCTCGGCGCGCAGCGTTTCGACCTCGTCCTTGACGTCGGCGGGAACGGCGCAGGCGGACGCCTTGCCGCCCTTTGCCTCATACGCCTTGTTGTGCAGCAGGTCGACGATCGCGGTCACATGGCCCGCGCCGTCCATGACGGGCGCGACGATGGGCGCGACGGCGGTGCCGAACTTGCCCTTGAGCGCGTCGAAGCAGGTCTGATAGTTGCTGTTGTCCTCGTCGGTGCGGTTGATGAAGATCATGCGCGGCTTCTTGCCGAGCATCTTCCAGCTGCGCTCGGCGCCGACGCTCAGGCCGTCCTTCGCGCCGCAGACCAGCACCGCGCACTCGGCGGCGCGGATGCCCGAGAGCGCCTCACCGGCGAAGTCGAAGTTGCCGGGCGCGTCGAGAATGTTGATCTTGACGTTCTTATAAGTCGCGGGGGCGGTGGCGAGAGAAATGGAAATGCCTCTCTTCTTCTCCTCCGCGTCGTAATCCAGCTGGGCGGGCGCGCCGGTCATGGCGAGCATTGCCTCGGCGAGTCTGGTCTTGCCGCTGCCGCCGTGTCCGAGCAGAACGATGTTGCGTACGTCTTTTGCACTCATAGGGTTTGTTCTCCTTTACTGTGTCTCCCCTTATTTTGGGGGAAATGCTCAACGCATGAGATTATATAACAAAATTTCCTCCAATACAACTACAAATTTAGTGAATTTGATGAAATCTTTCCTGCAAAATTTACAATAGCATCTCGATACCGTTCTCCACAATGGAAATATCGACCTTCGGCGCGCCGGGAACGTATTCCCCGTCGAGCGTCCAGGGGATGCTCTCCTCAGTCTCCGCCGTCACGTGCCTGACGTGGCGGAAAATCAGCCCCTCGCTGTTGCCGTAGTCCTGATAGAGCAGCGCGTTGATCAGCGCCTGCGTCGCCGCGGGCGTCTTGGGAACGGGCACGAGCAGCAGCTCAAATTCGCCGTCGTCGAACTGCACGTCCTCGGGCGAGAGCTTCATCATGCCCGCGATCGAGGTGGAATTGCTCACCGCGCCGAAGAGGTATTCCCCGTCGAACACCTCGCCGTCCGCGGTCAGCTTCATGCGGTAGGGGCGCAGCGTGTCGAGGTCGCGCACGCCCTCGAGGATATAGGCGAAGTGTCCGAACACGTTCTTGACGTCCTGCGGCACGCTGTAGGACGCCTTGGTGAACGCGCCGAAGGACGCGACGTAGACAAAGTGCCGGTCGTTGAACCTGCCCACGTCGAGCGCGCGCGGCTTTAAGCGCATCGCGCTCTGCGCGGCGACGGCGGGCTCGGGGGAAATGCTCAGGCTCGCGGCAAAGTCGTTCGTGCTGCCGCCGGGCAGATAGCTCACCTGCGGGCGATACTCCGCGGGAATGCTCATCAGACCGTTGATGGTCTCGTTGAGCGTGCCGTCGCCGCCGTGGCAGACCACAAGGTCGAACTCCCTGCCCAGCGCCGAGGCATAGCGCGTGGCGTCGCCGCGGCGGCGCGTGTTGCGGATGCTGACGAGATAGCCCGCCTCGGAATAGACCACCGCGGCGTCGAACAGCGGCGCGCGCGACTTGGTGCGCCCCGCGCGGGGATTGACGATAAAGAGAAGCTTCTTGCTCATGGCTCTCCTCCCAAGCGAAAAAATCATGGCGGTATGTATTCTAACACGGGAAAGTAGCTATTGCAATTCTTAGTAAAAAGTAGTATGGTATAAACGATTCGGCGCTTGTTAAAAAAATGTCAATATGACCGGATTCTTGCAAAGAGGGGAGCCGCATGGACCGCTCAGATAAGAAAAGCTACTTCCGCTGGGGGCTCACCGCGTTTCTGACCGTCTGCGCTTTGATGGTCTTTTACGACACGGTGTTCCGCAACGGCGTGCTGCTGCGATTGCTGCGCACGCTGGATATTGCGCTTCGGCCGGTGATCTACGGCGCGGCGATGGCGTATCTGCTCGCGCCGACCGTCAACTTCTTCGACCGCGCCGTCATCGCGCTCGCGGGAAAGAAGTGCAACCGTATGCTGGTGCGCGCGATCAGCATTCTGCTGACCTGGGCGGTCGTGTTCTTTTTGTTCTATCTCTTTTTCAGCTTTCTCATCCCGCAGCTCTATCAGAGCGTCGTCACGCTCATCGCCAACATGCAGGGCTACTACAACACCGTCTACGACTGGGGCATGCAGCTGCTTGACCGCAATCCCCGCATCGCCGCCGTCGTCTCCGACGGCATCAACGAGTACTGGGACGAGGTGCGCCGGTGGTTCACGAACACCTTCCTGCCGCAGGCGCAGCAGACCATCACCATGCTCACGAGCGGCGTGCTGAGCGTTCTGATCTTCTTCAAGAACCTTTTCATCGGCGTGATAGTCTCGATCTACCTCCTCGCGCTCAAGGAGAAGTTCGCCGCCGGCGGAAAACGCCTGCTCTACGGCTGGGTCAGCGAGCGGGGCTACCGCCACACGCTGCGCGCGCTGCGCAAGGCGGACGCGATCTTCAGCGGCTTCGTCCGCGGCAAGCTGCTCGACTCGCTGATCATCGGCATCCTGTGCTTCATCGGCGCGACGATCCTCAAGCTGCCCTACGCGCCGCTGGTGAGCGTCGTCGTGGGCGTGACGAACATCATCCCGTTTTTCGGCCCCTTCCTCGGCGCGATCCCGAGCGGGTTCCTCATTCTGCTCGTCAGTCCGCTCAAATGCCTCTATTTCGCCGTCTTCATCCTCGTGCTCCAGCAGCTTGACGGCAACGTGATCGGCCCGAAGATCCTCGGCGGGTCGACCGACCTTCCGAGCTTCTGGGTCATCGTCGCGATCCTCATCGGCGGCGGCTTCTTCGGCGTCGCCGGCATGTTCCTCGGCGTACCGGTGTTCGCCTGCTTCTATGCCGCCGTCGGCTATTTCACCCGCAAACGCCTGGCCGGAAAGGGCGTCACCTCTGACGAGATGTTCACCGCCCCCGCCGACCCCGCATCCAATAACACACAACAAGGAGAAAAGAAATGAAACGTGCTCTTTCCCTGATGCTCAGCATCCTGACGGTCCTCACCCTCTTCGCCGGCTGCGCCGCAAAACCCGCGGACCCGCAGCCCGCCGGTCCCGCAACCGATCCCGCCGCCGATCCCGCGGGCACGAACGAGCCTGCGCCCGCCGCCGACAACGGCCGCCGCGCGACGAATGAGATCGTCGTGGGCATCTCGCAGGACCTCGACAACAGCCTCGACCCGCACCAGACCGTTTCCGCGGGCACGAAGGAGCTGATGTTCAACGTCTTTGAGGGCCTTGTCAAGCCCACGCCCGACGGCGAGCTGATCCCCGCCGTGGCGGAGAGCTACGAGCTCAGCGACGATCTGACCTCCTATATCTTCAAGCTGCGCGACGGCGTGAAGTTCCACAACGGCAAGACCGTCACGATGGACGACGTTCTCTACTCGCTCACGCGCTGCCGTGACGAGGGCTACGTCCCCGCGCTCGCGGACACCGACATCAGCGGCGAGGGCGACACGCTGACCATCACGCTGCCCGCGCCGAACAACGAGTTCCTCGCCTACCTCACCTGCGCGATCATCCCCGCGGACTACGACGCGCAGGCGACCGCGCCCGTCGGCACGGGCCCGTTCAAATTCGTCTCCCGCCAGGCGCAGCAGAACGTCGTGCTCGAGCGCTTTGACGACTACTGGGGCGAGAAGGCGCACCTTGACCGCGTGACCTATCTCATTTACGAAAACCCCGAGGCGCTTGTGCTCGCGCTCAAGGGCGGCGCCGTGGACCTCTACTCCCACCTGAGCGTCGCGACCATCAGCCAGCTCGGCGCCGACTTTACCATCCTCGAGGGCACGATGAACCTGGTGCAGGCGGTGTACCTCAACCACGATTACGAGCCTCTCAAGGACGTGCGCGTGCGCCAGGCGCTGTGCTACGCCTTTGACCGCCAGACGCTCTTCGACCTCACCGCGGGCGGCCGCGGCTGGCCGGTCGGCAGCAGCATGTACCCCGCGTTCAAGAAGTATTACCGCGAGGATCTGAACAACCTCTATCCGCACAACGTCGAGCGCGCCAAGGAGCTGCTCGCCGAGGCGGGCTATCCCAACGGCTTCGACCTGACGATCAAGGTCCCGTCCAACTACGACCCCCACGTTGACGCCGGCCAGATCGCCGCGGAGCTGTTCCGCGCCGTCGGCGTGAACGTCACGGTCGAGCCGGTCGACTGGACCACCTGGGTCAACGACGTCTACAAGGGCCGCAATTTCGAGGCGACCGTCTGCGGCTTCGACGCCTCGACGATGACCGCCCGCGCGCTGCTTGAGCGCTTCACCACGGGCAACTCCAAGAACTTCATCAACTACTCGAATCCCGAATACGACGCCGCGTTCGTCGACGCGCAGACCGCCAAGAGCGACGATGTGCAGACCCGCGCCTACCTCGAAATGGAGGGCATCCTCGCCAAGGACGCCGCGAACGTCTACATTCAGGACCTGGTCGATTTCGTGGCGCTGCGCAAGGGCCTGACCGGCTATAGATTCTATCCCATCTACGTGATGGATATGAGCACGATCCGCTACGAATAACACCCACCCTTGCAAGGAGGCGGGCACATGCGTTATACAGCAAAGAAGATAGGTACCCTGCTGCTGACCATGGTGCTCGTCTCTCTTTTTGTCTTTTTTGCGTTCTCACTGATCTCCGGCGACGCCGCCGTGCGCATGCTCGGCACCGAGGCGACGCCCGAGCGCCTTGACGCGCTGCGCGAGGAGCTGGGGCTCAACAAGCCGCTTCTCACGCGCTATGCGGAGTGGCTCGCGGGCATGGTCCGCGGCGAGATGGGCGTTTCCTACATCTACCGCCTGCCGGTCTCGCAGCTCGTCGCCGAGCGCCTGCGCCCGTCGCTGACGCTCACGGTCATGGCGTTCGTGCTGATCGTCGTCATTTCGATCCCCGTCGGCGTGGTGACCGCGAAGTACGCGGGCGGCTGGCTCGACCGCGTCGTGACGGTGCTGGGACAGTTTCTGATGTCCGTGCCGCCGTTTTTCACCGGCATTTTGTTCACCTATCTCTTCGGGCTCGTGTTCCGCCTCTTCGTCCCCGGCGCGTTCCCCGCGTGGGGCGACGGCGCGGGAAAATACCTCGGCTACCTGTTCTTCCCCGCGCTTTCGATCGCGCTGCCGCGCATCGCGATGACCGTGCGGCTCCTGCACGGCTGCATCCTCGACGAGGCGCAGAAGGACTACGTGCGCACGTCGATGGCGCGCGGACGCAGCCGCGGCGACATTCTCTACCGCCACGTGCTCAAAAATACGCTCGTGCCGCTCGTCACGTTTCTTGCCATGACGATCGCGGAGCTGGTGGCGGGCAGCGTCATCATCGAGCAGGTGTTCTCCATCCCCGGCATCGGGCGGCTGCTGATCTCCGGCATCGCCAACCGCGACGCCCCCGTCGTGCAGGCGGTGGTGACGATGGTGGCGTTCTGGGTCGTCGTTTGCAATCTTGCGGGCGACCTGATCGGCCGCGGCATCGACCCGCGCCTGCGCTACAGCGAAGGAGGGAAGGCATGAAAAAACGCAATCCCTTCCTGCGCTCCGGCCTCATCCTCTCGGCGCTC
The DNA here is from genome assembly GCA_015068465.1 of Oscillospiraceae bacterium. GTDB lineage: Bacteria > Bacillota > Clostridia > Oscillospirales > Oscillospiraceae > Hominicoprocola. The sequence goes on along the minus strand of SVKM01000154.1, from coordinate 542 downwards.
GTGTTCACGTTCATTCTGGCGGGCTATTTCTGGACGCCCTGCGACCCGATGGCGATGAACGGCGCGCTGCGCGAAGCCCCTCCGTCGCTCGCGCATCTGATGGGAACCGACCGTTTCGGGCGCGATATCCTCTCGCGCGTGATGAAGGGCGCGGGGGCGACGTTTTTCGTCGCCATCGGCACGGTGCTCATCGGCACCGCCGTCGGCACGATCGTCGGCGCGCTGACCGGCTACTTCGGCGGCTGGATCGACGAGGTGCTCATGCGCCTGAACGACGCGCTGAGCGCGTTTCCGAGCTTTCTGCTCGCGCTCGTGCTCGTGAGCGTGCTCGGCCCCGGGCGCAAGCATCTGCTGCTCGCGCTGGGCATCGTGTTCATCCCGAGCTACGCGCGCATCGTGCGCACGGAGTTCCGGCGCGCGCGCACGCAGAACTATGTCAAATCCGCGCGCCTGATGGGCGCGTCGACCGCGCGCATCCTGTTTGTCCACATCCTGCCGAACATCTGGCCCGTGCTGCTCTCCGCGATCACGATCGGCTTCAA
>SVKM01000153.1 GCA_015068465.1 Oscillospiraceae bacterium | reverse complement strand
GAAAACGAGAGCCTCAAGTACGAAACCGAGACCTACGACAAGCGGAAGCTGACGGACGAGGACTTCATCTTCCGCCGCCGCGAAGCGGAGCTGCCCATGACGCCGACGACCTTTACCTATCGGTTCAAGCAGATCCTCAAGAAGAACGGTCTGCCGGAGAACCTCAACGTCCATTCGCTCAGACATACAACAGCGTCGCTGCTCATCGCCAACGGCACGGACGTGGCGACCGTCGCGGGCCTCCTTGGGCACTCGCAGGTCTCGACCACGCTGGACATCTATACGCACTCGTTTGGCAAAAGCAAGAAAGCAGCGTCCAAAACGCTGCAAAAAGGCTTGGCAATATGATATGACAGCGGTACGGAACGGGCGGCGGCAGCGCCGCCCTGTTCCGTTTTGCCGTTTGTCGAAACCCGTCGAGCGGTTTTTCTTGCAAAGCGTGTCGGGAAATGGTAGTATGAGCATGCGACGTAACTTCATACACTTTTTCTGCACAGAAAGTATTGCTCAAGGTGTGCATTTTTGTCTCTGGCAAAAATGCATGCTCCGTTTCAGCATACCTTGGGCAACCATGTGCGTGTTGAAGTTGCGTCGCGGCACGGAGCCTCTGCGTTTTTCGGTGGCGCGGCGGTTTCGGCTGCTGCGCCACTTTTTTATTGCGGAGGGCAAGACGATGCCAGACTTTGAATACCTCTACCATACGATGGTTCACGCCGCAGAAGACGCTATCGACGCGATGGAATACGGCAACGTGTGGGACGCAAAGCGCATCCTCATCGACGCGGAGCGGCGCGCTGAGGCGCGGTACATCGATGAAATCGCCACAGACGAGGAATTTGATTATCCCGTGCAGCTCGTCGTAGTCAAATAACGATTCGCCATTTAAGATACGGAGCAGGAGAATTTCTCCCGCTCCGCTTTCCCGTTTACAGCCGTTTTCGCTCCGCAATTGAGCCATACCCCGGTTCCGCGCATCAAAACCGCTGTGTTGCCCAAATCGTTTTTTCAGATGAGGAACCTCCCGTACTTTCTGATTTTTCCCAACCGATAGACCGTGAAAAGTCTGCGTTTTCCGCCGCTTTTTGCCAATCGTTTCCCTCCGGCTTTTCCAGCGCCACCCCAGGCGGCGCGATACCGCCGCTCAATGTGCGTCAGCGCGCGGAAAAGCGCGATCAGCACATAGCTCGTGCCGATCGTGACGATGGCTTCGATGTTTCCCACGCGCCGCGCCTCCCTCCCGCGCTATGTTTTCTGATATGGCATAGTGGTCAACAGTAGTCAAGCGTGAAAATCAATTCCGCCTCAATTATTGTAAAAACCATCCGAAAAACATATTTTCGGATGGTTTTTGGTACGCCCGATGCGATTCGAACGCACGACCTTCAGAGTCGGAGTCTGACACTCTATCCAGCTGAGCTACGGGCGCATATTCGGTTGACGTGTGCTAGTATAGCAAATCTTTCGCCGGAAGTAAAGCAGAATTTGGCAGGAAAAAGATTGTTAAAAAAGTTGACAAGTTTTTGCGATTATCTTACAATAAAAAGACCGTTCCAAAATCGAAAAGGGAGTCTTCTCTCTATGAAAAAACAGCACATCTCCGACGCGGTCATCCGCCGCCTGCCGCGCTACTACCGCTATCTCGATGAGCTGCACTCCCGCGGGGTCGTGCGCATTTCCTCCAACACGCTCGGCAAGCGCATGGGCGTCACCGCGTCGCAGATCCGTCAGGACTTGAGCTGCTTCGGCGAGTTCGGACAGCAGGGTTACGGCTACAACATCATGGAGCTGCGCTCCGAGATCGGTCGCATTCTCGGCGTGGACGAGCCGCGCCGCCTCATCCTGATCGGCGCCGGACACCTCGGCCACGCGCTGCTGCAAAGCTTTGACTTCGCCCAGGGCGGCTTTCGCCTCGACACCGCGTTCGACGTGTCGAGCGCGCTCATCGGCACAAGCATCAACGGCGTCGCCGTGCGGTCGATGGACGAGCTGGACGCCTACTGCGCGGCAAACCGCCCCGCCGTCGCGGTGCTGACGATCCCGAAGGCGGCGGCGCAGGAAACCGCCGACAGGCTCGTCGCGCTCGGCGTGCGCGGCATCTGGAACTTCACCAACGTCGAGCTCTCCGCCGGCGACGGCGTCTCCATTGAAAACGTCCACTTCGCCGACAGCCTGCTCACGCTCAGCTACCGGATCGCGAAGCGACCGGAAACGGAAAAGGAAAGCTTATGAAAAAACGCACCGCACTTTTGTCCCTCCTGCTCGCCGCGGCGCTGATCGTCGGCGCGTTTGCCGCGGGCGGCGGTGCGGACGACCCGCTCGTGTCGCTCGATTACCTGCAAAACGTCTTTGCGCCCAAGGCGGAAAAGGCGGCGCAGGAGAAGCTCGACGCTTCCGGCGGCGCTGCATATGCCGCGGCAGAGGCAAAATGGCGCGCCGCGGTCGACGCGAAGGTTGCGGCCTTGAACAGCAAGCCGGACGTCTGGGGCGAAACGCGCGTCAAGGGCGGCGATACGCTCACGGCGCCCACCGGCGCGCAGTTCATCCTGCTCGCGGGCGAAGCGGCGGGTTCCTGCTCCGCCGGCGCCGTGGTCGATGTGACCGACGGCACGGAGTTTTCCGCCGCGACCGCGCTCGTCCCCAACCACCGCTACCTCGTCGCCGAGGATGCGGCCGCGCTCTTCGCGATCACCTCGCGCACGGCGGTCGTCCTGTATTGCGGCGGCGTGCTCTCGCGCAGCGGCAGCGCCCCCGACTGCAACGCGATGGCGGACGCGCTCAAATCGCTCTCGCTCTTCCGCGGGACCGGCTCGGGCGTCGGCTCGGGCTACGAGCTGGAGCGCGCGCCCACGCGCGTCGAAGCGCTCGTCATGCTCATTCGCATGCTCGGTGAGGAAAACGAGGCGCTCGCCTCCGCCGCCGCGCATCCCTTCCGCGACGTGCCCGCCTGGGCGGATCGCTACGTCGCCTATGCCTATGAGCGCGGCTACACCAACGGCGTATCCGCGACCGAATTCGCCCCGGCGCTCGACGCGAACGCCGGCATGTACGTCGAATTCGTCCTGCGCGCGCTGGGCTACAGCGACACGACCCAGACCGACGTCTCCACCGCCGCCGACCGCGCGCTGGGCGCGAACGTTATCACCGCGGGCGAGCACCAGGCGCTCTCCGCCAACGTGTTTTTGCGCGCGGATGCGGTGTACCTCTCATGGTACGCGCTCGGCGTTCCGCTCCCCGGCGGCCTGCAACCGCTGCACGAAAAGCTCGAAGCGGCGGGCGTGTTCTCCGCCGCTGCCTACGACGCCGCGCGCGCTCTCGTCACGACGCCGCGGCTGTAAGTCACTCTTTCGCGCATGGCGCATACTATGGACTGAGACCGCCAAGGGCTGTCTCGAATCTTCATGGGAGGTTGCGCTATGTACAACAACAATTGCTTTGGCGGCAACAACTGCCTCTGGATCATCATTCTGATCCTCATCCTCTTCTGCGGCTGCGGCAGCGGCTGTGGGAACAACAACGGCTGCGGCAACAGCTGCGGCTGCTGAATCGCGCGATACACAAGCCCCCCGCCTCGCATCGAGGCGGGGGGCTTTCTTTTTCGCTCCGCGCGCTTGCAAATCGTCCGCACCTATGCTAGAATAGAGAAAAATCTACCGGAAAGGACATTATCGCCATGGAATTTCTGTCTGACAAGCCCTTGCTCATCACCGACACCATCCTGCGCGACGCGCACCAGTCGCAGGCGGCGACGCGCATGACCATTGAGGACATGCTCCCCGCGCTGGAGGTTCTGGACTCCATCGGCTACTACTCGCTCGAGTGCTGGGGCGGCGCGACGTTCGACGCGTGCATGCGCTTCCTCGACGAGGACCCGTGGCAGCGCCTGCGCACGCTGCGCGCGCATCTGCCGCACACGAAGCTCCAGATGCTCTTCCGCGGGCAGAACATCCTCGGCTACAAGCACTATGCCGACGACGTGGTGGACATGTTCTGCGCGAAGTCGATCGAAAACGGCATCGACATCATTCGCATCTTCGACGCGCTCAACGATATCCGCAACCTCGAGCAGGCGATCAAGTCCACGAAGAAGTACGGCGGTTCGGTCGAGGCGACGCTTTCGTACACGATCTCCCCGATCCACAACGAGGACTACTTCGTCGACCTCGCCAAGCAGCTCGAGCAGATGGGCGCGGACACCATCTGCATCAAGGACATGGCGAACCTGCTGCTGCCGATGGACGCCTACTCCCTCGTCAAGCGCCTGAAGGAAACGGTCGGCATCCCCATCCACCTGCACACGCACAACACCACCGGCACGGGCGACATGGTCAACCTGATGGCGGCATACGCGGGCGTGGACATCGTCGACACCGCGCTCTCCCCGCTCGCGAACGGCACGTCCCAGCCCGCGACCGAATCCCTCGTCGCGACGCTCAAGGGCACGCCGCGCGACACCGGGCTCGACCTCAACAAGATGTCCAAGGCGGCGGCGCATTTCCGCAAGGTCGCCCAGCGCCTCAAGGACGCCGGCGCCCTCGACCCGAAGGTCCTCAACGTCGACACCAACACGCTTCTCTATCAGGTGCCCGGCGGCATGCTCTCCAACCTCATCTCCCAGCTCAAGCAGGCGGGCAAGGAGGACAAGTATTACGACGTGCTCGCGGAGATCCCGCGCGTGCGCGAGGACTTCGGCTATCCCCCGCTGGTCACGCCGTCGAGCCAGATCGTCGGCACGCAGGCGGTGATGAACATTGTCACGGGCGAGCGCTATAAGATGATCCCCAAGGAGTCGCGCGCGATGCTCAAGGGCGAGTACGGCAAGCTCCCCGGCAAGGTCAACGAGGAGGTGCGCGCCAAGGCGGGCATCAAGCCCGAGGAGGTCATCACCTGCCGTCCCGCGGACCTTCTGGAGCCGGAGCTTCCCAAGTACAGCGCCGAGTACGCCGACATCGCGCAGAGCACGGAGGATATCCTCTCGCTCGCGCTGTTCCCGCAGGTCGCGCCGAACTTCATCAAAAAGCGCAACCTCAAGACCCCGCCGGTGCCGCGCACGATCGAGCCGCTCGAGCACCGCGAGCAGGAGCGCAGCGTCGCGCCGATCAGCCGCGGATAACGCAAACAGCAAAGAAGAACGCCGCAGGGCGTTCTTCTTTTTTGCATAATTTTCCTTTTGTCCGCGCAAAATACCTCCATCATTACATGCAGGAGGTATTTTCATGGAACTCAAGGGCAGCAAAACGGAGCAGGCGCTCTGGCAGGCGTTCGCGGACGAGTGCAAGGCGCGCACGAGCTACGAGTTTTTTGCGTCCCAGGCGCGCAAGGACGGTTATGAGCAGATCGCCGCGCTCTTCGACGAAACGGCGCGCAACGAAAAGGAGCACGCGGAGATGTGGTACAAGGAGCTCCACGGCGAGCGGATGCCCGCGACGCTCCCCGCGCTGCGGCAGGCCGCGCAGACCGAGAATCACGAGTGGACCGACCTCTACGCCGGATATGCAAAAACCGCGCGCGACGAGGGCTTCCACGAGATCGCCAGCCTCTTTGAAAAGGTCGGCGAGATCGAGCGGCAGCACGAGGAGCGCTACCGCAAGCTGATCGAAAACATCGAGGGCGGGCTGGTCTTCTCCCGCGACGGCGACGCGGTGTGGCAGTGCATCGCCTGCGGGCACATCGCCGTCGGCAAGGCCGCGCCGCAGACCTGCCCCGTGTGCGGCTATGCGCAGGGGTATTTTCAGCTCAAGGCGGAGAACTACTAAAAGGGCGCGCCCCGTGGGGCGCGCCCTTTTGCGCTTTTCACATTACTGGTGGTTCGACCACGCCGCGCACAGCGGGGCGGAGGTCTTGCCGTCCACGAGGAACAGCCTGTACTCGTCCCCCGTGCCGCCGAGCGTCAGCGTGCCGGCTGCGTCGGTGACGTTCACCACCGTCACAGCGGTCATTCTGCCGCCGTCGTAGCGCGCGGCGATCAGCTTCGCGCCCGCGGGGGCGATGACGGTGTAGTCGAGTGTTCCACCCGTGACGTTACCTTTGACCGACGCGGAGACGAGCTTGACGCTGCCGTTGTCCAGCGCGCCGACGAGCTTCTCGTCCGTGTCGCTGTGGAAGTATTTTGCGTCGGATTCCCGGATCTGATAGTTGGACCCCGTTGCAAAAACCCGTTCGGACGCGTCCTTGTTTACATAGATGCTCGCGCCGTCCGTCAGTGCGCCGGTGACGGTGATATAGGTACGGCTGGTATTGGTGGCACTAAGTTGGACGTCGTCCGCCGCGCTTCCGGGATTT
>SVKM01000152.1 GCA_015068465.1 Oscillospiraceae bacterium | reverse complement strand
CGGTCACCGCGTCGTCCACGGCGGCGAGAAGTTTGCCAAGAGCGTGCTCATCACCGACGAGGTCATGAAGGCGATCGAGGATTGCAACCCGCTCGCGCCGCTGCACAACCCCGCCAACATCATCGGCATCAAGGCTTGCCAGTCCCTCATGCCGGGCGTCCCGATGGTCGCCGTGTTCGACACCGCGTTCCATCAGACCATGCCGCCCGTCGCCTACACCTACGCCCTGCCGTATGAGTATTACGAGAAGGACAAGGTCCGCCGTTACGGCTTCCACGGCACGTCCCACAAGTATGTCGCCCAGCGCGCGGCGGACATGCTCGGCAAGCCCATCGAAAACCTCAAGCTCATCTCCTGCCACCTCGGCAACGGCTCGTCCGTCACCGCCATCGACGGCGGCAAGAGCGTCGACACCTCCATGGGCTTCACCCCGCTTGCCGGCGTGCCGATGGGCACCCGCTCCGGCGACCTCGACGCGGGTATCCTTGAGTACCTGATGAACAAGTACGGCATGAACATCACCGACATGCTGACCGTCCTCAACAAGAAGTCCGGCGTGCAGGGCGTTTCCGGCGTTTCGAGCGACTTCCGCGACCTCGGCGCCGCCGCTGCCGCGGGCAACAAGCGCGCGGCGCTCGCCATCGACATGTTCAACTACGGCGTGAAGAAGTACATCGGCGCGTATGCCGCGGCGATGGGCGGCGTGGACGCTATCATCTTCACCGCGGGCGTGGGCGAGAACGACGCGGGCCAGCGCATGGCGATCGCCTCCGGCCTTGAGTTTATGGGCGTGAAGATGGACGAGGACGCGAACAAGGTCCGCGGTGAGGAGCGCGTGATCTCCGCCGCCGATTCCAAGGTCAAGGTCCTGCTGATCCCGACCAACGAGGAGCTTATGATCGCGATGGACACCGCCTCCCTCGTCAAGTAAGATTTTCAAGGAGTCCCCCATGAAGTTTGAGACGCGCACCTTCAAAAAAGGCGATATCGTCTACCGGCAGAACGACTATGAGACCTGCCTGTACGAGGTGCTCTACGGCGGCGTGACGCTGTATCAGAACTACGGCACAAAGAACCAGGTGCTCATCAAGGAGATCGGGCCGAACAGTTTTCTCGGCGAGATGGAGGTCATTGAGGCGCGCCCGCGCACCACGACCGCCGTTGCGACGGAGAAGACCGAGGTAAAGGTCATCTCAAACGAGGACTTCGGCGCGCTGTTCACCGAAAAGCCCGCGCTGGTCATGTCCATGATGCAGCAGATGTCCGCCCGCATCCGCGAGCTCACGCGTCTTTACAACGACGCCTGCCGCGTCGTGTCGGAGGCGGTGGACGCGGAGGAGCAGGGCTGCGAGAAGAGCGAAAAGCTCCAAAGCGAGCGCAAAACGCTCTCGCAGATCTACCACGCCTATCTTGAGGTGTCCAACGGGCGCGACGACTGAACCGAACAACGCAAAACGGCTCCGGAGCGATGCTCCGGAGCCGTTTTTTCGATCCTTTTACTGCTTTGCCAGCAGCGCCGCGCCGATCACGCCGGACTGGTAGCCGAGCGTGCAGTTGACGAGCCGCGCGTGGCGCTTGACGTAGCGCCCGCCGAACTCCTGCCGGCTCACCTCCTCGCGCAGCGGCACGAGCAGCGCCTCGCCCTGATTGGCGACGCCGCCGGAGAACGCGACGACCTCAGGGAAGAAAATGTTGACGACGTTCGTCACACCCGCCGCGAGGTACTTGACGTAGGTGCGCACGACCTCGGTTCCCGCCGCGTCGCCGCGCTCCTTTGCCAGAAACGCCGTGCGCCCGTCGATGCCGCTTTCCCGCGCGATCTCGTGCATGACGCTTTCGGGGTGCGCGCCCATCGCTTCCTTCGTCATGCGGATGAGCGCGGTCGCGGAGGCGTACGCCTCAAAGCAGCCCTTGCGCCCGCAGGTGCATGCCGCGCCGTCCTCGGCGATGACCATGTGGCCCAGCTCGCTCGCCGCGCCCGTCCAGCCGACGAGCATCCTGCCCTCGAGCACCACGCCGCCGCCGACGCCCGTGCCGAGCGTGATGACCACCACGCTGTGCGCGCCCTTGCCCACGCCGACGCTCGCCTCCGCGAGCGCCGCGACGTTGGCGTCGTTGCCGAGCCGGATCTCATAGCCTGTGCGCTGCTTGATCGCACCGCGCAGGTCGTAGTGGATCAGCCCCAGGTTGAACGCGCACACGACCTCGCCGCTTTCATCGTCGACGGTGCCGGGACAGCCGAGGCCGACGCCGGCGAATTTCTCGCCCTGCTCCAGCTCGCGGATGACCGCGGCGATGCCGTCGGCGATCGCGTCGGGTCCCTTGTCGACGTTGGTCGGGCGCGACGCCTCGCGCACGATCTCACCCGCTTCGTTGACGACGGCGCCCTTGATGTTGGTGCCGCCGAGGTCGATACCCAGATAATTCATAGCTGCCTCCCGTCAGACCGCATGGCCGCGGTCCTTGATGGTTTTTACGACCTCGTCGACATACTTGCGGCACACCTCGTCACTCTCCGCCTCGACCATCACGCGCACGAGCGGCTCCGTGCCGCTCTCGCGCACGAGGATGCGCCCCGTGTCGCCGAGCGCGTCCGCGACCTTCTTCACCGCCGCCTGGACCGCCTCGTCCGACTGCGCCGCCGTCTTGTCCTTTACGCGCACGTTTTCGAGCACCTGCGGATACATCGTGAAGCCCTCGCAGAGCTTGCTCATCGTGGTCTTCTTCGCGCAGAGCACCTCCATGAGCTTGAGAGACGTCAGGATGCCGTCGCCGGTACTGGCGTACTTTGTGAAGATGATGTGCCCCGACGCCTCGCCGCCGAGCCGGCAGCCGTGCTCGGTCATATACTCGTAGACATACTTGTCGCCGACCTTGGTCTTGGCATAGCCGATGCCCAGCTCGTCGAACGCCTTGTAGAGCCCGAAGTTGCTCATCACGGTCGTGACGACGGTGTTCGTCAGGAGCTTGTCGCGCTCCTTCATGAACTTTCCGTAGATATAGAGGATGTGATCGCCGGTGACGACGTTGCCCTTCTCGTCCACCGCGAGGCAGCGGTCGGCGTCGCCGTCGTAGGCAAAGCCCACGTCGCAGCCGTTTTCGACCACGAACTTCTGCAAGCCCTCGATGTGCGTCGAGCCGGCGTTTTCGTTGATGTTGAGGCCGTTCGGCTCGGCGTTGATGACCAGCGTCTTCGCGCCCAGCGCGTCGAACACGGCGCGCGCGATGGACCACGACGCGCCGTTGGCGCAGTCGAGCGCGATCTTTTTGTCGCGGAAGGAATACATCCCCAGCGAGATGAGATAGCCGATGTAGCGGTTGCGGCCCGCGACATAGTCCACCGTGCAGCCGATGGCGTCGCGGTGCGCGTAGGGCACCTCCTGCGCGCCGTCGAGGTACGCCTCGACCTGCGCGATCGTTTCCTCGTCCATCTTCTCGCCGCGGGCGTTGATAAGCTTGATGCCGTTGTCGTAGTAAGGATTGTGCGACGCGGTGATCATGATGCCGCAGTCGAACTCGTCCACGCGCGCGATGTACGCCACCGACGGCGTGGTCGTCACGTGCATGATGTAGGCGTCCGCGCCGGAGGCGACCAGTCCGCCGACGAGGGAATACTCGAACATGTACGACGAGCGGCGCGTATCCTTGCCGATGACGACGCGCGCCTTCTCCGCCGAACCCGCCTTGCGCTTCTGCTCGCCGTAATACCAGCCGAGGAAACGCCCGATCTTATACGCGTGCTCCGCGGTCAGGCCCTCGTTCGCCTCGCCGCGGAACCCGTCGGTTCCAAAATACTTGCCCATGCTTACTCCTTATATCCGTTCGGATTGTTTTTCTGCCAATTCCAGGAATCGCGGCACATCTCCTCGATGCCGTATTCCGCCTCCCAGCCGAGCTCGCGCTTCGCCTTCTCCGGGGAGGAATAGCAGGTCGCGATGTCGCCGGGGCGGCGCGGCTTGATCTCGTAGGGGACCTTGAGATCGTTCGCCTTTTCAAAGGCGTGGACGACCTCGAGCACCGAATACCCGCGGCCCGTGCCGAGGTTGTAGACCGCAAGCCCGCAGTTTTTCTCCACGGCGGCAAGCGCCTTGACGTGGCCGCGCGCGAGGTCGACGACGTGGATATAGTCGCGCACGCCCGTGCCGTCCGGCGTATCGTAGTCGTTGCCGAAGACGTTGAGCTGCTTGAGCTTGCCGACGGCGACCTGCGTGATGTAGGGCATGAGGTTGTTGGGGATGCCGTTCGGGTCCTCGCCGATGCGTCCCGACGGGTGCGCGCCGATGGGGTTGAAGTAGCGCAGCAGCACCACGTTCCACGGATGCGCGTCGTTGTTCTTCACGTCGGCGGTGTGCAAATCGGACATGATCTGCTCCAGCATGGACTTGGTCCAGCCGTAGGGGTTGGTGCACTGGCCCTTGGGGCACTCCTCGGTGATGGGGATCACCGCCGGGTCGCCGTAGACCGTCGCGGAGGACGAGAAGATGATGCTCTTGCAGCCGTGCTTCCGCATCACGTCGAGCAGCGTCAGCGTGCCGTTTATGTTGTTGTCGTAATATTCCCAGGGCTTGAGGACGCTCTCGCCGACCGCCTTGAGCCCCGCAAAGTGGATGCAGCAGTCAAACGCCCCGCTTCGATCAAAGACCTTCTCCAATCCCGCGCGGTCACGAAGGTCCACATTGTAAAACGGGATCTCCTTCACGTCGGGACGGTCCTTCCGCACGATCTCCAGCACGCGGCGGAGCGATTCCTCCGAGGCGTTGGAGAGATTGTCGACCACGACGACCCCGTGGCCCGCGAGCAGCAGCTCGACGACGGTGTGGGAGCCGATATAGCCGGCGCCGCCGGTCACCAGAATATTCATAAGCGCACCCCTGCTTTCCCAAAAATTTCACGCTGGTATTTTACCAAATGCGCCATATGGTGTCAAGGCGGACAAAACGCCGGAAAAACACTTGAAACTTCTCCCCTTTCTGTGCTAGAATACGACGTTGGGCGAAACATCGCCCGCATACTGACGCAGAAAGGTGGAAATCCCATGAAAAAATGCTTATCCCTGCTCCTCGCGCTGACAATGATCTTTGCGCTCGCGCTGCCCGCTTCCGCTGCGGATGCGCCCGCCGAGCTCACCGCGACCGCCGAGGCGGAAAAGATCCAGAAGTACGGCAACGTCGTGCTCTCCCTCACCTGCGATGAGATCAAGGCCGCCGGCTATCAGTTCGGCGACGTTGTGACCGTCAAGTTCCTTGACCAGAGCCTCGATATCCCGTTCTGCAACAACTATTCCGACGTGGACTCCGGCTCCCCCGCGCTCTTTGCGCGCGACGCGGACACGCAGGCGCTCGTCGCCATCAACATGGGCGACTTTGCCACAACCTACGGCATCGCCGTGAAAACCACCAACGAGGACAAGACCTTCGTGTGGAACTACGCCGAGGGCGTGACCGGCCCCGTGACCTTCACCATCAGCATGAAGGAAGCCGGCGGCTATTATGACGAGTACGTCATCCACCAGCTCAAGTACACCAACGAGCGCGCGGACTACGCCGAGCTCACCGACGAGCAGTTTGCGAACTTCCGCGCCGTTGCGACCACCGGCATGGGCAAGAACGTCCTCTACCGCACCGCTTCCCCGGTCAACCCCGAGAACAAGCGCAACGCCTGTGCCGACGCCGCGCTCAAGGCCGCGGGCGTGACGGTGGTGATGAACCTCGCCGACGACGAGGCGACCGTCAAGGGCTACGAGGGCTACGACGCGACCTATTACGCCACGACCAAGTATATCGCGCTGAATATGGGCGTCGACTTTGCCGCTGAGGAATTCGGCTCCAAGCTCGCTGAGGGCCTCAAATTCTTCGCGCAGAATCCCGGCGTTTACGCCGTCCACTGCACCGAGGGCAAGGACCGCGCCGGCTTCGTCGCCGCGCTGCTCGAAGCCTTCATGGGCGCGAGCTGCGACGAGATCGTCGCCGACTACATGGTCACCTTCTACAACTATTACGGTGTGACGAGCGGCGAGGCGCGCTATGACATCATCGCGAACAGCAACATCATCAAGAGCCTCCAGCGCGCGTTCGGCGTCGACGACCTCAAGTCCGCCGACCTCGCCGCGTGCGCAGAAACGTACATGAAGACGATCGGCCTCACCGACGCCGACCTCGCCGCGCTCCGTGCAAATCTCTCCGCCGCGCCCGCGCCGGCGGAAGCGCCGCAGCCCGCGCCTGTCGAGACGCCCGTCACGCCCGCTCCCGCCGAGACGCCCGTCGCGCCCGCTCCCGCCGCCGAGGGTACGACCTACGTG
>SVKM01000151.1 GCA_015068465.1 Oscillospiraceae bacterium | reverse complement strand
GCTCGCGGCCCACGGACGTCCCCCCCTTTTTCAGTCACAAGGGAGAGTATACGGCAAGCCGCCCGAAAAAGCAACCTTTTTCGTCTGTTTGCACCTCGAAAAAACGCCCCCTCAGGGGCGTTTTTCCCGTTTTGCTCAAAGATTATGCAAAAGCTCTTCGCGCACGCCGTCCATGCGCGCGTCGGAAATGCCGAAATCCATCTGCTTGTAGCTCCACACCGCGCGGGCGATGCCGTGCTTTTCAAAAACCGCGTGGATCGTTCGGAACCACTTGAGCGCCTCCTCCGGCGGCACGATATCAATGACGCCGTATTCGCCGCAGTAGAGCTCGGTCCCTTCCGCCTCGGCCTTTTGGATCGCGGTGGAGAACAATTTCTCGAAGTATGCCTCGCTCGCGCCGCTCTCGGCGAAGGTGCAGCGGTTGGCGTTGTTGAATTCCTCGTTCCAGTACGCGCCCTGATGCGAGAACTTCATCGGCTCGTAGCAGTGGAAGTTGTAGAGCACGTTCTTGTCATAGGGCGCGTCAAGATACCGCACCTCGCGCACGCCGTTGTAGTGGTAGCTTCCCACGAGGATGCGCGTGTCCGGCGCAAAGCGGCGGATGCGGCGGATGCACTCCCGGGAGATGCGCTTCCACGCGGGGAGATAGCTCTCCTCCGTCACCTCGTTGAGAAGCTCGAACATCACCTCGTCGGGCCGATCGCCCCAGCGTCCGGCGAACGCCTCCCAGATCCTGTAAAAAAGCTCCTGATACTTTTCGCTCTCGAAGAAGCCCTCCTCATGCTCGCCCGCGTCGAAGGAGTAGCCCTGCGTCTTGTGCAGATCCAGCACGGCGTGCAGTCCGTACCTCCGGCACAGCGCGAGCGCCGCGTCGATGCGCGCGAGCCCGTCCTCCTTCATGCTCCCGTCGTCGTTCTGCACGACGTTGTAGTCGATGGGAATGCGCACATGGTCGAAGCCCCAGTCCGCGATCTGTTTGAAGTCCGGCTCGGTCACGAAACCGTCGAGCCGTTCGCGGCTGTAGTCGCACTGGGACATCCAGCCGCCGAGATTGATCCCCTTGTAAAATCCGTTTTCTTTCAGCATGCTTCCACGTTCTCCTTTACAGGTATTTTTTTGCCTTCCTTCAAGCGCAGGCACAGCGTCAGCACGTTGCGCGCCGTGCGCTGCAGCTCCGCGCGCGTGAGCCCGTCCCGCTTTTCCAGCGCGCGCAGGATCGTTCCGTCCGAGCGGCAGCGCTTGTCCGTATGCGACATGCTGCCCGGCATCAGCACGTCCACCTGCGCGCGCACACGGTAGGCATTGTCGCGCAGCAGCGGGAATTCGGGGCTTTTGCTCTTCTTCATCCACCAGTCGGTCATCACCATGCCGTCGAAGCCCCATTCGCCGCGCAGCACCGTCGTGACCAGGTCGTAGTGGTAGTGCGCCCACACGCCGTTGATCTTATTATAGGCGGTCATCAGCGTCAGGGGCTTTCCCTCCTTGACGCAGAGCTCAAAGTTCCGCAGATAGATCTCGCGCAGCGCGCGCTCGCCGACGCGGGAATCGTTCGTGTTTCGCTTCCACTCCTGATTGTTGCAGGCAAAGTGCTTCGGGCACGCCGCGACGCCCGCGCTCTGTACGCCGCGCACGACCGCCGCCGCCATCCTGCCCGAGAGCAGCGGGTCCTCGGAGAAATACTCAAAATTTCTGCCGCACAGCGGGTTGCGATGGATGTTCATGCCCGGCGCGAGCAGCACGTCCGCGCCGTACCTGCGCATCTCCGCGCCGATGTGCGCGTAGAGCTCCTCCGCCAGCGCCGTGTTGAACGTGCAGGCGAGCGCCGTGCCGCAGGGCACGAGCGCGCAGTAGCGGTTGATGCGCAGCCCCGCCGGCCCGTCGCAGCAGACGACGGGCGGAACGCCCTTTTGCCGCAGGCGCTCCGAAATGCCGCCCAGCACGCCCGCGTTGCCCGAAACGCCGAGCTCGCTCGACATCATGCCGTGCCCGCGCGTGAGCTCCTCAAGCTCCGCGTCCGAAAGCGAGGCGGCGAGGTCGTCCACCGACGCCTTGCCCGCAGCGACGTCGTCGAGCGTGATGCTTTTCGCTTCCGGCGCAGCGACCGGCGCGGGCAGGCGCGAAAGGATGCGCCCGCGCAGCTCCGCGCTCGTGAGCAGGATCGGCTCGCAGTGCTCCAGGATCTCCGTTTCCTCCAGCGCAAAGCCGCCCGCCGCAGCGTCGTTCGCCGTGAAGCGGTACTCGCCCGCCTCAAGGATAAAAGCATGCTCCGCCTCGTCAAAGGACGCGAGCGCTTTTTTGTCGCACGCAAGCGTCAGCGTTTCGCCTTCGCCGGGCGCGAGCTCTTTTGTCTTGGCAAAGGCGGCGAGCACGCGCGCGGGCTTTTTCAGCTTTCCCTTCGGCGGCGCGCACCAAAGCAGCACCGCGTCCTTCCCGGGACGCGCGCCCGTATTCGTCACGCGCACCTTGACGGAAACGCCGCCGTCGCGCTCAAACGCGATCGGCTCCTCCCGAAAGCCCGTGTACGAAAGCCCAAAGCCGAACGGCCAGCGCACGCGCTCCGGGGCGTAGGTGTCGAAATGGCGGTAGCCGACGAAGATCCCCTCGGCGTATTCATTGCAGTCTTTGCCGCCGAAGTTGTCGCCCGACGGATAATCCTCGTAGGAAAACGCGATCGTATCGCCAAGGCGCCCGCAGGGGGATACCGCGCCGTAGAGCACATCGCACACGGCGTTGCCGCTCTCCATGCCGCCCTGCCAGACCAGCAGCAGCGCCGAGATCGGATAATCGTCCACCCACGAAAAGTCCAGAATGCTGCCGCTGTTGACCAGCACCACCGTATGCGCGAACGCCGACGTCACCGCGCCGAGCATCGCGCGCTCCGCGTCCGTAAGGTAATAGCTGCCCTTTTCGAGCTTGTTCTCGCGGTCCTCGCCCGCCGCGCGGCCGATCACGACCACAGCTGTATCGGCGCTTTCGGCGGCGTACCGTACGGTCACGTCGTCGAGCGGCATTTCGGGATGGCTGTACGGCCAATGCCCCCACCAGCCCGGGTCCGCCCGGTTCTCCTTCGACGCGCACCATGCCCGGTAGACCTTCGCGAGCGATTGGTTGTACGCCGCGCCCGCGTGGTCGAGGCCGTCCAGCAAGTTTACATAATACGGCGCATTCACATCGCCGCCGCTGCCGTAGCCGACGTAGAACCAGTCGAGCTGGCAGCGCCCGAAAACCGCGATCTCGCGCTCCTTTTTAAGCGGCAGCGTGCCGTCGTTTTTGAGCAGCACGCAGCTCTCCGCGCCCGCGCGGCGGATCAGCTCGCCGACGCCCTGCGTCACGCAGCGCTCGCCCGCGGCAGCCGTTTTCTCCTGGCTCAGCTCGCTGCCGAACACGGCGTTTCTCGCGGAGCGCGCCAGCGCGCCGAACGCCCTTTTCAACTGTTCCATAACCCCTCGCTTTCCCGAAAAGAAAATGCCGGCCTCCCGAGGGAAGCCGGCATGTTGTCAGCCCTTGACCGAGCCGGCGGTAACGCCCTTGATGATGGACTTGGAAAGGAAGATGTACACGATCAGCACCGGCAGTATCGCCAGCAAAATGAACATGTAGACCTTGCCCATATCGAACTTGGAGTAGTCCGCCGAGCGCAGCTGCGCGATCATAATGGGAACGGTCTTCTTCTCCGCCTTGTTCAGCAGCAGCGCGGGAATGAAGTAGTTGTTCCACGAGCCGACGAAGGAGAAGATAAGCTGCACCGCCATGGCGGGCTTGAGCATCGGCAGCACGATCGTGTTGAACGTGCGGAACTCGCCCGAGCCGTCCACGCGCGCGGCTTCGATGGTCTCCATCGGCAGCACGCTTTCCATGTACTGCTTCATGTAGAAGAACACGACCGGCGCGGCGATGCCCGGCAGGATCAGCACCCAGAACTTGTTCTGAAGCCCGAACTTGTAGGCAAGCTGAATGAAGCCCGTGGCGCCGACCTGCGGCGGAATGACCATGATCGCCATGATGAACGTAAACGCCGCGTTTTTGAACTTGAAATCATAGGCATGAATGCCATAGGCGGTCAGCGCGGAGAAGTAGGTGGTCAAAATCGCGGTCAGCGACGCGATGATAAAGCTGTTGAGCATGCCCTGCGGGATGTTGATGGACGCGTCCGTCCAGGCGTTGTGCAGATTTTCGAAGAAGTGCCCGCGCGGGAGGATCGCAAAGCCGCTTTGCAGCTCGGCGTTGGTGCGCGTGGCGTTGATGATGAGCATGTAGAACGAGAACAGGCACAAGATCGAGAGGAAGATCAGAATGATATAGACGAGCACGCGCAATATCGTGAGCTGCGCCTTCGCCTTGCGGCTGTCGGAGGAATTCGACTTTGTCATATTCATTCACCTCTCAGTCTTTCTTCGTCAGCGAACGGTAGACGATCATGCTCAAAAGGCCCGTGATGATGAAGATGATCACGGAGATCGCGCCCGCCATGCCGTAGTTGCGGCTGCCGTCGAGGTAATTGTTGAGGTACATCACAAGCGTCGTGGACGTGCGGTTCGGCGTGCCGCCGCGGTTGGTCAAAATCTGCGGCACATCGAACATCTGCAATCCGCCGATCATCGCGGTGATGACGGTGTAGACCAGAATCGGTGTGAGCAGCGGGAGCGTGACCTTGAAGAACGTCTGCACCGAGCTTGCGCCGTCGATGTTCGCGGCTTCAAACATGCTCTGGTCGATGCCCATGATGCCCGCCATCAAAAGGATGGTCGTGTTGCCGAACCACATGAGGAAGTTCATCAGCGAAATGAGCCCGCGCACGGTGACGCGCTTGGCGAAGAAGTCGATCGCGACGTCGCTCCAGCCCAGCGCCTGAATGACCTGATTGACCGGGCCGACCGTGGAAAAGAGCGTGAAGAACAGCATCGAGAACGCGGACGCCATGATGAGGTTCGGCATGTAGATGACGGTCTTGAAGAACTGCTGGCCCTTGATCTTGAGCCGATAGCTCGTGAAGAAGATCGCGAGCAGCAGCGCGATCAAAATCTGCGGCACCGCGCCGAGCAGCCACAGAATGATCGTGTTGCCGGCGTACTTGAGAATGTCGATCGTGCCGTTGGCGTCGGGCGTGAAAAGCGCGACGTAGTTGCGAAAGCCCACGAAGTTCGGCCCGATCTGCGTCAGGCCCTCGCGGTAATTCTCAAAAAAGCTGTTGTAGACGGTCAGCGCCTGCGGAATGAACGTAAAGATAAAGTAGGCGATGAAAAACGGCAAAATGAAGATATACCCCCACTTCGCGTAGCTGACGCCCGTTTTCTTTTTCATGCTGCGTTTCCTCCCTGCAATTTTGAACTGTCGGCTCATCACGGCGCGCCGCGCGGCGCGCTCTGATCGGACGGCAGCTTTTAGATGCGCCACGGAGGCAAAGCCGGAGCTTTGCCTCCGTGGAAGCGTAAGCTTTACTTTTCAGCGCTTAGGCGTTGGGAACGTTGACGTTGGGATAGTTCTCCTTGACAGCCTTGTAGAAGTTCTGCAGGGCGGTCTCCTTGTCGACGGTGCCCTTGAAGTACTCGCGCATGTTGCTCTGGATCTGCTCGTTGCAGATCTGATCGTAGATGGTCTGGTTCTCGAACTTGATGTTCTTGGCCATCTCAGCGAAGACAGCGGTGTCGTTCTGGCCGCCGAGGAACTCGTTGCCGTAGTTGGGATCGGAGGCGAACTTGTTGTTGACCTTCTGGTTGTTGGTGAACTGCGCGTACTCCGTAACAAGGCCGGAGCAGAGCTCCTCGTTGTTGATGAACGCGTTCATAATGTCAGCGACCATTTCGCTGTTGTCAGTGCCGACCGGAGCGAGCAGCCAGGTGCCGCCCCAGAAGTGAGCCTGCGGGCCTTCGCAGATCGCCCAGTCGCCGGAGCAGCCCTTATCGGGGTCCTGCGCGTTGCCCATGCAGAAGTTGAAGTACCACGCCGGGCCGAAGAAGCACATGGTCTTGCCGCTGGCGAACATCTGGTCGTTCTTGTCCTGATCCCAGATACCGGTGTTGATGGTGTAGCCGTTCTTGGAGTAGTTCTCAGCCTGGTCGATCCACGCCTGGATCTCCGGGGAGATCTGGAGGTTGTTGTTGGAGTCGACCCACGGAGCGGAGGTGTTGTTGGAGAAGACGCGGTAGGTCTCGGCGTCGGAAGCGGTGATGTAGTAGCCCTTCGCCTTCGCCTGCGCGGCAACGGCGTTGAACTTATCCCAGCTGTTCATCAGCTCCTGGACCTCGGCGGGATCATCGGTGCCGAGCACGTCCTTGGCGATGGAGCGGCGATAGATCATCGCGGAG
>SVKM01000150.1 GCA_015068465.1 Oscillospiraceae bacterium | reverse complement strand
GGCGTCCTCCCCTCGCTCGGCCATTCGGACCTGAGCCTCTTTTCCATGTATGAGCTCTATGCCTTCCACGGCATCAGGATCTGTGAGGTCCGCCAGTCGCTGGAGCTGGAGCAGTTGGACCCGGGCGAGGCACGCCTGCTCGACATCAAGCCGACCGACGCCGTGCTCAAGTTTCAGGGCATCAGCCGCGACCAGCGGGGACGGATCGTCGAGTTTGCCAGAACCTACACCCGGGCAGACCGCTGTACGTTCAACGTTCACTATCAAAAAGAATAACCGGTTTGCGCACGGCGCGGGCAGTCCGAGAGGGCCGCTCGCGCCGTGTTTTTGCGCCGTCGCCCGGAGCAAATCGTTCTTGGAGTGCGATGCTGTTTCATACCAGTTTTGGCATTACTTGCAAAACAGCGCCCCATATTATACTGCCGTTGCCGGGGTGTTTGTGCGTGGGGTAGAACTTCCGGCAAACTGGTATGAAATCATTGACAACTTATATGATACGATGCTATATTTTGAAAACAGAAAAACCCATCCGTTTGGCAAATAACATCAGTAAGGAGAGCTGGAAATGAAAGTTTGGAAGCGAATTCTGCCGATTCTGCTGCTTGTGTCCTTGCTGGCAGGCTGCGGCGCTCCCGCCGCCGCGCCATCCGGTACGGAGCAGCCCGCCGCAAGCGTCGTTCCGGCGCAGGGCGACTACAAGGTGCTCAATGTGGGCCGGATGTCGGAGCTGTTCGACATGGATTCCACGATCGCGACCGAGGCGGACTGCCTTGAGGTCATCTCCGCCATCATCGAACCGCTTTTCGTCACCGCCGCCAACGGCACGCCGGTGAACGCACTGTGCGAATCCTACGAGGTCAACGACGACGGCACCGCATACACCTTCCACATCCGCGCCAACGCGAACTGGATGAACGGTGTCCCTGTCACCGCGCACGACTTCGTCTACGCGTGGCGCAGGCTGGTGGATCCGGAGACCGCGTCGGAGTACAGCTTTATGATGGAGGTCGCCGCCGTGAAGAATGCGACGCCCATCATTTCGGGTGAGAAGCCTGTCGAGGAGCTGGGCGTCTCCGCCGCGGACGACAAGACGCTGGTGGTGGAGCTCGACCGTCCGGTCACGTTTTTCATCAACCTGATGACCTTCCCGAGCTTCTGCCCGATCAATCAGGCGTATGCGGAGGAAAAGGGCGCGCAGTACGCGCTGGGCGCGGACAATCTGCTCTGCTGCGGACCGTTCTACATGTCCGCGTGGGACGTGGGCGGCAACACCTACCAGCTCAAGAAGAACCCCGAATATTACGACGCGGAGAACGTCCGGCTGGACGAGATCAATTTCCAGATCATCAAGGATCCGCAGCAGACCATGCTCGCCTATGAGAACGGCACGCTGGATTACGTCCGCCTCTCCGGCGATCAGGTGACCAAGTATAAGAACGAACCGGGCTTCACGCGCATCGGCGAGGGCTACCTCTGGTATCTTTCGCCCAACCTGAATCCCAAAAGCGCCGCATACTCCTGCGGACTGGAAAACGAGAATCTGCGCAAGGCGATCGCGCTGAGCTATGATAAGAGCGTGATCTGCGACGACATTTTGCAGGACGGCTCCGCCCCCGCCGATTTCGCCATTCCGTATCAGTTGGCGACGGGTCCGGACGGCAAGGATTTCCGCGAAACCGCGGGGCTTTACTTACAGACCGACAAGGCGAAGGCGCAGGAATACTGGGAGGCCGCGAAGGCGGAGCTCGGCGTCAGCGAGGTCAGCATTGAGCTGCTCTACGACGACTCCGACTCCACGCCGCTGATCGCGCAGTTCCTCCAAAGCGAGATCGAGAACAACCTGCCCGGCGTGCACATCAGCCTGAAGGCGCAGCCCAAGAAAAGCCGCACGGAGCTGATGCAGAACCGCGAATATCAGCTCGGCCTGACACGCTGGGGTCCCGACTACGCCGATCCCATGACCTATCTCGACATGTGGACCACCGGCTCCACCTACAACTACGGCGAGTGGAGCAACGCGGCGTATGACAAGCTGATCGACGACGCCAACGGCTCGCTCGCCAACGACCCCGCCGCGCGCTGGGAGGCGCTCAAGCAGGCGGAGGCGCTGGTCATGGAGAACGCGGTCATCCTGCCGGTCTACCAGAAGGGCACCGCCGCCATGGTTCGTCCGGGCGTCAGCGGGCTTGCGTTCTTCCCGGTGGGCGTGGGCACGATCTACAAGGACGTCGATGTGAATTTCTGACAAGACACCGCAAGGGCGGCTGCGGACGGGAAGCCGCGGCCGCCCTTGCCGATCCTGCGGCGCGGCTCGCCGCGCAAGTTCATCAGTGGAAGGAGAGGGCGCAATGCTCAAATATATCGCCAAGCGGGCGCTGATCTCGGTGGTGACGGTGCTCATTATTCTGGCAGCTCTCTTTATCATGCTCCACAGCATGCCGGGCAGCCCGTTCAACGACGAGAAGATCACCGCCGTCCAGCGCGCAAATCTGGAGGCGAAATACGGGCTGGACAAGCCGCTGCCCGTTCAGTTCGTCAACTATCTCAAGGCGATGCTCACGGGCGACTTCGGCGTATCCTACGTGATCCAGAAAAACATGCCGATCTCCGAGCTGCTGCGCTCCCGGATACCCGTCTCGATCCGCATCGGCCTGCAGGCGGTTGCCCTCGGCTCGGTCATCGGACTGCTGATGGGCATCTTGGCGGCGTTGCGGCGCAACAGTGCGATCGACACGGCGGCAACGGCGCTGTCGGTCATCGGCGTGGCGTTCCCCTCCTACGTGTTTGCCATGGCGATGAGCTACTTCATCGGCTTCCGGCTGGGCTGGCTGCCGCTTTTGTACGACACGGCGGACGCGGTGCGCTCCACCGTCATGCCCACCATCTCGCTGAGCTTTTTCTCCATGGCGACGGTAGCGCGCTTCGCCCGCACGGAGATGGTGGAGGTCATGGGCAGCGACTACATGCTGCTCGCGGACTCCAAGGGGATTTCGACCTTTCGGCTGCTGGGCGTGCACGGCCTGCGCAACGCGCTGATCCCTATCGTAACCGTGCTCGCACCGCTGACCGTTGAGCTGATGACCGGCTCGCTGGTCGTCGAGCAGATTTTCGCGATCCCGGGCATCGGTTCCCTGCTGGTGTCCGCCATCCAGTTCAACGACTACAATGTGGTCCTTGCCGTGGTGTTTATCTACAGCGTCATGTTCATCGCCGTCATGCTGGCGGTGGACGTCCTGTACGGCATCATCGACCCGAGGATCCGTCTGACAAAGGAGGAATGACGCTTGACGACCGCGAAGCAGTACGCCGCAGCGGTGGAGCGGGACGACTTTGTGCTCGCCAACCGCGGCGATCTGGGCGTCGACAGGGTCTACGGCTCGCAGAGCTTCTGGCGCGACGCCCTGAGCAGATTTGTCAAGAACAAGGGCGCGGTGTTCGGGCTCGTGATGATCGTGCTGATCGTGTTTATGGCGTTTGCGGGACCGGCGCTCTCCGGCTACGACTACCGCACGCAGGATATGTCCCAGCGCAACCTGCCGCCGCACGTGGCAGGCTGGGAAGCGATCCCCATCTTCTCCGGTGTTTCCGTCCAGTATGCAAACGGGCAGGCGATGCGCGCCGATGTCTACGAGCAGAAGGGCATCCGGGACGTGACGCACATCTTCGGCACCGACGCGCTGGGACGCGACCAGTTTGCGCGGACGTGGACGGGAACGCGCGTGTCGCTGTACGTGGCGCTGGTCGCCATTCTGATCGACACGCTCATCGGCATGAGCTTCGGGCTGGTCTCCGGCTACTTTGGCGGCAAGGTAGACTTTTTTCTCCAGCGCATCGTGGAAATTCTCTCCACCATCCCCACAACGGTCATCGTGACGCTGTTGATCGTCGTGATGAAGCCGGGGCTTGCCAGCATCACCCTCGCGCTGATGATCACCGAATGGATCGGCATGAGCCGCGTCACCCGCGCGCAGACGCTTCGGCTCAAGGAGCAGGAATTCGTGCTCGCGTCGCGCACGCTCGGCGAATCCACGCCGGCGATCATCTTCGCGGAAATATTGCCGAACATCTTCGGGCAGATCATCGTCATGTGCATGATGACGATCCCGAACGCCATCTTTACCGAAGCGTTCCTCGCGTTCATCGGACTTGGCATTCCCGCGCCGCTCGCGAGCCTCGGCTCGCTCATCAGCGACGGGTTCAAGTCCATGACCCTGTATCCGTTCCTTGTGGCGTGGCCGGTCGCCGTGCTCGCGCTGCTGATGCTCAGCTTCAACCTGATGGCGGACGGCCTGCGGGACGCCCTCGACCCCAGAATGAAGGAGAGGTGAGACGATGGAAAAGGCATTGACGATCCGCGATCTCACGGTCTCCTTCCAGACCGGCGGGGGCAGAGTGAACGCGGTGCGCGGCGTGGATCTCGACCTGTACCACGGCGAAACGCTTGCCATCGTCGGGGAATCCGGCTCGGGCAAGAGCGTCACCGTCAAGGCGGTCATGGGCATTGTCAGCTCCAACCAGAGCATCGATGCAGGCTCGATCCTCTACCGCTTTGAGGACGGCGGGCAGTGGACGGAGCGCGAGTTGATCGGCATGTCCCGCAGGGAGATGCGCCGCGAGATCAACGGCGTCCACATCGCCATGGTGTTTCAGGACCCGATGACCAGCCTCGACCCCACCATGAGCATCGGGATGCAGCTGATGGAGGGTATGATCCGCCATTTGCATTTTACCAGAGCGCAGGCGTACCGGCGCGCGCTGGAGCTGCTGGAGCTGGTGGGCATCACGGACGCGGAAAAACGGATGAAAAACTATCCGCACCAGCTCTCGGGCGGAATGCGGCAGCGCGTCGTCATCGCGATCGCGCTCTCCTGCAATCCCGATATCCTGATCTGTGACGAGCCGACCACCGCGCTGGACGTGACGATCCAGGCAAAAATACTCGAACTCATTCAGGACATCCAGAAGCGGACAAGTATTTCGGTCATCTATATCACGCACGATCTCGGCGTGGTCGCCAAGGTGGCGGATTACGTTGCCGTGATGTACGCCGGGCGCATCGTGGAAAAGGGCACCGTGGACGACGTGTTCTACGATCCCCGCCATCCCTATACGTGGGGGCTGCTGTCCAGTATGCCCGACCTCTCCGCGGACAGCGCGGAGCGGCTTTATACCATCCCCGGCTCGCCGCCCAACATGGTCGATCTGCCGCAGGGCGATCCGTTTGCGCCGCGCAACCGCTACGCGCTGGAAGCGGATTTCAAGGCGGAACCGCCCGAGTTCCGGATCAGCGATACGCATTACGCAGCCACATGGCTGCTGGACGAGCGCGCGCCGCGGGTGGAGATGCCCGCCTCGCTCCACCGCCGGATCGAAGCGATGAAGGGGGGCGAAGCGCATGTCTGAGCATCTGTTGGAGGTGGAAGGGCTCAAGCAGTATTTCCCGGTCAACAAGCGCTACACCGTCAAGGCGGTGGACGGGGTGTCGTTCCACATCGACGCAGGCGAGACCTACGGTCTCGTGGGCGAGTCCGGCTCCGGAAAATCCACCATCGGGCGCGCCATCATCCGCCTCTATACGCCGACAGCGGGCAGGGTGACATTCGAAGGAGTGGAGATATCCGGAAAGCTCGGCGCGGACGAGACGCGGCATCTGCGCACGCGGATGCAGATGATCTTTCAGGACCCCATGGCGTGCCTGAACCCGCGCAAAAAGGTGGGCGATATCATCGCGCAGGGCCTCGACATCCATCACCTGTACAGGGACCGCGAGGAGCGCCAGGAGAAGGTGCGGCGCATCATGGAGAAGATGGGGCTGGACCGCGAGCATGCAAACCGCTATCCGCACCAGTTTTCCGGCGGCCAGCGCCAGCGCATCGGCATTGCCCGCGCGCTCGTGATGGAGCCGAAGCTGGTCATCGCGGACGAGCCGATCTCCGCGCTGGACGTATCGATCCAGGCGCAGGTGGTCAATCTGATGAAGGATCTTCAGGAGGAGTTGGGCGCGGCGTATCTCTTCATCGCGCACGACCTTTCGATGGTGAAGTACATCTCCGACCGTATCGGCGTGCTGCATCTTGGGCATCTGGTCGAGACCGGCACGACGAAGGACATCTTCGACTGCCCGCTCCATCCCTACACAAGGAGCCTGCTCTCCGCCATTCCGCACGCCGACCCGCGTCTGGAAAAGGCGCGTGTCGCCATCGCTTACGACTACAAGACCTCCGGCATCGACTATACGCAGGGAACCTATCACAGCGTTTCCGACACGCACGCCGTTCTGGCGACCGATGCGGAATTTGCCGCGTGGCGCGCGGCGGC
>SVKM01000149.1 GCA_015068465.1 Oscillospiraceae bacterium | reverse complement strand
CGGCTACACCGGCGCGGGCCGTCGTCCCGCAACCAACAAGCTGCTCACCGAGGCGGAGAACAACTTCTGCGCCTACGCGCTCGGCGGCGGCCATCGCCACACGCCCGAGATCGAGCAGAACATCGCCTATATCACGGGCAAGGATCTGATGAAGCCGGAAACCTGGCAGTATATCAACTTCCAGCCGCACCTCCTGCCGCAGATCCGCGGCATCGAGGTCACGATCTATGCCACGCTCAACAAGGACTACACCAACGACGAGCTGTATGAGCTCTATAGCAAGCGTTATGCCAATGAGCCGTTCGTCCAGGTCTATCCCGCGAGCCAGCCGGTTCAGACCAAGTGGGTCTACGGCACGAACTTCTGCGCGATGACTCCGACCTACGACGCGCGCACGCATCGCCTGATCGTTTCGAGCGTCATCGACAACATCGGCAAGGGCGCCGCCGGCCAGGCGATCCAGAACATGAACCTCATCATGGGCATCCCCGAAACCACGGGCCTCATGTATCCCGCTATGTATCCCTGAGCTTCGCTCCGAAAAAGAGGCGGCGCCTCTTTTTCGGGAAAGCCTCACTCCGCTTCCCGCACTCGCTGCGCTCGTACGGGCACTCCGCGAGAGGTGTTTTTTCCGACGCGCGTGTCGCCGGAAAAAACAAATAAGATTCATTTCGCCGTGCGCGGCGAAATATAACGGAAGGAGAACCACAGCATGGAATACAAACTCATTGAAGGCGGTGTGACTGCGCCGCAGGGCTACACCGCGGGCGCCGTGTACGCGGGCGTCAAGAACCCCAACAAGAAGCAGGAAAAGCCCGACGTTGCCATCATTTATTCCGAGAAGCCCGCCTCCTGCGCCGCCTGCTTTACGACGAACAAGTTCTGCGCGGCTCCGGTCATCCTCGACCGCGAGATCCTCAAAAAGGGCAAGGCGCGCGCCATCGTCATCAACAGCGGCAACGCCAACGCAGCCACCGGCGAGCAGGGCATCAAGGACGCCAAGGCAGTCGAGACCGAGGCGGAGCGCCTGCTGGGCCTCGGCGAGGACGAGGTGTTCGTTTGCTCCACGGGCGTCATCGGACAGCGTCTGCCGGTCGAGCGCGTGCTTGACGGCGTGCGCCGCATCGTGCCCGACATGAGCAAGGAAAAGGGCACCGACGCCGCGTGGGCGATCATGACCACCGACACCAAGAAGAAGGAGTCCGCCTATGAGCTCCAGCTCTCCGGCGGCACCGTGCGCATCGGTGCGATGGCGAAGGGTTCCGGCATGATCCACCCGAACATGGCGACCATGCTCGTCTACGTTACGACCGACGCCAAGGCGGACGCCGCGGACCTGCAGAAGATGCTCTCCGCCGCGGTCGACAAGAGCTTCAACATGTGCACCGTCGACGGCGACACCTCCACCAACGACTCGATCTTCCTGCTCGCCAACGGCGCGTCCGGCGTTGAGATCAAGACCGAGGAGGACAAGAAGGCGCTCGCGGGCCTCGTCGAGCACATCTGCCTCGACATTACCCGCCGCATCGCCTCCGACGGCGAGGGCGCGCAGCACCTCATCGAGGTCGAGGCGTACGACCTGCCGACCGAGCACGACGCGCGCCTGGTCGCGAAGTCCATCGCCGGCTCCATGCTCTTCAAGGCGGCGGTCTTCGGCCGCGACGCCAACTGGGGCCGC
Source organism: Oscillospiraceae bacterium (assembly GCA_015068465.1). Classification (GTDB taxonomy): domain Bacteria; phylum Bacillota; class Clostridia; order Oscillospirales; family Oscillospiraceae; genus Hominicoprocola. The sequence continues at coordinate 4,674 of SVKM01000149.1, read as the reverse complement.
ATCATGGCGGCTGCCGGCTACTCCGGCGCGGACGTCGACCCGACGCACGCGGACTGCATCATCAAGTCCTCCGTCGGCGAGGTACAGGTGATGAAGGACGGCTTCGGCACCGACTTCGACGAGGAGTTTGCCACCAAGATCCTCTCCGAGCACGACATCACCGTCATCGTCCGCTTCTATCAGGGCAACGGACAGGCGAAGGCCTGGGGCTGCGATCTGACGTACGATTACGTCAAGATCAACGGCGACTACCGCACCTGATACGGGGAGGGTATTTCAATGGAAATCGCCCAGAAGGTCGAAACCTTGATGGAGGCCATGCCGTACCTGCAAAAGTACGCGGGCAAGACGGTCGTCATCAAGTACGGCGGCAACGCCATGATCAACGCGGAGCTCAAGGACGCGGTCATGCACGATATCGTGCTTTTGAAGCTCCTCGGCATGCGTCCGGTGCTCTCGCACGGCGGCGGCCCCGGCATCAACAAGATGCTCGAAACGCTGAACATCCCCGTGCAGTTCATCAACGGCCTGCGCTATACCTCCGAGGACACGATGCGCGTCGTCGAGGCGGTGCTCGTCGGTCAGGTGAACACCGAGCTCGTCGGCTTCATCAATAAGCTCGGCGGCAGGGCGGTCGGACTCTCCGGCGTGAGCGGCGACATCTATCACTGCCACAAGCGCTCGGAGGAGCTTGGCTTCGTCGGCGACATCGACTATGTGAACGCCGATGCCATCAACGCCGTGCTCGACGCGGGCTTCATCCCCGTCGTCGCGCCGGTCGGCACCGACGGGCAGGGGAACACCTACAACATCAACGGCGATACCGCCGCGGGCAAGCTCGCCAGCGCGCTCGGCGCGGAAAAGCTGATCCTGCTGACCGACATCGAGGGCCTTTGCAACTCCATCGAGCTGCGCGACGTCATCAGCTATCTGAACGTCAAGGACGTGCAGATGCTTAAGGACAAAGGCGTCATCGCCGGCGGCATGATCCCCAAGGTCGACTGCTGCGTGCAGGCGATCGAGGAGGGCGTCACCTCCGTCCACATCATCGACGGCAGGAAGCCGCACAGCATCCTCTACGAGGCGTTCACGACCGAAAACCTCGGCACGACCATCGGTACGGCGCAGGAGAGCGTCGGTATCAAGTAAAACCACTTTACAAAATTTTAGGGAGGAAAACCACCATGATCAAGAGAATGACCAGCAACGCGGAAGTCATCGAAAACGGCGACAAGTACCTCTATGGCAACCACATCCGTATGCCCATCGCCATGAAGCGCGGCGAAGGCTGCTGGGTCTATGACGAGGACGGCAACAAGTACCTCGACTACGTCGGCGGCATCGCCGTCAACGGCCTCGGCCACTGCCATCCGCGCATCCAGGAGTGCCTGAAGGAGCGCGCGGAGACGATGCTCCACTGCTCCAACTACTTCTACAACGAGCCCGCCGTCCAGACCGCGAAGCTGATCGTTGAGAACAGCTGCTTTGAAAAGGTGCTGTTCGCGAACTCCGGCGCCGAGGCGAACGAGGGCCAGATCAAGCTCGCGCGCAAGTATGCCAAGGATCACGGCCACCCCGAGCGCTTCGTCGTCATCACGATGAAGAACTCCTTCCACGGCCGCACGCTCGCGACCTGCACGGCGACCGGCCAGTACGGCGTGCACAAGTATTTTGAGCCGCTGCCCGCGGGCTTCCGCTATGCCGAGTTCAACAACCTCGAGAGCGTCAAGGCGCTCGTCGACGAGTACACCGCCGCGATCCTGACCGAGCCGGTCCAGGGCGAGGGCGGCGTGCGTCCCGCGTCCCCGGAGTTCCTCAAGGGCCTGCGCGAGCTGTGCGACGAGAAGGGCATCCTTCTCATGTTCGACGAGGTCCAGGTCGGCTCCGGCCGTACCGGCAAGCTCTTTGCGTACCAGCACTACGGCGTGGAGCCGGATTGCTGCTCCATGGCGAAGGCGCTCGGCTCGGGCGTCCCCATCGCTGCGGTCTGCGCCAAGGGCGACGCCGCCAAGACCCTGACCCCCGGCACCCACGGCTCCACGTTCGCCGGCGGCCCGCTTGCCTGCGCGCTCGCGATGACGACCCTCGACGTGATGATCAACGAGGGCGTTCTCGACAACTGCGCCAAGGTCGGCGAGTACTTCCGCCAGCAGGCGCACGAGGTCATTGAGAAGCATCATCCCGACGCGATCGACGAGATCCGCGGCCTGGGCCTCATCAACGGCATCCAGGTCAAGAAGGAGAGCGGCCAGCCGGTCGTCGACCTCTGCTTCAAGGACAGCAAGGTGCTCATCAACAACACCAACGGCAACGTCCTGCGCTTCATTCCGCCTCTGGTCACGACCAAGGAGGAGGTCGATATCGTCATCAAGGCGGTCGACGACGCGATGACCAAGCTCGGCTGGTAAAAGAACAGTTTTCCTAATAACAGCCATCAAAAAATTGAATAAAATTCTTGCCAAATGCCGGTGCGTATGCTACCATCGACCTTGAGAAAGGAGTGGTAGCACACCGGACATTTGGAACGCTCCCGACAGGGGAAACAGCCGATATTTACCGTAAAACACAGTTCACCTCAGCGAAACAGAGTCAAATGTTTTTTCAGAAAGGTTGGTAAACAGAGCAATGAGTGAAGAGAAGAAAAATTTCCCGCAGCCTAAGCTTTGGCACGCGCTGGTCGTCCTGCTGATTACCATTTTGCTGATGGCAAGCTCCATCATGGAGTTTGACAGCCCGCTCATCATGGGCGTCGACGAGGTCCACGCGCCGATGTTCCTCGGCGTCTGCGCCGCGGCGATCATGGCGCTTTGCATCGGCTTCAAGTGGGAAGACCTTGAAAAGATGATGCTCGACGGCATCTACAAGGCGCTGCAATCGATCCTGATCCTCGCGATCGTCGGTATTCTGGTCGGCGTGTGGATCGACGCGGGCGTCGTGCCCTCGATGATCTACTACGGCCTCAAGATCCTCAGCCCGAAGATCTTCCTGCTGGCGGTGGTGCTGATCTGCTCCATCACGTCTCTTGCCACCGGTACGTCCTGGGGCACGATGGCTTCCATGGGCGTTGCGTTCCTCGGCATCTCCTACGGCATGGGCCTCAATCCCGCCATCACCGTCGGCGCGGTCCTCTCGGGCGCGTACTTCGGCGATAAGATGTCCCCGCTGTCCGACACGACCAACCTCGCGCCGGCTATGGCGGGCACGGACGTCATGACGCACGTCAAGTTCATGATGCTGCCCACCGGCATCACCTATGTGATCTGCCTGATCATCTTCACCGTGTTCGGCTTTACGGGCGTCAGCGGCAGCGCGGACATGAGCCAGGCCGCCGCGCTCGGCGACGCGATCGCGGACATCTTCACCGTCAGCCCGGTGCTGATCCTCCCGCCGATCATCGTCATCGTCGCCATCGCGATGAAGGTCCCCGCCATCCCCGGCATCACGCTGGGCATTTTCTCCGGCGGCATCCTCGGTATGCTGTTCCAGAAGAGCTGCAGCCTCGGCTCTCTGCTGGTTGCGAGCTACGGCGGCTTCTCCCTTGACGCTTCCACCGGCCTTGAGGCGGTCGATAACCTCCTTGAGCGCGGCGGCATCGAGAGCATGCTGTTCTCCATCTCGCTGACGATCATCGCGATGATGTTCGGCGGCATTATGGAGGGCACCGGCATGATGGCTGTCGTGATGGAACAGATCAAGAAGCTCGTCAAGGGTCCCGCGGGTCTCGTCACGGCGACCGAGGTCACCTGCGTCTTCTCCAACATCACGATGCCCGAGCAGTACATCTCCATCATCATCCCCGGCCGTATGTATGCCGAGGAGTATGAGAAGATGGGCCTGCATCCCGCGTGCCTGTCGAACGCGCTGGAAAGCTCCGGCACGGTCACGTCCGCGCTGGTCCCGTGGAACACCTGCGGCGCGTACATCAAGAGCACGCTGGGCCTCGCGCCCTGGGGCGCGGGCGGCTACGGCCCGTTTGCCATCTTCAACTGGCTGATGCCGATCGTCAACATCATCATGGCGTACGTCGGCCTGACGGTCGCGGACATGAACAACGTCCGCCTCGCCAAGAAGAAAAAGGCATAAGAAAGGGATTCGGCTATGAACGCAAGAGATCGTTACCCTCAACTGGAAGTCGATCTCGGCAAGCTGAAAGAGAACCTGACAGCGCTCCGGGAGCGCTGTCAGGATTCTTTTGTCGGGATCATCGGCGTCGTCAAGGGCGTGAACGCATGGCCGGAGGTCGTGCGCGTGTTTGACGAGGCTGGGTTCCCGTACCTTGCCACCTCGCGGGCCGACCAGATGCGAAGGATGCGCGATATGGGCGTCAAGACGCCGCTGATGCTGCTGCGCGTCCCGATGCTCACGGAGCTTTCGGACGTCGTGGCGCTCGCGGACGCGAGCCTGCAGAGCGATATCGACGTGCTGCGCGCGGCGAACGCGGAGGCGCTGCGGCAGGGGAAGGTACACGGCGTGCTGCTGATGATCGACCTCGGCGACCTGCGCGAGGGGTTCTGGAGCGCCGAGGAGCTGGTCGACGCGGCGGTGGAGGTCGAACAGGAGATGAAGGGCCTGCACCTGCTCGGCGTCGGCGTGAATCTGGGCTGCTACGGCTCGATTTTGCCCGACAAGCGCAACATGCAGGGGCTGGTGAGCCTTGCGTTGGATGTGGAGCGG
>SVKM01000148.1 GCA_015068465.1 Oscillospiraceae bacterium | reverse complement strand
TGAGCACGGCGTCGGTCGGCTCGACGCCGAGCAGGCGCGCCTCGCCCGGATCCAGCTGCTCCAGCTCCAGCGACTGGCGGACCTCGCAGATCGTGATGCCGTGGAAGGCATAGAGCTCATACATGGAAAAGAGGCTCAGGTCCGAATGGCCGAGCGAGGGGAGGACGCCGAGCGGGATATACAGCTCTTCGAGGGAATAGGGCTTGCCGTCGGCGCAGCACACGCGCTTGACGTAGAACACCTCATCCTCCGGCGCGATCCCCAGCACGAGCGCGTAACACTCCCCGGCGGCGCGGACACCCCGCGTGATGATGCGCGTCGACGGCTCGTGCCCCAGCTCCGTCATTGTCTGGCGAAAGCCGCCGATGGTCTCAAGGCTCCGCTCGTCCTTGGGGCCCACGACGAAAACGCCCTTGCCCTGCACGCTTTTGAGCAGTCCCTCGTAGATCAGCGCGGAAATCGCGGAACGCACGGACAGCCGGTGTATCCCGTAGGTCTCCGCCAGCGTGTTTTCGGACGGGATCGCCGTGCCGGGCGGATACGCTCCGCTCTCCACTTTTTCCCGGATGATCTCGCGCAGTTGAAGATAGAGCGGGGCTTTGCCGCTCCTGCTGCACTCACGCATCGCCGTGCCCCTCCTCCCACGTGCGCGTCATCCGGCTGGTGAGCACAACGCGGTCCGAGCGGATCAGCACCCGGCAGTATTCCAGAAGCGCGCCGTTCTGATCGCAGGTTTTGCTCTCCACGCGGAACACCGGCGTGCCGTCCGGAACGTCCAGCAGCGCCGCTTCGCCGCTCTCCGCGCGCGTCGCCGTGATACGCTCGTCGCCCTGCGTCGGTACGGCGCCGTACTCCTCTTCAAAAACACGGTACAGCGAGTCCTTGATAAAGTCAAACCGGTCAATATCGGGGAATCGGTCCGCCAAAAAGAACGCGCTTTCCAGCTCTAGCGGGCAGCCATCCGTCAAGCGCAGGCGGTCGAGCCGCCAGACCCGCGCGCCCGGCTCTGCGCGAAACAGCCGCAGGAGCATTCCGTCGCATTCGATCCGCTCAAAGGAGATGATCCGGCTTTCGTAGTCCCGGTTCTGCATGGCGGACGCCGCACGGAAGGAGTCCAGCCCCTGCAGTTCCCTGCGATACTTCGGCCCGGCGTAGAAGATGCCGGCGCCCTGCTGCGTTTCCAGCGCGCCGTCGCGGATCAGGCGCGCGATCGCCAGACGCAGCGTGCTGCGGTTGAGCGACCACATCGCGCACATGTCGCGCTCGGAGGGGAGCTTGTCTCCCGCCTTGAGCCCGTTTTGAACAATATAGGACTGGATCGCCTCGACGGCTGCCTCCCGCGGGCGGATCGAATACCGCTGCTCCATGCGCCAACTCCTTTGATACAAGTCAGTATAATTATTATACCACATCCCGGCTTCGCTGCGCAAGAGTTTGCAGTATCACCGGCGACCTGCTCCATTTCCTGGGAGAAGCGGCGCGGCGGATTTTTCAGTAACCGATAATAATACCCTTTTCCATGGCATAGAGGCTGTTTAACCCGCGGCAGTCGTGCAGCCGCACCTCCTTGACAGGCAGATCGTTCAAAATCTGCTCCTTCATCCGCTCCGCGCCGGAGGGATTGTTGCAGTGGGCAATCTCCACCAACGCGCCCGCGCAGTTCTTGCTGCGCGCCATCAGCGCCGTCATTGCGCGAAACGTCCGCTTTTCGCCGCGTTCCTTTCCCGCCACGCGGATCGTGCCCGCCTCGGTCGCCTCCGCAATGACATGGATCCCCAGCCTTTGCAGCAGTGTTCCGACCAGCGGCTTCATCCGCCCGCTTTTGATCAGGTTGTCGAAGTTTTCCAGTGTAAAGCAGGTGCGAAGCGACGTGCGATAGCGCTGCAGCTCCTCGCAGATCGCGCCGAATTGATTAGCCGCCGCATGCTCCATCAGCTACTTCGCCCGCCGGATCAGCATCAACGGAACGCTTGCGGTGCTCCGGGTGTCGATGACGCAGATCTCCTTTTCCGGATGCTCCTCCAGTGCCAGCGCACGCCCCTGCATCGCGGCGTTGAAGCTGCCGGAAACACCGCTGGAGATCGTAAAGCAGACGGTTTTATCGCCTTTGGAAAAGGCGTTGGCATAGTCGGTCGGAGACGGGCACGCCGAAGAGGCGCTCGCCTTCTCCTCCCGCATGACGCGCAGAAGCTCCGACACGTCCAACGCATCGTTATCCACAAACTCATGCTCTCCCACGCAAACATGCAGCGGAACAGACGTAAAGCCGACGCTCTCGCTGATAAACTCACTGTGCAGCAGATCGCAGCTGCTGTCGCTGACCACATGATAAACCATATGACTTCTCCGTTCTTAACTCTGAATATTTGGGCGTTTGCCACTATACAACCTTGAGTTCACTCGAAGTCAAGTGTTTTTTGCAGTCATTACGCGCTGTGTCCGCGCGAAAATAGCTTGACTTGAAACGGTGTCAATACCAAAGCGACAAGCGGCCACATAAGGGCGACATCCGCATGTTTTGGGGACGGCGTGATCTCGTTTCAGGTCATGCTACACGAGAAATGGTGAGACTGACGGCTGAAGACTGCGATTGACGCGCAGCCCACCCTCGCATTTTCAAGCGGAATCAGGCTATAATATCAGAAAAGCGATTCACAGTGTGAATCGGAAAAAACAGGAGGAATAACACCATGGGCAGACTTTCAGGCAAAACCGCTATCATCACCGGTGCGGGGCAGGGACTGGGCCTTGCCATCGCGGAGCTGTTCGCCAAGGAGGGCGCGAATGTCGTCGGCACCGGCCGTCATGTGGACAAGGTTGAGAAGGCGTTTGCGGCCATCAAGGCGGAGCACCCTGACTATGAGATGAACGCCATGCAGCATGACGTCGCCAGCAAGGAGGAGTGGGAAAAGGTTGCGGCGGACACCGCAGCAAAGTACGGCGGGATCAACATCGTTGTGAACAACGCTGCAATCATGGCGATGAAGGGTATCCTCGACGCCTCCGCCGAAGAGTTTCTGAACGTCTACAAGACGAACTGTCTCTCCGTCCTGCTCAGCGTGCAGGCTGTGGTTCCCTACATGGAGAAGGCGGGCGGCGGTTCCATCGTCAACATCGACTCCATCGGCGGTCTGACCAGCGGCGACGCGGATGGCGGCGACGCGACCTACAGCGCCTCGAAGGGCGGCACGCGCGCGCTGACGAAGAATGCGGCGATCCAGCTCGCGGCGAAGAACATCCGCGTCAACACGATCCATCCGGGCGGCATCCTTACGCCGATGCTCAAGAGCGTTTATGAGGCAACTCCCGCCCTGTGGGATCGCGTCAAGGTGACCTGCCCGCTGCCGCCGCACGTTTCCGACCCGATCGACATCGCCAACGGCGCGCTGTTCCTTGCCTCCGATGAGTCCCGCACCGTCACCGGCTCGGAGCTTGTCATGGACTGCGGCTATATGGCGCATTGAGCAAATCCTGACTACTACCTGACTACTATTTCGCAAAATAGGCGCGAGCCCTTGCAACAAAAGGACTCGCGCCGTTTTCAAAAGGTTTTGGATATGGCGCAACGCACCGTAAAAACCGCATAAAACCAGTGCTTTGGGGGAGTGCCTGATAACTCCGACTCACAAGGTCGCAGGTTCGAATCCTGTCGGGCATACCAGAAAAACCGCTGATTTCGTTTGAAATCAGCGGTTTTTTAATTATTACGACCAATTCTAAAAATAGGGCGGTTCAATAATTCAACTTGTTTTGGAGGCTTCAGGCATAATCGTGGCAATGAAACAGTCTGAAGCTGCTCCTGAGTTCTTCGCCGTCGGCACAGACACAACAGCATTTCTCACAGGTTCTGTCAAGGGTGGCGGATGAAAGCATCGGCCAAAAGACAATTGAAAAGCCACCTGCGCTCCTTTAGAGTATTAGCGACCAAACATCAACTCAAAGGAGAAGGCGCAGATGGCTTCCGCTAACTGCATGGAGCAAGCGTCCAAAGAAAACCTTGATGCCAGAACCTGGATGCGTTCAGAATCGGTGGACAACCCTGCCTGCAACATGATAGAATGAGTACATCAGGGACATCCGTGGAGTTTTATATCGAGGAAGGGAACAAAAAGGAAAAGATAAGGAGAGTTGCACCATGAAACGAGGACTTTCGATACTGCTTGCTTTTTGTCTGACGATCACGCTCTGCGCGCCGCTGTCTGCGAGCGCTGCCGCAGCGGAAGCAGTAGGTTATCTGCCCGGCGTGACAGCGGAGATGACAACCCCTGTTTTCTGGACGGCGGGAATGGACGATCCGGACGCGCTGCTGGCGACAGCCGATGAGATCGCAAGGATCAACGCTTTGGCGCTCGTCACCAAGGGCGCGAATATGCATGATCTCAGAAATCTGACGGAGACCTTCGACGGCGTTTCCCGCAGTGAATCACTCCAAAAAGGCGCGGCGGCGGACGCAGAATACTACCTTGGCTGGACCTATGCCGAAACTGGAAAAAAGCTCGAGCAGTCGGACTTTGACGCCATCATTGCCAACTGCGCCGACCGGAACGCGGCGAAGAATATGAAGCTGCGCTACGGCATTGCAACGGAACGGACGGTGCTTTTGACCTTCCCCTACGAGGGGCAGATTCTCGACGATCCCGCCGACTTTGACTTCGACTATCAAGCGCTTGTCGGTATTCGCGTGAACGAGCCGGTCGCGGTATATACGACCTCCGCGGACGGGAAGTTCTATCAGGTCTATACCTCCTGCTGCTCCGGCTGGGTGCGTGTGGAGGATATTGCCATCTGCAAGGACAAGGCCGAGTGGCTTTCCGCGTGGGATATTCCAGCCGACCACCGGCTGGTGTTCTATGGCGATAAAATGTACACAGATTACTCCAAGACCGCGCCGGAGACCTCTGGGCGTCTGATTACAATGGCGACGGTGCTCGAGCGCATGGACGAGCAGGAGGCGGGCAAGCTGGTCATCAACCGGCTGCCGCTGCACAACTACGCTGTGTATCTGCCGGTACGCAGCGAGGACGGCAGCTACGCGAAGGTCCCCGCGCTGATCAACGCGCGTGAGAAGGTCAGCGAGGACTATCTGCCGCTCACCGGTGAAAACCTCGCGGTCATGGCGCTCGCCTCGCTCGGAGACGCCTACGGCTGGGGTGGGAGTCTTCTCAATGAGGACTGCTCCAGCCTAAACCGCAGCATTTTCCTCTGCTTTGGGCTTGACCTGCCGCGCAACGGCAACTGGCAGTGGCCGCTCTCCATGGCGAAGCAGGATGCAGCTGACCTGACCACGGAGGAAAAGTATGCCGTATTGGACGATATGCCGCTTGGGACGATTCTCAATTTTCCCGGACATCAGATGATGTATCTCGGAAAAAAGGACGGCGGTTATTACGTCGTCAGCACGGTCAGCAGCATCATGGGCCCCGACACCGGCAAGCGCCAGCGCACGCGCGGCGTGCAGATCAACGCGCTGGATCTGAAACGGGCCAACGGGCAGAGGTGGATACAGGCGGTCAACCGCATCTATCTCCCGTGGCAATATGCGGCGGAGGGAGCGGACAGCCCGATGCCCGAGCTGCCCTGGTATCATGCGGGCACGGCGTTCTGCCTGAAAGAAGGCTTGATCGACACGTTTGACGGCGGGTATTATCATCCGGACGAAGCCGCGACGCGCGCCGTTATCGCAGAGGCGCTGTGGCGCATGAAGGGCAAGCCGGAGGTGGGCGAAGACGTTGAGGGATTCGTGGACATGGAGAGCGGCGCAAGCTATGAACGCTCCGCGCTCTGGGCAAAAGAACAGGGCATCGTCAACGGAGTGGACGGCGCGTTCTGCGCGGACGGCACACTGACCCGCCTGCAGCTCGCGGTGATGCTCTACCGTGCATATGCGACGGAGGAGGCCGGAGGCGCAATGGGGCTTGCGGGTTATGAGGATGCCGACGAAATAGCTGATTGGGCCTATGACGCGATGGGCTGGGCGGTTCGCTGCGGCATCATCAACGGCAAGAGCGGGCGGACACTCAACCCACAGGACGCCGTGACGCGCGCGGAGCTGGCGGTGATCCTTCAGCGCGTCAGCGAGAAGCTCGCGGCGGAGGAATAAGCGGGATGAATGAGCTCACCTTGATCCGTTCATGACGCGGAGAGTTCGGATATATATAGTAAACCCAAATAGAATTTGCATTTACTAGAATTATTGATTGCCATTTCTCTCGCCGCTCAACCGGCAACCAAGAAATATGGCTGATATAGTAAGTGCATTTATGAAATGCGCTTACTATAAAACCAAGCTGCGATTGAGATGGTGCCAAATTTGGCACCATCTCAACAGTTCCTGTGCTATTCCTTTTCGCAGACCTCCGCCTGCC
>SVKM01000147.1 GCA_015068465.1 Oscillospiraceae bacterium | reverse complement strand
GGGGGTGGTGTCGACAGGCGCGGGGGTCTCGTTCTTGTTGCCGCAGGCGGCAAGAGAGAGCACCATCGCGAGTGCCAACAGCAGGGACAATAGTTTCTTGCTGTTCATTTGGGATCTCCTTCTTTCATATTTTTTACCACTGCCTTGCGGCAGTAATAAACGAGTTGATTCGCGGCTTTCCGCCGCAAACGCGGCGCTGCCCGGCGGGGCTCCCCGCCAGGCGGTCGGTCCGATCAGACCGTAAAACACAACATCTACTTTACTATATATCCACTTGACGAAATCGGCAAGTATTTTGTGTGGAGGCCATCAATTTTTGGCTGATCCGCCAAAAATCGCTTTGCTTTTTCGACAAATCACGCGCCGCGTCAGCCGAGGCGGTTCTCGTCGAGCCACTTGCCGACCGCCTCGCCGACTTCCTTCATGCAGCCGGGGTCGTAGGGCACCTTGAGCCCCGCGCCGTGGACCAGATCCTCGAACGTAGCGGTGCCGCCGCGGTCGGTCAGCGCCAGATAGCGCTTCCACGCATCCTCACGGTCGGTGAGCGACGCCATCCAGAACTGGAACGCCACGGTCTGCGCCATACAATAATCAATATAGTACAGCGGGCTTCCATAGATGTGCGTCTGGCGCTGCCAGCCGGCGCCGCGGCCGTAGAACGGCAGATCGCCGAAGTCGGTCCAGGGGCGGTACTTCTTCTCGAGATCCAGCCACACGCCGTTGCGCTGCTCGGGGGTCAGGCCGGGCTGGGTATACATGATGTACTGGAACTCGTCGACCATGCAGCCGTAGGGGATGAAAGTCAGCGACTCCTCGGCGTGGGCGAGCTCATACTTGCGCGTCATGTCGCCGAAGAACAGGTGATGGTACGGCGCGGTGAGGAACTCCATGGACATGGAGTGGACCTCGCACGCCTCCAGCGTCGGCCAGATCTGGCTTTCGATGTAGCCCTTCCCCATCGCGCGGAACGCCTCGAACGCGTGGCCCGCCTCGTGCGTGAGCACGTCGACGTCGCCGGAAGTGCCGTTGAAATTGGAGAAGATGAACGGGGACTTGTAGTCGTAGATGCTCGTGCAGTAGCCGCCGGGCGCCTTGCCCTCCTTGCTCAGCACGTCGAGCAGCTCGTTTTCATACATGTGGTCGATGAACGCGCTCGTTTCGGGGCTGAGCTTGTGGTACATCTCCCTGCCCGCTGCGAGGATATCGTCCGCCGTGCCCTGCGGCTTGGGGTTGCCGTCCGGGAAGATCATCACGTCGTCCCAGAACATCAGCTTGTCGACGCCCAGGCGCTTCTCCTGCGCCTTTTTGACCTTGGCGACGATGGGGACGACGTCGCGGGCGATCTGCTCGCGGAAGTCGGCGACCTTCTCGGGGCCGTAGCAGTTGCGGCCGAGACGGTCATAGCCGAGCTGGATGTAGTTCTCGTGCCCGAGCATCTTTCCCTGCTCCGTGCGCACATGCACCAGCTTGTCATAGATGTCGTCCAGCTCCTCGCGGTGGCTGTCGAACCACTTTCCGCCGGTCTCGTACGCTGCCTTGCGGACGGAGCGGTCGGTACTCTGCTGGTAGGGGCCCAGCTTGGGAAGCGGGAGCTTCTTGCCGTCGAACTCGACGACGGCGGAGGCGTAGAGCTTCTGATAGTCGCTTGCGAGCTTGTTCTCCTGCTGCATCAGCTCGACCATCTCGGGCTTGAAGCTGCGCTCGCGGATCTCAAGGTTGGTAAAGAGCAGCTTGCCGTACTTTTTCTCCAGCTCCGCGCGGAACTTCGATGCAAGGATCGCGTGACCGATCTTCTGATCCGGCTCCTCCAGCAGAGGCATCTGCTCGTCGAAGAAATCGTTCTCCTTGTCATAGAACTCGTCGCGCGTGTCGATCGTGTGACGAATGCTCGCAAGCGTCCCCATCGTGCCGACCGTGCCGCTGATTTTGTGGTAACGGTCGATCGCCGCGATCTGCTCCTCCGCGCTGGCGGCGTTCTCCAGCGCCGCGAGCACCTCGGCATACTGCTGCTTGATCGCCTCGACGTCGGGGCGCGTGTACTGCATTTCGGAAAACTTCATCAACGCTGTCTCCTTATTTATAATGGAAGTCGCACAACTATTCAAATTTAATGAATAAATTGTTAAAATTATTATATAAGCATTCGCAGAAAACGGCAATCCCCATTATTTACAGCGCTACAACTTTGGATTGTTCTCACAAAAAGCGCGTGTCGCAGGACCCATATATCATCAGTTTGTTCAGTAAATGTCCGCCGCTCGCGAGCAGAAGTCCACGATGTTTTTCCTGTACGCACACAAAAATGAGGCCGTGCCGAGGCACGGTCTCAACAGTTTCCGGTGTAAACATAGCTCAGCGCTTCCCGCGCGGCGTCGGCAAGGCGGTAAACGCTCTCCACCGCCGTCGGCGGGCGGTCCGTCATGCGGTAGCGCGGGAAGAAGCGCGACAGATGCAGCGGGATGTCGGGGCTGATGCCCGCGAGCCAGCGCGAAAGCGCGCGAATCTCGTCCTCGGAATCGTTTTCCCCGGGAATGAGCAGCGTCGTCACCTCAACGTGGCAATGCTCCGCGGCGAGGGCGATCGACCGCTTGACCGTTTCGAGGTCGCCGCCGAGCCGCTTGTACCACGCGTCGGTAAAGCCCTTGAGGTCGATATTTGCCGCGTCGATGTGCGCAAGCAGCGCGCGCCACGGCGCCTCCGCGATCGTGCCGTTGGTCACCAGCACGTTGCAAAGCCCGCGCGCGTGGACCGCCTGCGCGCAGTCGCGGACGTACTCATAGCCGACCAGCGGCTCGTTGTAGGTGTACGCCGCGCCGATATTGCCGCGCGGGGCCAGCTCCTCCGCCAGCGCCGCGAGCGCCTCTGGGGAAATGTCCTCCGTCCGCAGCTCGCCCTCCCCCGCCATCGAGATCTCGTGGTTCTGGCAGAACGGGCAGCGCAGGTTGCAGCCGAAGCTGCCGACGGAAAGGATCATGCTTCCGGGATGGAACCGCCGCAGCGGCTTTTTCTCGATCGGGTCGAGCGCGAGGCTCACAGCTTTGCCGTAATTGATCGGCACGACCGCGCCGCCGCGGTTCGCGCGGGCGCGGCAAAGCCCCGTCTGCCCCTCGTCGAGCGAGCAGCGGTGGAAGCACAGCTCACAGGTCGTTTTCATGTGTGGCGCACCACCTCAAAGCGTTCCAAATGATACTTCTCCACGGCGCTGATGCCGCCCTTTCGCCGTGCGATCTCGATCTGCTGCTCCACGGTGTCGACGCCGTCGAGATCCGGCAGCAGCAGCCCGCGCCGCATCCCGCAGGAAACGATCACGCCGTAGCGCTTTACGTCGAGCTGCGAAGGCGAGACGATCGGCTCGGGCGCGCCAAGCACATCCACGCTGTACTCTAAGCTTGCAAGCTCGCTCTCGCGCACGGGCGAAAAGCGCGGATCGCGCGAGCACGCGGAAACGGCGTTTTGCACGATCTCCCAGGCGACCGACTTTGCCGTCGGCGCGGTCGTGCCGATGCAGCCGCGCAGCTGTCCGCCGAGGTGTAGCGAAACGAACGCCCCCGCCCGCTCGCGCGTCATCTCCTCGGGAAGCCCCTCCGGCAGCGTGTCCAGCTCCCGTCCGGTGCGGACGAAGGTCTCGAGCGACAGGCGCGCGAGGCGCACCCACGGGTCCTCGGACGCCTTGCGCGCATCCAGCCGTTCCCGCTCCGCCGCCTCGTAGCGCGCGGCATAGCGGCGCGCGGGGTCTTCGCCCGTGACCGTAAACACCGCGACGCCGTAGCCGACGCCGAACGGCCCCTCGTGGCTCAAAAGCTCCGGCTCCACGGCGAGGCCGTCGAGCGCGCCCGCCATGATCTGGAACGAGCGCTGCCCGCACTCCGCCGCGCGCTCGCAAAGCCCCGCGTCCATCGTAAGAAAGCGCAGAAAGTCGCCCGACGCCATCGCCGCGGTCACCTGCTCGTCGTAGACGGGGCCCTCGGACGCAAAGCCGTAAGGCCCGTCCGGCCTGAGCTTGTGGGAAAGGTCGCCGCTCGCGACGAATACGACGCGGCGATTCAGCTTTTCCGCGGCACGCGCGAAGCACTGCCCGAGGCGGTAGTGCTCCAGCGGCGAAAAGCCGGAAAGCCCCACGCGGACGATGGGGCAGTCGACGCCCGCCTCGCGCAGGAACCACAGTGGGATAAACGTCCCGTGGTCGAGCGAGGCGTCCCGCTCGCCGAGCGTGCCCGCGGCAAGCCCCTCCGCTTCGGCAAGGCGGATTGCCTCGTTTCTCAGCGCCGCGTCATAGCGCACGTCCAGCTGTGTCGCGCCCGCGCCGAAGCGCGCCATGTCGCCGTGCGCGGCAAGGCCGGGCGAGATGTGGAAATAATCCGCATACATGACGCTGTGCGGCGTCGTGACGACCAGCGCTTCGGGCGCCCAGTCCGCCACGCGCTTCGCGCTCGCGCGGTAGGCGTCGACGGTCGCCTGGATGCCCCGCTCCTGTCCCCTGCCGACGGCAGGGAGGATCAGCGGCGGGTGCGGTACGATGATCGCGCCGGGGATCGGCATAGTCCCACGCTCCTTTTCATATGTTACCGCCATCATAGCACAACCCGTTCCAAATGAAAAGCACGACCTTCCGGCCGTGCTGTTTCGATATATCCGTTATTCCGGGCAGCGCCCGTCGCAGAAATAGAGCGCCGCGAGAAGTCCCGGCCCGCAGTGCGCGCCGATGACCGTGCCGAGCGAGCTGATCGTGACCTCTCCCAATTGGGGGTAAGCCTTTTGTATCTCGGCTTTGAGGTGCTCGGCGTCCGCCCTGCAGTCCGCGTGGAGGATGTGGATCTCCACGCCGGCCGCGTCGACTTTGGAAAGGTCGTGCAATACGCCGTCCAGCAGCGCGCCCACAGCCGCCTTGCGCCCGCGCGCCTTCCGCACGACGTCCAGCGTGCCGCCGTCCGACACATAGAGCACCGGCTTGATGCTCAGCAGCGCGCCGACCAGCGCCGAGGTGTTCGAAACGCGCCCGCTCATTTTGAGGTACTTGAGATTGTCGACGGTGAAGCGGTGGGCGATCCTGAGCTTGTTCGCCTCGCCCCAGCCGATCACCTCATCGTAGCTCTCGCCCGCCTCCATGCGGCGCACCATCCCCGCGACCAGCAGCCCGAGCCCCATCGAAATGCAGCGCGTATCCATCATGCAGAGCCTTCGGTTCGGATATTCCGCGCGCAATTGCTCGCACGCGCGCTCGCAGTTTTCGTAGGACGCGGACATCTTTCGGGACATGTCGAGAAAAATTACGTCCTTTCCCGTGTCCAGCAGGCCCTTGAGAAAATCATGGTAAGCGACCTCGGTGATCTGCGAGGTTCTGACCGACGCGCCCCTGCCCATCTCAGCATAGACGGCGGCGCGGCTCTCCTCGCGGCAGTCCTCCTCGCGGACTTCGTCGTTGACGGTATAGCTGTAGGCGATGAACGGAACGCTGTGCTCTTCCAGCCACGCCCTCGGCAGATCGGAAGTCGAGGACGTGGCAATGATATAGTCGGACATCTCAGCTCTCCTCGGTCGGTGTTGCGGCGCAGGCCGCCCGAAGTGAATTATAGCATAATCTTCTTCCCGCAACAACATGTTTTTTGTGTCTTTTGCGAAACCGATCCTTTCGGCATTGACAAGCGGCGGCTTCATCGCTAAGATAAGCGCATATTCTGTCAAACGGAGCGCCTATGAAACGAAACACATCCCTGACCGCCCTTTATTCTCTGGTGCAGTCGGTATTCTGGATGAGCATCTGCATCTCAATCAGCTTCGCCGCCGTCTATCTGCAGGAGCTCGGCTACAGCAATACGCAGCTCGGCCTTATCATGGCAGCCGGCAATCTGCTCGGCGCCCTGGTCGGCCCCGCGCTTTCCTCGCGCATCGACTCAGACCGCCGCGTGACTGCGGCGCGCTGCATCCCGCCCGTTCTCGCCGTGCAGGCGCTCTCGCTGCTTCTTCTGATCCTCTTCCCCGTCAAAGGCGCGGCGACGGCGATCTCGTTCACGGTCTTTCTCGCGTTCTGCCTCGCGCTCAACTCGCCGATCCTCAAGCTCTACGTCGATGCGGACCACAGCGGTGCGCGGCTCAACTTCAGCTTTGCACGCGGCATCGGCTCGCTCGCGTTCGTGCTGCTCTCCGCCGCGCTCGGCCCGCTCGTCGCCCGCTTCTCGGCGCGCATCCTGCCCTTCGTCGGCCTTGCGCTGTGCGTATCGCAGTTTTTCCTCTGCCGCGCGCTCACCCGCTCGCTCCCCGCTCCGGTCGAGATCGCGATCGAAACGCGGCGCAGCTCCCCGATGCGGGCGTTCGTACGCCGCTACCCGCGCTTCTGCACCGTCCTGCTCGGCATGGTCTTCATCTTCTTCGCGCACAACGCGTTTGCCAACTTTATCATCAACGTCACGCGCAACGTCGGCGGCGATACGGAAACGATGGGCTACCTCACCGCCTTCATGGCGACGACCGAGATCC
>SVKM01000146.1 GCA_015068465.1 Oscillospiraceae bacterium | reverse complement strand
TCCAGCTCCACGGTCGCGGGGGGCTTGCTCGTCACGTCGTAGAGCACGCGGTTGACGTGCTTGACCTCGTTCACGATGCGGCGGGAGACCGTGTCCAGCAGCTCCCACGGCAGGCGCGAGAAGTCGGCGGTCATAAAGTCCTGCGTTTCCACCGCGCGCAGCGCCACGGCGTAGTCGTAGGTGCGCTCGTCGCCCATCACGCCGACGCTTCTAAGGTTCGTCAGCGCCGCGAAATACTGGTTCACGCTGCGATCAAGCCCCGCCCTGGCGACCTCTTCGCGGAAAATCGCGTCCGCCTCGCGCACGATCTCCAGCTTCTCGGGCGTGATCTCGCCGATGATACGGATGGCGAGGCCGGGGCCGGGGAACGGCTGGCGCCAGACGAGTTTTTCGGGCAGCCCCAGCTCGACGCCGAGGGCGCGCACCTCGTCCTTGAAGAGCCGGCGCAGCGGCTCGATGATCTCCTTGAAATCCACGTGGTCGGGAAGCCCGCCGACGTTGTGGTGGCTCTTGATGACGACGCTCTCGCCGCCGACGCCGGACTCCACCACGTCGGGATAGATCGTGCCCTGGGCGAGGAAATCGACGGTGCCGATCTTCTTCGCCTCGGCTTCAAAGACGCGGATGAATTCCTCGCCGATGATCTTGCGCTTGCGCTCCGGCTCCGTGACGCCCGCGAGCTTCGTGAGAAACCGCTCGCTCGCGTCGACGCGGACGATCTTCATGCCCAGTGCGTTTTTCATCGCGGCTTCGACCTCGTCGCCCTCGTTCTTGCGCAAAAGCCCGTGGTCGACGAAAATGCACGTGAGCTGTTCGCCCACCGCCTTATAGAGCAGCGCCGCGGCGACCGCGCTGTCCACGCCGCCGGAGAGCGCGAGCAGCACGCGCCCGGAGCCGATCTTCGCGCGGCATTCCTCGATCGCCTGCGTCGCGTAGGAAGCCATCGTCCACTCGGCGGAAAGCCCGCAGATGCGGTAGAGGAAATTCTGGATGATCTCTCTGCCGTGGACGGTGTGGAGCACCTCGGGGTGGAACTGCACGCCGTAGAATTTGCGGCTCGTGTCCTCGATCGCGGCGTAGGCGCAGCCCGCCGTCGCCGCGACCGCGCGGAAGCCTGGGCCGAGGCGCTCGACCTCGACGCCGTGGCTCATCCAGCAAACGCTGGTTCTCTCCACGCCGGCAAACAGCTCGCTTTCGCCGTCGTGCGTCAGCTCGACCTTGCCGTACTCGCGCACATCCGCCCTGCGGCACGCGCCGCCGAGCTGGTGGATCATCAGCTGCTGGCCGTAGCAGATGCCGAGGATCGGCAGCCCCAGCTCGAACACGGCGGGGTCGAGCTGCGGCGCGTTCGGCTCGAACACGGTCGCGGGCCCGCCGGTGAAGATGATGGCGGCGGGGTCGAACGCGCGGATCTCGTCCACCGTGATGCGGTAGGGCTTGATCTCACAGTAGACGCCGCACTCGCGCACGCGGCGCGCGACGAGCAGGTTGTACTGCCCGCCGAAATCCAAAACAAGGACCTTTTTCATCGCTTCAATCCTCGCGGAAGATCAGCTTGCCGTCCTCGACGCGGTCGATGACCGCGAGCGCCTTGTACGGCACGCCGAGATTGCGGAAGCGGTCGCCGCCCTCCTGGAAGCCCTTTTCCACGGCGATGCCGATGCCCTCGAGCGTCGCGCCGGCGGCGTTGACGAGGTCGACGAGACCCTGCATGGCGTTGCCCTTTGCCATGAAGTCGTCGATGATGAGCACGTGGTCGTCCGCGTGCAGCCACTCCTGCGAGATTATGTAGGTGACCTTTTTCTTGTAGGTATAAGAAAAGACATCGCTCTGGTACAAACCGCCCTCAATGTTGTCGCTCTTCGCTTTCTTTGCGAACAGCAGGGGAACATTGTATCGTTGGGCGCAGATCGTAGCCAGTGCGATGCCGCTTGCCTCCGCCGTGAGGACCATGGTGATCTTGTCGATGGGGAAGTACTTTGCGAACTCGTCCGCGAGCTGGGTGAGCAGCGCGGTGTCGACGCGGTGGTTCAAAAACCCGTCCACCTTGATGATGTCGCCGGGCAGGACCTTGCCCTCGGCGCGGATACGGTCAATGAGCAGCTGCATGGGGACCCCCTCCTCTTATGTTTGGTAAGTCCCATTATGACGGATTTCGTGCAAAAGTGCAAGACGGAAAACAATACAAAAACGAAGGCTCGGCAAAGCCTTCGTTTTTTGCGTTTGTGCAGGCGCCGCTCAGCCTACGGCTTCGATGCGCTCAAAGTCGGTCGCGGAAACGTCCTCGCCGAAAAGCCAGGTGACGCGCCGCGCGTAGTCGAGCGCCGCGCCCGCCGGGGTCAAAAGATCCGTGTTCTTCCCCGCGTCGCATTCCTTTTGCAGCCGCTCGTAATGCTCCGCCGCGGTTTCGTCAAAGCCGAGGGCGGCGGGAAACACCAGGTGCATGTTCGTCCAGCCGTAATCGCTGTAGACGTAGCGCACGCGCTCGACGCACCAGACGCCGCCCTCGCCCTGCCGCGCGGGCTGGGAGAGCGAGAGCACGATCAGATCGCACGCCTCGCCGGGGATGCGGTAGCCGAGCTCCGCGTGCTTGCCGCCGTAGGTATAATCCGCGCCAAAGAGGTCGCCCGCGTCATAGGCGGTCAGGCCGTTGCGCGCGATAAACGCGTCGGGCAGGGTCTCCACCCACGCGGTCAGCGCCGTCCACTCGTCCATGCCCTCGTCCGCGCCGCCGCCTTCGCGGTAGAGGCGCACGTCCGTCGGCGTGGAGAGCAGGTAATAGTTGTCCTCGCCGTCGCGCGCAAAGAGGCGCGAGCCGGTGCTGTCGCCGGACGCCCACTCCTCAAAGCCGATGCGGTCGAGCCGCGAGATCGAGCACAGCCAGCCCATGCCCCAGTCCTCGCCGGGATGGTCCTTCGCAAACGCCTCCAGCGAGGCGGTTTCGCTGAGCGAAACGAGCGGCGTCCAATGCTCGCTCCACGCCTCCGGCTCGGTGTCGATCGTCAAAAGCGCGCCGTATTCGTTCGGGATCGAGAGCACCAGTCCGCCGCACACAAGCTCGGCGGCGTCGCTCGCAGCAGGCTCCGGCGGCGCGGGTTCGGGTTCGCTCGGCTGTGCCGGCGCCGGTTCGACCGTCACTTCCGGCGGCGCGGCGGGAGCGGACGGCTTTTCTTTTTTCGCGCAGCCCGCCAGCGCAAGCATGCACAGCGCGAGCAGCGCGGCTATCAAACGTTTCATCGGCGTTCCTCCGTCAATTTCTCATTATATTGTACCGTGCGCCGCGGCAGAACACAAGAAACGATTTGGTAACAAAAAAGAAAGCGGCTCTCGCCGCTTTCTGTCGCAGGATGCGTTATTTTGCCTCCGCCGCCTTGACGCTGTCGAGCAGCACCAGCGCGTCGTTGTTCGCAAAGCGCAAAATGCCCGTGCCGCAGGCGAGCGTTACCGCTTCCCTGCCCTGCGGCGGACGGTAGGTGATCTTCCCCGGAACGACGGCGGCGGCGAGCGGCGTATGGTGCGCCAGCACGCCGATCTGCCCGTCGGTGATCGGGACGGTCAGCGAGACGCAGTCGCCGTCGTAGATCGCCCGGTCCACGGCGTAGATGTGCAGCTTAAAGACAGTTGACATCGAATGATCCTCCGTGCGTTCCCCCGCGAGCACGGGGGATCATTGCCATATTTCGCGGTTGCCGCACGAGCGGCGAGCGAAATGGCATTTTCTGCACCATTTATAACGATTTGGCTTTAGCCAAAGCGTTATCAATGGTGCCGACGTTGTAGAACGCCGCCTCCGGCACGTCGTCCGCCTCGCCGTCGATGATCGCGGCAAAGCCGCGCAGCGTGTCCTCCAGCTTGACGTAGGTGCCCGGGATGCCCGTGAACTTTTCGCCGACGTGGAAGGGCTGGGACAAAAAGCGCTTGATCTTGCGCGCGCGGTAGACCGTGAGCTTGTCCGTGTCGCTCAGCTCGTCCATGCCGAGGATGGCGATGATATCCTGCAGCTCGCGGTATTTCTGCAATATCTCCTGCACCTGGCGCGCGATGCGGTAGTGCTCGGCGCCGACGATGTCCGCCTGCAGAATGCGGGACGTGGACTCGAGCGGGTCGACGGCGGGATAGATGCCCTCCTCCACGATCTTGCGGGAGAGCACCGTCGTCGCGTCGAGGTGGGTAAAGGTCGTCGCGGTCGCGGGGTCGGTCAGGTCGTCCGCGGGGACGTAGACCGCCTGCACGGACGTGATCGAGCCGTTCGCCGTCGAGGTGATGCGCTCCTGCAGCTCGCCCATCTCGCCCGCGAGCGTCGGCTGGTAGCCGACCGCGGAGGGCATGCGCCCGAGCAGCGTCGAAACCTCGCTGCCCGCCTGCACGAAGCGGAAGATGTTGTCGATAAACAGCAGCACGTCGCGGTTCTCGCGGTCGCGGAAATACTCCGCCATCGTAAGGCCGCTGAGCGGCACGCGCATACGCACGCCCGGGGATTCGTTCATCTGCCCGAACACGAGCGCCGCCTTGTTGATGACGCCGCTCTCGCGCATCTCGTTCCACAAATCGTTGCCCTCGCGGCTGCGCTCGCCGACGCCGGTGAAGATGGAGTAGCCGTCGTGCTCCATCGCGACGTTGTGGATCAGCTCCTGAATGAGCACCGTCTTGCCGACGCCCGCGCCGCCGAACAGGCCGATCTTGCCGCCGCGCGCGTAGGGCTCGAGCAGGTCGATGACCTTGATGCCGGTCTCCAGGATCTCGACCGACGGGGTCAGCTCGGAAAAGCCGGGGGCGCTGCGGTAGATGCTCATGCGCTCGACGTCCTCCGGCAAAGGCTCGCCGCCGTCGATGGGCTCGCCGAGGACGTTGAACATGCGCCCCAGCGTCGCTTCGCCGACGGGCACGGTGATGCTGCGCCCGGGCGCGCTCACGCTCATGCCGCGGTACAGCCCCTCGCTTCCCGCGAGCATGACGCAGCGCACGACGTCGTTTCCGATGTGCTGGCAGACCTCCATCGTGCGCTCGCCGCCGTCGAGCGGGGCGAGCACGACCTCCCTGATCTTCGGCAGCTGCCCCTCCTCAAAGCGGACGTCCACCACGGGGCCCGCGACTTGTACGATCGTTCCTGTCGTCAAGCGGAAGCGCCTCCTTTTTTCCGTTTGTTCTTCTGTGCCTGCGCGCCGGCGGAGATCTCCGTGATCTCCTGTGTGATCGCCGCCTGACGCGAGCGGTTGAGCTGGAGCGTCAGGTCGCCGAGCAGCTCCTGCGCGTTCGTGTTCGCCGAATCCATCGCGCCGACGCGGGCGTTCTGCTCGGCGCAGAAGCTGTCGAGCAGCGCGGCGTAGAGAAAGCCGGCAACATAGCTGCGCAGCGCGCAGCGCAATACCTCCTCGCGCGAGGGGACATACTCAAACTGCGCCGCGCCGTCCTCCGCGCCGCCCGAACCCGCGTCGAGCGGCAGCAGCCGGAAAACCGACGCCACGGACGAAAGCGAGTTTTTCATGTCGGTATACACGACGGTCAGCTCGCCGAGCTCGCCGCTGTCAAAGCGCGCAAGCAGATCCTCGCCGAGCGCGCGCGCCGCGTCCGCCGTGGGGCTCTGCGCGCCGCGCAGATACACCGAATCGGGACGGTGCTGCGCGAAGTAGCGCCTGCCGTACTCGCCGATGACGTAGAGCTTCGCGTCGTTTCCGCGCTCGGCAAGCAGCTTTTCCGCCTCGCGGATGACGTTCAGGTTGTACGCGCCGGCAAGCCCCTTGTCCGCCGTAACGACGAGCACGCCCCGCGCGCCCTTCGGCTCTCCGAAATACCGGCTCTCATAGCCGGGCTCGGCGCGCAGGATATCGCGGATCTCCCGCCGCAGCGCGTCAAAGTAGGGGCGCGTTTCGGCGAGGTCGAGCTTCGCGCGGCGCAGCTTGGTGGAAGAGATCAGGTACATCGCGCCCGTGATCTTCTTCGTCTCCTGCACCGCCTTGATGCGGTCCTTCAGCTCCTTAGCGCTCGCCATCGGCCTTCTCCTTCTCCCGCTTGCCGCTGAGCCAATTCGCGGAGAACTCCTTTGCGGCGTTCAGAATGAGCGCCTTGTCGCGATCGTTCATATTGCCGTGGCGGTCGATGCGGCGGCAGATGTCGTCGTACTTGCGCTCGATCGCGGCAAGCAGCTTCTCGCGGTACTCGGGAAGCTCGTCCAGCGGGATGTCCTCCATCGTGTGACCCAGCGCCGCGATGAGCAGGATGACCATGCTGTGCTGGGCGTAGGGCTGGTACTGCCCCTGGCGCAGCAGGCGCATGAGCCCCTGCCCGTAGACGAGCTGGCGCTTCGTGATCTCGTCGAGGTCGCTGGAGAACTGCGTGAACGCCTCCATCTCGCGGAACTGCGCGAGATCAATGCGCAGCGAGCCGGCGCTCTGCTTCATCGCCTTGGTCTGCGCGGCGCCGCCGACGCGGGACACGGAAAGGCCCACGTTCACCGCCGGACGCTGGCCGGAGAAGAACAGGTTGCTCTCCAGATAGATCTGTCCGTCGGTGATGGAGATGACGTTC
>SVKM01000145.1:3104-6527 GCA_015068465.1 Oscillospiraceae bacterium | reverse complement strand
CGCAAAAGGCGAGGTTAGGAAACCCTTTTGGGCTCCTAACCCCGTCTTTTTTCAGCGCGCTATTTTGCAACGCGCCCGCAGAGGCAGAAATAGGTGGTCAAAAATTTACCGCAGTTTTACCGCACTTTTCCCGCACGTGCGGTAAAAATGGCCTCAAAATGCGGTAAATTGCTTGAGTCCAACCAAATGGACACTATAGAAAAAGTTCCGAAAACCATCCGTTTCGGACGATTTTCGGAACTTTATTGGTGGAGACTGCTGGACTCGAACCAGTGACCTCCTGCGTGTGAAGATGCGTCGCGGCGTGATTTTTCGTTTTTTGAATCCATTTGGCGCTGTTATGTCCATAAGATATTGCAAAAGTTGATGCTGTGTCCACACGTTCCACGCCGTCATTTTCCGTTCTGGGTCAAAAAATGGGTCAGGCGCGGAGCGCGCAAAAACTTCGGGACTGTAGACAAGGAGACGTTCAAATCACGGTCTCATATCTCTGTTTCGGGCTGCGCGGCTTATCCGGCAGCGAGAGGCGGATCACCCCCGCCGCGATCAGCGGATTGAGATAGTGCCGCAGCGCGTACTGCGCAGAAGGAATCGCCAGATACTCGATGATCTCCGCGCGGCTACGAGGCGTTTTGCAGAACTCCAGCAAACCCTTTTCATCCGGCACCGCCATTGGGACACCCTTTTCTTCCTCCGCCTTGCCGTGATACAGCGTGACGGAAAACTCCCCTCGTGCGTCGGCGAACACCGGCTCGCGCAGGGATAGCTCCGCCATCGCTCGGCGGATGCGCGGAATGCCGGAATAGCGGTTCTCGGTCTGTCCCATCGACTCCATCGCCGTGACCAGCACAGGGTTGCGCGTATCCGGCTGCGCGTGACCGAGCTCGTCAAGTGTCAGCCTGCCGTACAGCCCACCGGGATTCCGCACCTCAAGGCGATCCGAATAAAGGATCAGCTGGATCGGCATCCCCTCCGTGTGGAAGCTGTAATCCCGGTGGACCAGAGCGTTCAACACAGCCTCGCGCACGGCGTCCATCGGATACTGCGGCACGTCGATGCGCGCCCCGGTCGCGGGGTCGAGCTTCGTTGCGACCTTCATATTGCTCCGCACGAAGGCAAGCGCGCCGTCTAGCATATCCGGGAGTGTTCCCTCGATGCGCTTGCTATCCGTGAAACGGTTTCTCTCCGCGTCCAGCATGCCCATCTCCGACGCCGGCACGGCGGTGGCAATGATACTAAGCTGTGGGAAATATGCTTGCGGATAGACGCCGAACAGCAGCAACGCCGCGAGCGTCAGCTGCCCGTTTCGCGTGATGCTCGTCAACTCGTAGAGCTGTTCCGTGGGCAGCGCCGAGAGATTCGCCCGATCCAGCTTTCGGCGCAAAAGATACTGCTCCAGCTTGTTCTGATCCAGCGCGGCGACCGTCAGCCCATCTACGGGGCGGATGTCGTCGCGGTATTTTTTGCGGAACGCCTCGTAGCTGTAGACCTCGTACTCGGTCATCCGCTTGTCCGCGTCGCCCACACGAACGTAAGACCCCTGCAAGCGCCCCTTCGCCGTCTTGAAGCAGGGACGTTCCGTGACGTCCACAGGTGGTATCTCCGCCGAAACGAAAACAAAACCGTCCTCTTCCGTGACCGTAAACACAGGCCGCACGACCGGCGTCATCTGCTCGCAGTACTCCATGACCTTTTTCTGGAGATCTTGAGCATCGTATACACCCACGCGCGCAAAACCCTGCCGCTCATCCAAGCCGAACAGAAGCGTCCCGCCGCTGTTTTGGTTGGAGAACGCAGAGATAGTGTCATAGAGCTTTTCAGGGCACCCCTCGTGCGCGGACTTCACTTCTACGACTTGTTCTTCACTTTTTCGAGCTTCCACTTGAGAAATCAACTTTTTGAGTTCAGTTTCTACCATGCAAATCAACTCCTTGGAAGTAGTATAACTCAAAAAGTGAAGGAAGTAAACAAAAAGTTAAGAAATATAGGGCTGTTTTTCGGACAGGTTCTGTGAGAGAATGGGAGCATCACAGGATCGGAGGGGATAGCATGCTCAGCAAGCTTTTCGTCACAGAGATCGCCGTCACAAAGCCCATACCAGCGGACAACTATATCGCAAGCCTGCCCACCGTGCGGAACTTGTGCAAGATGGGTGGGCTTGTGTTTCATAAGCCCGTGACCTTCCTCGTCGGCGAGAACGGCGTCGGCAAGTCCACGCTCATCGAGGCGATCACCGTCCATGCGGGCTTCAACGCCGAGGGCGGCTCGCGAAACTTCAACTTTTCGACGCACGCCTCGCACTCCGACCTCTACCACTACATCACGCTTACGCGCGGCACGGAACATCCCACGGACGGCTTTTTCCTGCGCGCCGAGAGCTTTTACAACGTCGCCTCCAACATCGACGACCTCGACCGGCACGGCGGCGGGACGCGGATGCTCATTGAGAGCTACGGCGGCAAGTCGCTGCACGAGCAGTCCCACGGCGAGAGCTTTCTCTCTCTGGTGGAGCACCGCTTCGGCGGGCACGGGCTGTATATCCTCGACGAGCCGGAGGCGGCGCTCTCGCCGATGAAGCTGATGACGCTGATGTGCCTGATGCGGAACCTTGTGGACGACAAGTCACAGTTCATCATCTCGACGCACTCGCCGATCCTGATGACCTTCCCCGGCGCGGAGATCTACGAGCTCACGGAGAACGCCATCCGTTCGGTGCGCTATCAGGAAACGGAGCACTTTCAGGTGACGAAACAGTTTCTCAACGCTCCGGAACAGATGATACGGTATCTGGAGATCGGGGAGTAAATCGGGTTGCGATTATGTGGCGGATGGTGTAAAATGTTGTCAAATTGATAAAACGAATTTCTTTCGGTGGGAGAAACGGCTATGCAGATACTGGATAACATCAACCATACCGTACGAGCCGATCTGCAACAGGGCATCAAGCGAGGCAGCAAGCTGTCCATCGCCGCCGCCTGCTTTTCCATTTACGCCTATCAGGAGCTGAAAAAACAGCTTGAGGGCATTGACGAGCTGCGCTTTATCTTCACCTCGCCCACCTTTACGACCGATAAGACACCGAAAGAGAAGCGCGAGTTCTATATCCCGCGCCTGAGCCGTGAACGCAGTCTCTACGGCACGGAGTTCGAGGTCAAGCTCCGCAACGAGCTGACGCAGAAGGCCATTGCCAAGGAATGCGCCGACTGGATACGCCGTAAGGTCCGCTTCAAGTCGAACGTAACGCAGGAGCGGATGATGGGCTTTATGACCGTGGACGAGAGCACCTATATGCCCATCAACGGCTTTACCACCGTCGACCTCGGCTGCGAACGCGGCAATAACGTCTATTATCCCGTTCAGAAGACCGAAAGCTATGAGAACTCGGACTATTTCATCAAGCTGTTCAATGAGCTCTGGAACGAC
>SVKM01000145.1:0-3094 GCA_015068465.1 Oscillospiraceae bacterium | reverse complement strand
GGAGAGCATCTCCACCGCCTATCGGGAAAACTCGCCCGATTTTATCTACTTCTTCACGCTCTACAACATTTTCAACGAGTTTCTGGACGACATCTCTGAGGACGTCCTCCCCAACGAGGCCACCGGCTTCAAGCAGAGCAAGATATGGGGGCTGCTCTATGACTTCCAGAAGGACGCCGCCCTTGCCATCATCAATAAGCTGGAGAAGTACAACGGCTGCATCCTCGCGGACAGCGTCGGCCTCGGCAAGACCTTTACCGCGCTGGCGGTCGTCAAATACTATGAGAACCGCAACAAGTCTGTTTTGGTGCTCTGCCCGAAGAAGCTCTCCGAGAACTGGAACACTTACAAGCACAACTATGACAACAACCCCATCGCGGCGGATCGGCTCCGCTATGACGTGCTCTATCACACCGACCTCAGCCGCGACAGCGGCGAGTCCAACGGCATCGATCTCGCCCGTATCAACTGGGGCAACTATGACCTTGTGGTCATCGACGAAAGCCATAACTTCCGCAACGGCGGCGAGCTGTCCGGTGAGGAGGGACGCGAGAACCGCTACCTCCGCCTGATGAATCGCGTCGTCCGCGCGGGCATCAAAACGAAAGTGCTGATGCTTTCCGCCACGCCGGTCAACAACCGTTTTAATGACCTCAAAAACCAGCTCCAGTTGGCCTACGAAGGTGACGCTTCCATCATCAACGCGCAGTTGGATACGTCCAAATCCATTGATGAGATATTCCGAGGCGCACAGAAGGCTTTCAACGTATGGAGCAAGCTGCCCGCCGAGGGACGCACTACGGACGCCCTGCTCCGAACGCTGGACTTCGACTTCTTCGAGGTACTGGACAGCGTGACGATTGCCCGCTCCCGGCGGCATATCGAGAAGTATTACAACACCGAGGCGATTGGCAAATTCCCCGAACGGCTCAAGCCGATCTCTTGCAGGCCCAAGCTCACGGATCTCGGCAGAGCCATCAACTACAACGAAATCTACGGTGTCCTGGACAGTCTGAACCTGTATATCTATACGCCGTCCAACTACATCCTGCCCTCGCGCGTCGTCAAATACGAGGAACTGACCACCCGCCGCGAGGCGCGCGGCGGTATCTCCCAGCGTGGGCGCGAACAGGGCATCCGCCGCCTCATGAGTATTAACCTGCTCAAGCGGCTGGAAAGCTCCGTTTACGCCTTCAGACTGACGGTGGAGCGCATCCGCGACTATATCGGCAGCACCATAGCAGCCATCGACAACTACAAGGACGGACAGATGTCCCTCGATATGCTGGAGATCACCAGCGCAGAGGATTTCGACTACGACGACCAGAACACCGACCTGTTCTCCGTGGGCAAAAAGGTCCGCATTGACCTCGGCGATATGGACTATGTGACCTGGCGGCGAGAGCTGGCGTCCGACTGCGAATACCTTGACCTGCTCTTGAGCATGGTCAGCGAAATCACGCCGGAGCATGATACCAAGCTGCAAACGCTCTTTGAGCTGATCCGCAGCAAGGTCGAGCATCCCATCAACGAGGGCAACAGGCGTATCCTCATCTTTACGGCGTTTTCCGATACGGCGGATTATCTCTTTCAGAACGTCAGTGCCTACGCCAAAGACACCTTCGGCCTTGAAACCGGCGAAATCACCGGCTCCGTGGACGGCAAGACGACGCTGCCGAAAAAGAGTGCTGGCATGAACGATGTCCTGACGTGGTTCTCGCCCATCTCGAAGTGCAGACGCGCCAGCGACACCAACAACCTCGACATCCTGATCGCCACCGACTGCATCTCCGAAGGTCAGAACCTGCAGGACTGCGATTACTGTGTCAACTACGACATTCACTGGAACCCTGTGCGCATCATCCAGCGTTTCGGGCGCGTCGACCGTATCGGCAGCCGCAACGCGGTCATTCAGCTGGTCAACTTCTGGCCGGACATGGACTTGGACGAATACATCAACCTCAAGGGCCGCGTCGAGACGCGCATGAAGATATCCGTTATGACCTCCACGGGCGACGATAACCCCCTCACGCCCGAGGAGCAGGGCGATTTGGAGTACCGCCGCGCCCAGCTCAAGCGGCTCAAGGACGAGGTCGTGGATATCGAGGAGATGTCGAGCGGCATTTCCATCATGGACCTCGGCCTCAACGAGTTCCGGCTCGACCTTCTGGAATACATGAAGCACAACGACGATGTGGAGCACTCACCGTTCGGCATGAGCGCCGTCGTTCCTGCGACCGAGGACGCGCCGCCGGGCGTTGTGTTCGTGCTCAAAAACGTCAACGACAGCGTCAACATAGACGCCCAGAATCAAATCCACCCGTTCTACATGGTCTATATCCGTGATGACGGCGAGGTCGTCTGCGATTACTTGAAGCCGAAGGCCATGTTGGACAAGCTGCGTCTGCTCTGCCGGGGCAAGAATGAGCCGTTTAAGGAGCTGTGCCGCGCGTTCAACGAGGAGACCGACGACAGCCGCAATATGCGCGCGGTCTCTGAATTGCTAAGCGAAGCCATCAACTCCATTGTGGACGTTAAGGAAGAGAGCGACATCGACAGCCTGTTCAAACCCGGCGGAACATCCGCGCTGATGTCCGAGGTCTCGGGACTGGACGACTTTGAGCTGATTTGCTTCCTGGTGGTGAGATAATGTTCGGGAAGAAGAAAGAGCCGGCAGTATATGACGTTACGCACAAGAAAGCCAAGACATGGTGGGGCGGCACGAAGCAGATCCCCACGTCTAAGGCCGAGCAGCGCAAACTGAAAGCTGAGCTTCTTGCGCGTGACCCCCGCTGCATTGTGATAGACAGCGCGGCCAAGAAACGGCTCGAAAAGGAGCATGAGCTGGATTGGATAGACCAGTTGGAAGCGTTGGATGCCATTCTTGATGATTGAGGTGATGGGCGATTATGCTTGGCCTGCCTGCTGCAACTGAATTTGGTCGGCGCATTCCGAAGCAGAAGTTCTATGAGAACCTGACCGTCTCACCGGCGCTCAAGCGCGTGTTCGTCGACCAAATCAAGGTCATCTATTGGCGGAACAAGCTGGCGCCCACGACGATCAACATCGGCGCGGGCGAGCAGGTGACGGAGCT
>SVKM01000144.1 GCA_015068465.1 Oscillospiraceae bacterium | reverse complement strand
AGTTTGTTATACTCTCCGTCAAGTCCGCAAATTTTCTTCATTTGGGGCTTGACTTTTTATTAGCAGACTCCGTTAAATCCAAATGCAGAACGAATTGCTTGTCGTTTTCTCTCTCAATGCCGACTTCCCCAAAATCGCCGATCGTGTCACAATAGGCATATGCGCTCGGCGGCACAGTATCATAACTGCCGTCGCCGACCGGAAGCTCTCCCTCATAGCGTATTTCACATTTGCTTGCAGGGAAGGTGCATGAAAGCGCAAATATTCTGCTCAAATCAACGTCTTGGTCCTTCATCTCCTCCAAATTGAAGTAAAAATCCGCATGCTTTTCGTCGAGCAGCTTTATCTCAATAGGATATACCTGCGCTTGATTAGACGCCGCTTTGGTATTGTCGCTTATTGGATCGGTCGTTGTCGTCTCGCTATGAGAGATGCTTTCCGAATTTTTGCCTGTGACTGCACTGGTGTTTTCTTCAGCCTTGCCGCCACAGGCGCAAAGTCCCAAAACAAATACCATCGTCAATAACGCCAAGTACAATAGTTTTAGTATTCTTTTCACAGTATCACATCCTTTACATTGTTTGATCAAATCGGTAAAAAACTGCTCATCTTTTGCACTTTATCATATTTTTGCTCTTAGCAATAGCTGGATAGGGCAGCCGAAGCTGTCCGTCGCAGGCGAGCGTTTTGGACATTCTAACGAAGATGAACCCCATCAGTCCATAAGGCAAAAGCGCCTTTTCTCTTTATTGCTTGTCGCTCTGGGCGAAGGTTTCGGTTTCGTCACCGCAGCTCACCGTAATCGTTCCATCCTCAAAAACAAATGTGATTTCGACGCCCTCGGCGTAATGACCGGCGCGTCCTTCGCACAGGACCGTGACTTTGCTGTCGCCCTCCATTTTATATTTGTTGGTATAATAATCTTCTCCGTCCTTCCATGTGTAGATCGACACATTGCCCTCGAACGCGCCGATCTTACTGGGCTGAAAGACAAAGCTGGCCTGCTCGCCGGTTATCATCATGTATTTCCCGTCGGCGTTCTGGTATCTGCCCACATATTCAGCCAGAATACCGTCCAACCGTTCTTCGTCCTCCCAGGACAGCTCGCCGCCGTTGACAAATTCCGGCGCCGGGGCGTCTGCTTCGCTCGGCGCTGCGGGCGGCTCCTGCGCGCTCGGCGGCTCCGCAGACGCGGCGTTCTGCGTCGGCGCGCTTTGCTGCGTTTCCTGCGCGGGGACGTTGTCCGGCGCGGCGGGCGCGGGTGTGTCGGCGCTCTTGCCGCCGCAGGCGCACAGCGCCAGCGCCAATAGCAGCGCGAGCAGGATGGGGACGTGTTTTCTGCTTGCCTTTTTCATGGTATCGCTCCTTTCGGAAGTCAAATTGAAGTTTCGCTGAAGCCAGTTTAAATATTTTTTTGGCGTTTGTACATTCACTATGTTACGAAAAAGTGGTACTATGTTACGATTTTACGTTGTTATGTCTACCAATTAGAGTTATGTAAACTTACGGGCGGTTTGCAGGATTTGCCGCTTGACAACTTTCCCGCGCGGTGATACACTGCATGCCGTAAAGGCGACGACGGAGAAGAAACCGCGGCGCGGCGCTTCAGAGAGGGACGCATTTGGTGCGAGCGTCCCGCGCAAGCGGCGGCAGTACCACTCCCGAGCAGCCCGCGACGAGCGGGACGGGCCCTCCCGTTACAGAGGACACGAGCGACGGCGGAAAGCCGTAAGCAGGGTGGAACCGTGGAATGTTTGTCAACATCCCACCCCTGACACTTCATCAGGGGTGGGATTTCTTTATTTCCGCCCCAAAAAACGAAAAGGAGAACAAGAAAATGGCGGAAGAAAACTTCGAATTCAGCTGGGAGAACCCCGAATACCGCAAGACCTACTGGCACACCTGCTCCCACGTGCTCGCGCAGGCGGTCAAGCGCCTCTATCCCGAGGTCAAGCTTGCCATCGGACCGAGCATCGACACGGGCTTCTATTACGACATGGACTCGCCCTTTGCCTTCACGCCCGAGATCATGGACAAGATCGAGGACGAGATGCGCAAGATCTGCAAGGAAAAACTCAAGCTGGAGCGCTTTGAGCTGCCCCGCGCCGAGGCGGTCAAGTTCATGGAGGAGAAGGAGGAGCCGTACAAGGTCGAGCTGATCAACGATCTGCCCGCGGACGCGGTCATCAGCTTCTACAAGCAGGGCGAGTTCACCGACCTGTGCGCCGGCCCGCACATCGACTCCACGGGCCGCATCAAGGGCAACGCAATCAAGCTGACCGCGTGCAACGCGTCCTACTGGCGCGGCGACGCGAAGAACAAGAGCCTCCAGCGCATCTACGGCGTCGCGTTCCCGAAGAAGGAGCAGCTCGACGAGTATTTGCAGAAGCTCGAGGAGGCGAAGGCACGCGACCACCGCAAGCTCGGGCGCGAGCTGGGGCTCTTTATGACGGACGAGCTGGTCGGCCGCGGTATGCCGATGTTCCTGCCCAAGGGCTATACCGTGTGGCGCATCCTTGAGAACTACATCCGCGACAAGGAGATCAAGCTCGGCTATCAGCACGTGCTCACGCCCTGCGTCGGCACGGTCGACCTCTACAAGACCTCGGGCCACTGGGACCACTATCAGCAGAACATGTTCCCGGCGATGGAGGTCGAGGACGAGATGTACGTCCTGCGCCCGATGAACTGCCCGCACCACATGCGCATCTATGCCAACCGCCCGCACTCCTACCGCGATTTGCCGATCCGCATCGGCGAGATCGCGCACGATTTCCGCTACGAGGCATCCGGCACGCTCAAGGGCATCGAGCGCGGCCGCCACTTCTGCCAGAACGACGCGCACCTGTTCTGCACGCCCGAGCAGATCAAGGACGAGGTCAGCAAGGTCTGCGACCTGATCTTCGCCACCTATAAGGATTTCGGCATCACCGACTACCGCTGCGTGCTCTCCCTGCGCGACCCCGAGGACAAGGAGAAGTACCATCAGGACGACGAGATGTGGAACACCGCCGAAAGCGCGCTGCGCGAGGTGCTCGTGGAGCTCGGCATCCAGTTTACCGAGGAGATCGGCGAGGCGGCGTTCTACGGCCCCAAGCTGGACGTCAACGTGGTGCCCGCCGTCGGCGCGGAGTACACGCTCTCCACCTGCCAGCTCGACTTCTGCCTGCCGATGAAGTTTGATTTGAAGTATATCGACGCCGACGGCGCGGAGAAGACGCCCGTGGTGCTCCACCGCGCGATCCTCGGCTCGCTCGACCGCTTCATGGCGTACCTGATCGAGGAAACGATGGGCGCGTTCCCCGCGTGGCTCGCGCCGGTGCAGGCGAAGTTCCTGCCCGTCACCGACCGCGCCAACGAGTACTGCGAAAAGCTCGCCGGGCAGATGGAGGAGCAGGGCTTCCGCGTGGAGGTCGACGACCGCAACGAGAAGATCGGCAAGAAGATCCGCGAGGCGCAGATCGAGAAGATCCCCTACATGCTCGTTGTGGGCGACCGCGATATGGAAAACGGCACCGTGTCCCCGCGCCACCGCGCGGACGGCGACCTCGGCGCGATGAGTGCGGAGGCGTTTATGAAACTCCTGCGCGAGGAAGTGGACAGCAAGACGCGCAAGTAATTGCCAAAAAAGAGCCGTAATTCGGCATTATGCCGAATTACGGCTCTTTATTCTTATCCAATTGCACCAAATCAAAAAGAATTTTTGGCAATAAAACTGAAAATTGAAAAAAAGCTTGCATAACGCTTGTGAAAAAGATAGAATAGACTTACCTTGTGATGGCATCACGCCATCAAAATAAAGTGGAAAAGGAGATTGTGAAATGAAAAAGATCGTAGCGCTTGTCCTTGCCATGGTTATGGTGCTCGCCCTCGCGGCGTGCGGCGGCAAGGGCGGTAACCTGACCTTCACCACCGGCGGCGATCAGGGCACCTATTACGGCTTCGGCACGGTTCTCGCGGGCAAGGTCAGCGACAAGAGCAAGACCAGCGTCACCGCGATCACCTCCGGCGGCTCCAAGGCGAACATCGAGGCGCTGCAGGCGGGCGACGCCCAGCTCGGCTTCGTCCAGTCCGACGTCGGCGCTTATGCCTATCAGGGCACGCGCCTGTTTGCCGAGAGCGGCAAGGTCGACAACTTCTCCACGGTCGCCGCGCTCTATATGGAGCAGGTCCAGATCGTCACGCTCGACCCCAACATCAAGAGTGTTTCGGACCTCGCCGGTAAGAACGTCTCCATCGGCGCCGCCGGCTCGGGCGTTTACTTCAACGCCGTCGACGTCCTCGGTGCTTACGGCATCGACGCCGACACCGGCATCAACCCGACCTACCAGTCCTTCGGCGACAGCGTCGAGGCGCTGCAGGACGGCAAGATCGACGCGGCGTTCGTCGTCGCGGGCGCGCCCACCACGGCGATCACCTCGCTCGCCGCGACCCGCCAGGTCTATCTCGTCAGCCTGGACGACGCGCACATCGACCAGCTGATCGCGCAGTCCCCCTACTACAGTAAGAACGTCATCTCCAAGGACACCTACGGCATGCCCGAGGATGCGACCACGGTCGCGGTCATGGCGGTCGTCATCGCGCGCGACGACGTTTCTGCCGACGACGTTTACAACTTCGTCTCCACGATCTATGAGAACATCGCCGACATCAGCGCGGCGCACGCCAAGGGCAACGAGCTCGACCTCAACTTCGCCGCCTCCTACGGCTCCGTGCCGTATCACGCCGGCGCCGCGAAGTACTTTGCCGAGAAGGGCATCACCGTTCCGACCAAGTAACAACCGAACGGAAGCTTAACACGGTTTGACGCAGTTTTCGGCTGCGGCGGGGCATCCCGCCGCAGCCGTTCCCCAAACAGGGGAGCAAATCCAGTTTTAGGAAGGGAGCAGCCAATGAGTAACGATCCCGGAAAGAAAACGAAAGACGAGATCATAGACGCTGTGACGCCGGAAGTCGACGTCGGCACCGCCGCCGACGTCGAGGCAATCATGAAGAAGTACGACAACGAGTCCAACACACGCATCTGGGAGGGCGTTCCCAAGACCGTCGTGCGCTTGATTTCCGTCGCTTTTTCACTCTACTGCATCTATGTGACGCTGTTCAGCACGGCGCTGCCGGAGGTGCGTCTGACGATGTTCCTCGGCATGATCCTCATCCTCGGCTACCTGCACTATCCCATCAAAAAGGGCGAGCAGAAGCCCAATTATCTCCCGTGGTACGACATCCTTATCATGGTGTTGGGCGCGGCGCCGTTTTTCTACTTCGCGGCGAACGCCAAGAGCATCATCCAGATGGCGACGACGGTCACACGCGACTGGCAGATGGTTGCAATGGCGATCCTCGCTATTCTCGCACTGATGGAGCTGTGCCGCCGCTGCGTCGGCATCCCGATCCTCTGCGTGGTGGGCGCGCTGCTGGTTTACACCTTTGCGAACGTCCGCTTCGGCAAGGTCATCTATGACCTGTTCTACACGACGACCGGCGTGATGAACACGCCGATCAACGTGTGCGCGAAGTACATCGTCGTGTTCATCATCTTCGGCGCGTTTTTGGAGCGCACGGGCATTTCCGCGTTCTTCATCGACCTTGCCAACAGCCTGTGCGGCTCGAGCGCGGGCGGCCCGGCGAAGGTCGCGGTCATCTCGTCCGCGCTGTGCGGCATGGTGTCCGGCTCGTCTGTCGGCAACACGGTCACGACCGGCTCGGTCACGATCCCGATGATGAAAAAGTGCGGCTACAAGCCCGAGTTTGCCGGCGCGGTCGAGGCGGCGGCGTCCACCGGCGGTCAGATCATGCCGCCGATCATGGGCGCGGCGGCGTTCCTGATGGCGGAATACATGGGCGTGCCCTACGGTACGGTTGCCCTCAAGGCGATCCTGCCCGCGGTGCTGTACTTTATGGGCATCTACATCGCGGTCCATCTCGAGGCGCGCAAGCTCAAGCTCAAGGGCATCCCCAAGGAGGAGCTGCCCAAGATGCGCGCGCTGCTGCCGAAGATGTATCTGCTGCTGCCGCTGATCGTTCTTGTCGTTCTCGTTGCGACGAATCGCTATACGATGCAGTTTGCCGCGACGCTTGCGATCTTCATCTGCATCGCCGTCGGCTTCCTCAACAAGGACGAGCGGCTGAACTTTACCAAGATCGTCGACGCGCTTGAGGCGGGCGGCAAGGGCGTCATCACCGTCGCCGTCGCCTGCGCGATGGCGGGACTCGTCGCGGGCTGCATCACGTCCACGGGCCTTGCCTCGACGCTCATCCGCGTCATCGTCCAGATCTCCGGCGGGCGCGCGTTCATCGCGCTGCTGCTGACGATGCTCTGCTGCATCATCCTCGGCATGGGCGTGCCGACGACCGCGAACTACTGCATCATGGCGGCGACCACCGCGCCGATCCTGATCGACCCGCGCATCGGCGTGCCGCTGGTGTGCGCGCACTTCTTCGTGTTCTACTTCGGCATCGTCGCGGACATCACGCCGCCGGTCGCGCTTGCGGCCTACGCCGGCTCCGCCATTGCCAAGGCGCCGCCCATG
>SVKM01000143.1 GCA_015068465.1 Oscillospiraceae bacterium | reverse complement strand
GAGCAACACGTTCCCCTCCGTTTCGGTGAGATACGCCGCCGCCTCCGCGGCGGAATCCACCTCGACCGCGTCCGGCGTTTCGCTCTTTTCCCGCAGCAGCCGGCGGTACGGCACGTTTGCCGCCGCGCACGCCGCGCGGATGTTCTTCGACGCCTCGACGGCATAGGGGTGCGTCGCGTCGACGCAGAGGGAAAAGCCGCGCAGCAGCGCCGCCATCTCGTCCGCGGACCTGCGCCCCGTGAGCACCGTGACGCCCTCGTGGGCGCCCTGCTCCTCCGTGCCGTATTCGGTCGCGACGCACACCGTCACGTCCGCGCCGCGCGTGGCGAGACGGCAGGACAGCTCGCGCCCCTCGGTCGTGCCGCTGAAAATGAAAATGCTCATGTTTGATATCCTCTCGGCGTAACCAGATATCCGCCGATGTTCTTCGTGGTCGACGAGCCGATAAAAACGGTCGTGAACATATCGACCCGCGTATCCCGCAGCTCGGCGAGCGTCAGGATACGCGCCTCCTGCCCCTCGCGCGCGATGTTGCGCACGACGCCGCACAGCGTTTCGCCGCTTCGCGTCTCGAGCAGGACGTCGCAGGCGCGAAGCAGATAGTCCGCACGCTTGTGCGACGAGGGGTTGTAGAGCGCGATGGCGAAATCCCCCTCGGCGGCGCAGCGCAGGCGCTTTTCAATCACCTCCCACGGCGTGAGCAGATCGGAGAGCGAAATGACGCAGAAATCGTGTCCCAGCGGCGCGCCGAGCGCCGCCGCGCCCGAAAGCGCAGCCGTCACGCCCGCGACGATCTCGACCGCAACGTTTCCATACTCCGGCAGCAGCTCCAGCACGGGGCTCGCCATGCCGTAGACGCCCGCGTCGCCGCTGCAAAGGAGTGCGACGGTCTTTCCGCTCCGCGCCAGTTCCAGCGCGCGCCGGCAGCGGTCGATCTCCTGCTTCATCGGCGTGGAGAACGTCTCCTTGCCCGGATACAGCGGCCTGACAAGCTCCAGATACGCTTCGTAGCCACATAGCACGTCCGATGCGTCCAGCGCGGCGCGCGCTGCCGCGGTCATGTGCGCCGCGTCCCCCGGCCCGATGCCGACAACGTACAGCTTAGCCATTTCGCCATCTCCAATCCAGATGAAGGTTTCGTTTCGCGAGCGCGAAGGTCACGCCGCCGCGCGCGGTCTTTTTCACGATCAGCTCCCCGCCCGCGCGCCTGACCGCCGCGCGCTCGCAGACGTTGTCCACGCCCGTCGTGCGCGCGACGAAGGCCGAGGTGGAAAATTCGCCCTCCACCGCCGCAAGCTCCTCCGCCGTGTAGTACGCGAGAGGCCAGCCGTGCGCGGCGCAGAACTCCGAAAGCCCCGCTTCGCCGCGCTTTAAGTCGATCGTCGCGGCATCGCGGACCGCCTCCGGCAAAACGCCGGTCTCCGCGCAGAATTCCGCGAACCGCTCCTCCAGCGTTTCCGCCGTCGTGCCGCGCTTGCAGCCGACGCCGAGGACAAGCGCGCGCGGCACGAGCGTCAGCACGTCGTGCGCGCGCACATCCACCCACGCGTCCGCGGCGTCCGAAGCCGTCAGGCAGACGCCCTCGGGCGGCGCGCCGTCAATGGGGAACGCGGCGCGGACGGCCACGGTTTCCCCCGCGAGCAGCTTTGCCGAGACCGCCTTGATCTTCGATACGTCCGCGATCGCCATGTCCTGCACGCGCGCCCACTCGTCGGCGGCGAACACGCCGTTTACGTCTGTCGCGGTCGTGATGACGGCAGTCGCGCCGCAGACGCGCGCGATCCGTCTTGCCAGCTCGTTCGCGCCGCCGAGGTGTCCCGACGCGAGCGGGACGGCAAACCGTCCGCACTCGTCGACGGCGAGCACCGCCGGGTCGCTCGCCTTGCTCACGAGATGCGGTGCGATCGCGCGCACCGCGATGCCCGCCGCGCCGACGTACACGAGCGCGCGGCAGGACGCGAACGCCTCCGCCGTCCAATCCGCGAGCGAAACGCCGTCGCGCGTGCAGCTTACCGTTCCGCCGAGCGAAGCGCAGAGGGTCTGCGCCAGCGCGCGCCCGCGCTCCGTGAACGCGAGACAGGCGATCTCTCCTTTTTTCATGCCCTGCCCTTTCGAAACTCCGTCGTGAACGACGGATCGTACAGCTTACTCTTTTCGTACGGCGCGTCCAGAAAACCGCCGACGAGCACGAGCGCGGTCTTGCGGACGCCAGCCGCCGCGCCCGAGGCCGCGAGCGTGCCGACCGTGCAGCGCACGGTTTTCTCGTCCGGCCATGTCGCCTTGTAGACAAGCGCCGCCGGGGTATCCTCGGCATAGCCGCCCGCAAGCAGCTCCGATTGCACCTTGTCGAGCATTCCCGACGAGAGGAACAGCGCCATCGACGCGCCGTGGCGCGACAAATCGCGCAGCGCCTCGCCCACGGGGACGCCCGTGCGCCCCGCGAGGCGCGTGACGATCAGGCTCTGGCTGACGCCGGGGAGCGTGAACTCCGCGTCCAGTGCCGCCGCCGCGCCGAACAGGCTGCTGACGCCCGGCGTCACGTCGAAGCCGACGCCTTTCTCCCGCAGCGCGTCGAGCTGTTCGCGGATCGCGCCGTAGAGGCTCGGATCGCCGGTGTGCAGGCGCACGGTCGTCTTGCCCTCCGCCTCCGCGCGCTCCATGACCGCGAGGACCTCGCCCAGCGTCATTTCGGCGCTGTTGAAGATCTCACAGCCCTCCTTGCAATTGTCCAGCAGCGCGGGATTCACAAGGCTCCCCGCGTAGATCACGACGTCCGCCGCCTTCAAAAGCGCCGCGCCGCGCAGCGTGATGAGGTCGGGAGCGCCCGGCCCCGCGCCGACAAAATGTACCATTTACGACCACTCCTTGCGCAGGTTTTTCGCCTCCGTTGTTTCGCCGAGGCCGCCGTATTCGTTGGAAAAGATCACTGCGCCGGCACGCAGTTTTCCCGCCGCGCGGCGGTCCAGATGCCGCTGCATCGCCGCGAGCAGGCTTTCCATGACCGCGCCGCGCAAGCCCGCTTCGTCCAGCAGAGCGATGCAGGCGTCGGTCGTCGCCGCGTCCATCAATTCGCGGCACAGCGCCGTGTCCGCGCCGCACAGCGCCGCGTGCGCGGTGAACAGCTCCGCGCGGCAGTCCGCCTGCTTGGAGTGCGTGTTCATGATCCCGCCCGCGAGCTTGACGAGCTTGCCGATGTGCCCCACGAGCAGCACCTCCGCAAAGCCCTCCGCCGCCGCGGCGTCGAGCGCCTCGCCGACAAAGTTCGAGCACTTGACGACCGGCGCGCCGAGCGTGTCGAGCCCGTTTTCACGGAGGTAGTCCGCGCCGTAATTGCCCGGCGTCAGAATGAGGCGCTTTCCGCCGGACGCCGCCGCCTGACGGATCTCGACGCCGATCGTGTCGATCAGCGCCTGCTCGCTCATCGGCTCGACGACGCCCGACGTGCCGAGAATGGAAATACCGCCCTCGATGCCGAGCATCGGGTTGAAGGTCTTTTTCGCAAGCGCCGCGCCGTTCGGAACCGAGATGACCACGGAAAGCCCGCCGCCGTAGCCCGCTTCCGCGCAGACTTCCTCCACCGCGGAGCGTATCATGCGCCGCGGCACGGTATTGATCGCCGCCGCGCCGATGGGCTGGTCCAGCCCCGCCTTTGTCACGCGCCCGACGCCCGTCCCGCCGTCGATCGTCACGCCGCGCGGCGCCTTGCGCACCGCCGCGTAAACAAGGCAGCCGTCGGTCACGTCGGGATCGTCGCCCGCGTCCTTTCTCACCGCGCAGCGCGCCTCCTCCCCGCCGAGCGAGCAGTCCAGAAGCGGCGTCTCGACCGCCCAGCCCTTCGGCGTCACAAGGCGCACGCGCTCCGGCGCTTCGCCGAACAGCAGCAGCCGCGCCGCCCCCGCCGCGGCGAGCGCGGCGCACGCGCCGGTCGTGTAGCCGCAGCGCAGTTTTTGCGTGCCGCTGCGGATGTAGTGTTCAAACGCCATCTGGTTTCCTCCCCGCGAGCGCCGCGATCTCCGGCCAGCGCGCGAGCAGCTTGCCGTAATTCTCCCGCCGGTGCGGAAACGCGCAGTCCACGCAGCTTTTGACGCCCTTTTCCGTGTAATGGAAGCTCCCACCGCACCCGTCGCCGAGCGCGTAGAGCGGGCAGTAGCAGAAAAGGCAGTTGAAGTCCGCTTCGTCCACGCCCTTGTGGCAGGGAAAGCTCTTACAGCCCCGGTTCTGGAAGAAGCTCTGCTCCCCCGCGCCGCCGAAGAACGCGTCGTAGCTGCCCGGAGCCATGCCGTAGAGCGTTTCGATGTAATCGCTCGTCAATATCTCCGCGGGCCTCCCGACGCGGTCGACCACGCCGTCACGGACGCAGAGCACCGTGTCGGAAATGCGCGCGGCGCAGTCCAGCTCGTGCAGGCTCATTACAACCGCGATATGCTTTTCGCGCGCGAGCGATCGGAGCGTCGTCAGAAATTCGATCTTATGGCGCACGTCGAGAAACGACGTCGGCTCGTCGAGCAGCAGCGCCTCCGGCTCCTGGCAGATCGCGCGCGCGAGCAGGACGCGCTGGCGCTGTCCGTCGCTGATGCGGGAAAAATCCTGCTCCGCAAGCTCCGTCACATGGACGAGCGCCATCGCCTCCGCAACGATCTTCTTGTCCGCCTCCGAGAGGATGCCGAGCCGCCCCGTGTACGGGTAGCGCC
Source organism: Oscillospiraceae bacterium (assembly GCA_015068465.1). Classification (GTDB taxonomy): domain Bacteria; phylum Bacillota; class Clostridia; order Oscillospirales; family Oscillospiraceae; genus Hominicoprocola. The sequence goes on along the minus strand of SVKM01000143.1, from coordinate 1,863 downwards.
CCGTCGCCGCCACGTCGGCGCAGGTCATCAGCTCGGCGCGCACACGCTCGGTCGTGACGATGGAAAGCTTTTTCGCAAGCTCGTTTTCGTGCATCGGCGCAAGGTCCTCTTTGCCGAGGCACACCGTGCCCGCGAGCGGCGCAAGCTGCCGCGCGAGCGTCCGGAGCATCGTCGACTTGCCCGCGCCGTTCGGCCCGATGAGCGTCAATATCTCGCCGCCGCGCACCGAAAACGAAACGTCGCGCAGCACCGCCTTCTCGCCGTAGCCCGCCGCAAGGCCCTTCGTGTGCAAAATGATCTCATCCATCCGCTCATCCCGCCTTTCGTTTCACCAGCATCCAGATCACGACCGGCGCGCCGAACACCGCCGTCACCGCGCTGATGTTCAAGTCCGTCGGCGCGAACATCGTACGCGCGAGCAGGTCGCAGAACAGGCAGAACGCCGCGCCGCCGAGGAAGCACGCCGGGATCATCACGATGGGCTTTGCAGTCTTGAACAGGCTCTTCATCAGATGCGGCGCCGCCACGCCGACGAAGGAGATCGGCCCCGCAAACGCCGTCACGCAGGCGGAGAGCACGCTCGAGAGCAAAATCAGCTCCAGGCGGAAGCGCTTGAGGTTCACGCCCAGATTCTGCGCGTAGCCCTCGCCGAGCTGATACGCGCTCATCGGCTTTGAGAGCAGGAAGCCCGCCAGCACGCCGACGAGCGTCACCCACGCGATCACGCGCAGGTTTGCCCAGCGGATACCGGAAAAGCTGCCCATCGACCAGTTGTGCAGGTTCACGATGTTCGCGTCGTCGGCAAAGGTCACGACGAATTCCGTGACCGCGTTGCAGATATAGCCGATCATCACGCCGCACACCACGAGCAGCGACATCTTTTTCACGCGCGCCGAGAGCAGCAAAATGAAACCCGTCGCAGCGACGGAGCCGAAAAACGCCGCGCCGATCATCGCCGCCGAGCCGAGCGTCCGCCCGTGCGAGAGCGCAAGGATCAGCGTCAGCGCGACGGTCAGCTTCGCACCCGACGAAATGCCGAGCACGAACGGCCCCGCGATGGGGTTTGCAAAGAACGTTTGCAGCAGGAAGCCCGACACCGCGAGCGCGCCGCCGAGCAGCGCCGCCGCGAGCAGGCGCGGAAGGCGCAGCGTCCAGACGATGCGCGCCGCGGTCTCGACGCCGCCGCGCGTGCGCAGCACCTCGCGCAGCTCGTCCGCCGAAACGCGCACGCTGCCGACCGCCAGGTTTGCCGCAAGCAGCAAAAGAACGAGGGCGGCAAGCAGCACAAACGCCCAAACGCGGCGTCCTTTCCCGCTTTCCATCCGTCCTCGCCCCCTCAGTTCAATTTGTGAAAGTATGTCAGCGCGCTCCCGCCCGCCGTGCCGCTGAAAATCTGATGCAATTCGTCGATCATCGCCGCGATGCCGGTCGTTTCCTGAAAGAGGTTCGCCTCCGTGCACCAGACGTTTCCCGAGCGCACCGCGCGGAAATCAGCGAGCCAGTCAGCCTTTTCGAGCAGCTGCGCCGTCGTATCCATGCCGCCGTCGATGGTCGCGTTGTAAATAAGCACGTCCGCGTCCTTCGCCCCGGCGTAGAACGCCTCCGTCTGCATGTTCATCGTCGAGCGCGCGCTCTCGCCGTCGCCTGCCAGTCCGTCAAAGACATAGGTCCCGCCCGCGAGCGCGATCATTTTGGCGACGTAGTCCTCCGGCCGGCGGACGTTGACGCCGCCGCTCGCGGTGAGAAAGAAAAACGCCGCCGTTTTGCCGGTGCTCTCCCGCGCGAAAATGCTCTCAGCAAGCGCCGCCTGCTCGTTGAAAAACGCCTCCGCCTCCGCCGTTTTGCCGGTGAGAAGGCCGTAGA
>SVKM01000142.1 GCA_015068465.1 Oscillospiraceae bacterium | reverse complement strand
ACCCGCAGCTCATGGGCGCCCTCGGCGCGGCGGAGTACGCGCGTCAGAAGGGCCAGGCGAAGAAGAGCGCGTAAGCGCCGGCACCCATCAAAAAACGAAATCCGGAGCGGTTTGCCGCTCCGGATTTTTGTCTATACTATACTGGGATAACAGGAGAAACTATTACATGCGAGAGATAAATCTATCGAAAATCATTGTTTTCCCTGCGGTTTGTCGCTGTTGAGCCACGCGACGAACTCCTCCAGCGGCAGCTCGCCGGCGCTGCACGCGTCGCGCTTCTTGCGCGCCTCGACCGACCAGGCGGTGAACTCCTCGCGCGTCATCAGGCCGTAGCGGATGCGCGCGTTGTGCGTCTTGTAGGAGCGCTTGTACTCGCGGATGGCGGGGTCCTCCATCTTGCGCTGCTCGTAGAGCCGCAGCGAGCCCATCTCGCGGCAGGTCTTGGTCGAGTTCTCGATCAGACGGTCGCAGTATTCGAGCTTTGTGTGGCCCAGCGTCGCGAAATAGCGCGAGCAGTACTTGCACTTGCGCAGGTGCAGGTTCTCCTGTAAGTAGCGGTAGAGCAGGAACTCGCCGAACGCCTCGGGGTCCTCGGTTTCCAGCACCTCGGTCACGACGGTGCGGAAATCGCGCTTTTCGTCCTCCTCCAAAAACTCGTCGTAGGCGTAGAGCCCGCCGACGCCCTTGGGCACGGCGAGGTACTGCACGGCGTCAAAGGCGAACGGGGGATAGGAATCCTCGCCGAACTGCTGCTGGAGCGCGAAGTAGCGCAGCGCCGTGTTTTCGCCTTCGCCGACGCTGAAGACCTGGTCGATCAGATCGCGCAGATACTGCTGCAGGTCCTTGTAGTACGCCATCTGCTCGTTGCACTCGTCGAGCGAGATGAAGTCGCCGACGCCGTGGATGATGTGCAGGCGCTGGAGCGCGGCGGCGAACGGCGCGAAGAACGCGCTCTGGTCGAGCCAGTAGAGCGTGCAGTAGAAGATGGCGTTAAAGCTCTTTTTGAGGTAGCGGCCCTCGTTGATGGACTGCACCGCCTCCTGCATCTTCGGCAGCATCTGGTTCCAGATCGAAAGGTCGACCTCCAGAAAGTCGCCGATCGCGGTGCCGATCGTGTATTCCTTGTGGAACAGCGTTTCAAAGCCCTCGTCGCTGTCCTCGGGCAGCGTGCGTATTTCAAAGCACTCGGTCTCCGAATCCGTATAGACCACGGTCCAGATCTTCTTGCGCGGCACAGGCTGCGCCGGAGTCGATTGCAGCATATCACGAACCCCTTTCAGTACGGATTTTATCGAATTTAAGGATAACAAAAAGACGCCGCACTGTCAAGAGACTGACGGCATCTTTCTGTCTATTGGAAATATTATGTAAAATAATAGACTCGGCACTCATACGGCTTCGTGGTAAATCCATTTTTCGATGTCTCGGAGCCGTAATTTTTGAGCAGCAGCTCGCCGCGCGAGAGATCGAATCCCCGGGGAGCCTTGAAATGCACGGGCCGCTCGACAAACGAGCAGATCACGAGCAGTCTTTGCGCTCCCAGCGTCCGGGAGTAGACGTAGAGGCTTCCCGAAAACCTTTGGTGGTCGACATAATCTCCATCCCGCACCACGCTAAGTCTCTTGCGGATCATAATTGCGTCGCGATAGAAGTTCAAAAGCGAGTTGGGATCATTTTCCTGCGCCGCGACGTTGATCTCGCGGTAATTGTCGTTGACGGAGAACCACGGCGTTCCGGTCGTGAACCCGGCGTTCTCCTCCGCGCTCCACTGCATCGGCGTGCGCGAGCTGTCGCGCGAGGCGCGGTGGCACCACTTGAGGCGGACGCTGTCGGGCAGGATGTGCGAGAGCATGTTCTCATAGTGCCAGCGCGTCTGCACGTCCTCGTAGTCGGACGCCTTTTCGGGCCGCCAGTTGATCATGCCGATCTCCTGCCCCTGGTAGACGAACGGCGTGCCCTTCTGGAAGAGGTAAGCCGCCGCGAGCATTTTGCCGCTCTCGACGCGGTATTTTTCGCTGCCGTAGCGGGAGATGACGCGCGGGTGGTCGTGGTTTTCGAGGTAGAGCATGTTCCACGCCTTGCCCTCGAGCTTTTCCTGCCACTCGTCGAACGCGCGCTTGAGGCGGCGTGCGGAGAACGGCAGCACGACGTAGTCGTTCAGGAAGCAATCCGCGTTCATGCACTGGAACTGGATCATCGTGTTGAGCTGTCCGGTCTCCTCATTGATGTAGTCGAGCGCTTTTTTCGGTGCGACGAGCGGCGCCTCGCCGATCGTATAGCAGTCGTAGCGGCTCAGCGCGTCACGCTTGAACTCCTCCAGATACAGATGGATGCGCGGGCCATGGTTGTAGTGCGCGATGCCGCGCATCACCGGCATGAAATAGTCGTTGGGAAGGCCGTCGCGCTTGGAGATAAAGGTGATGACGTCTTCGCGGAAGCCGTCCACGCCGAGGTCGAGCCAGAAGCGCATGATGCGCTTGACCTCCTGACGCACGAGGGGGTTGTCCATGTTGAGGTCGGGCTGCCGGATGGCGAAGAGGTGCAGATAATACTCGCGGCGGACGTCGTCCCACTGCCACGCCTTTCCCTCGAACGCGCTGTCCCAGTTGTTCGGGAGCTTTCCGGCGAGCCCCGCCGGGCGCCAGATATAATAATCGGTATACGGCTCGATGCGGCGGCGGGACTTCTGGAACCACTCGTGCTCGTCGCTGGTGTGGTTGACGACGAGGTCCATGATGACCTTCATGCCGCGCTCGTGCGCGCCGTCCAATACCCGTTTGAACGCGTCCATGCCGCCGTAGAGCGCGTCGATGTCCATATAGTCGGAGACATCGTACCCGCAGTCCACGCCGGGGGATGGGTACAGCGGCGAGAACCAGATGCCGTCGCAGCCGAGTGATTTGATGTAGTCGAGCTTTTCGTACACGCCGATGAGGTCGCCCACGCCGTCGCCGTTGCCGTCGCAGAAGCTCCGCGGCCAGATCTGATAGAAAACCTTGTCCTTATACCATCGCGTCTGTTCCATTCGTGCCCTCCGTTTCCACACGATCCGCCCAAATCTTCCATATTTCTTATCATAAGCTATTGCACCGCATTTTTCAATGTGTTAAAATACTTCCCAAAGTATTTTTTAATACCAAACCCAAATCTGAGGTGACTGCCATGAACATGATCCAAAGCGCGAAAGACCAGATCGTAGAGTTGACGAAAAAAGCCTATGCCGCCGCCGCTGCCGAGGGGCTGCTGCCCGAGGGCGTGGACACGCCGGTCGCGGTCGAGATCCCCAAGGACACCGCCAACGGCGACTATACGACGACGTTCTGCCTCGCCGCGGCGAAGGCGATGAAAAAGAGCCCGCGCGACGTTGCGCAGGCGATCACGGGCAAGATGGACTTTGCCGGCACCTACTTCACCGGCGTCGAGGTCGCCGGCCCCGGCTTCCTCAACTTCCGCCTCGGCGACAAGTGGTACGCCGACGTGCTCGCCGCCGTCGACGCGGAGCAGGGCGCCTACGGCAGAGGCGACGGGCTCAAAGGCAAGAAGTACATGGTCGAGTTCGTTTCCGCCAACCCCACGGGCCCCATGCACATGGGCAACGCGCGCGGCGGCGTCCTCGGCGATACGCTCTCGAGCGTGCTCGACTGGAGCGGCGCGGAGGTCTGGCGTGAGTTTTATGTAAACGACGCGGGCAACCAGATCGAAAAGTTTGCCAAGAGCATCGAGGCGCGCTACTTCCAGATCATCAAGGGAGAGGACGCGGTCGAATTCCCCGAGGACGGTTACCACGGCGACGACATCAAGGAATTGGCGCAGGCGTTCTATGAGAAGCATGGCGATAGTTATGTAAACCTCGACGAGCAGAAGCGCCACGCCGACATGGCGCGCTTCGGGCTTGACGTCAACATCCCGAAGATGAAGAGCGACCTTGAGCGCTACGGCATCAAGTTCGACGAGTGGTTCTTTGAGTCCTCGCTCTACGACAGCGGTGCGGTGCCCGAGGCGATGGCGCTGCTGACCGAGCGCGGCTACACCTATGAAAAGGACGGCGCGCTCTGGCTCAAGACGGCGGAGATCATGCGCGAGAACATGAAGCGCGAGGGCAAGACCGACGAGCAGATCGACAAGCTCGACCTCAAGGACGACGTGCTGCGCCGCGCCAACGGCTTTTATACCTACTTTGCCTCCGATATCGCGTACCACCGCAACAAGTTTGGCGTGCGCGGCTTCGACAAGGTCATCAACATCTGGGGCGCCGACCACCACGGCCACGTCGCCCGTCTCAAGGGCGCGGTGGACGCGCTGGGGCTTGACGGCACCAACCGGCTCGACATCGTGCTGATGCAGCTCGTCAAGCTCGTGCGCGACGGCGAGGCGGTGCGCATGTCCAAGCGCACGGGCAAGACCATCTCGCTCGCGGACCTGCTCGACGAGATCCCGGTCGACGCCTGCCGCTGGTTCTTCAACACCAAGCCCGACACGCAGATGGAATTTGACCTTGGCCTCGCCGTGCGCGAGGACAGCGAGAATCCGGTCTACTATGTCCAGTACGCGCACGCGCGCATTTGCAGCCTTCTGAAGGCGCTTGCCGACGAGGGCTGCACGGTGCCGGCGGCGGGAAAGGTTGACATAACAAAGGCGACGACCGAGCAGGAGCGTGCGCTTGTCAAGGAGCTCTCGCGCTTCCCGGAGGAGATCCGCATGGCGGCGCGCGACTACGATCCGAGCTATATCAACCGCTATCTCGTCTCGCTCGCGGGCACGTTCCACCGCTTCTACAACGCCTGCCGCATCAAGGGCGAGGCGGACGACGTGATTGCCGTGCGCCTCAAGCTCGCGGAGGCGACGCGCCAGGTGCTGCGCAACGGCATGGGCATCCTCGGCGTGACGGCACCGGAGAAGATGTAACCTTATATTATATAATAGGAAAGACCCGCAGGGCGATCGCCCCGCGGGTCTTCTTATCTTTGCGCTTACAGCCCGGGAATTCCCAGACCGCCGAGGCCGAGGCTGCTCGTGAGCGCGTTCATGCCGGCGCTCATCGCTTCCTCCGCCTGGCGCAACCCCTCGTTGACGGCGGACATCACCATGTCCTGAAGCATCTCGACGTCCTCGGGGTCGACCGCCTCGGGCTTGATGACGAGCGCGGTGAGCTCCTTCTTGCCGTTGACCGTCGCGGTCACCGCGCCGCCGCCGACGCTCGCCGTGAAGGTCTTTTCCTCGACCTCCTGCTGCTTCTTCGCCATGTCCTCCTGCATCTTCATCAGCTGCTGCTGCATCGCCTGCTGCTTCATCGAAGCGCCGCTGCCGTTGGAAAACCCGCGCCTTGCGCTGTATCCCTTTGCCATCGTTGGTTCCTCCTGACTCTTATCTTGTTTTGAAATTGCCGAATTTACTGCCGATCTCCAGCAGATCCTGCATCTTGTCGTGCGTTTCACCCTCCGGCTCGCCGGTCAGGAAGCGCACCGTCACCGGACTGCCGATGGATTGCGCCGTGACCTCGGAGAGCACCTGCGTGACCGCGGGCGTATCGAGCCTGCTTTTCTGCACGTCCGTCCCGCAGTAGACCGTCAGCACACCGTTCGCCATACGGCCCTTTGCCATGCCGATGAAGGCGCGTTTGTCGGGCGTGAGGCGGTTTTTGTAACTCTCCATCAGTCCTGCGAACAGGCTGCCGTCGTCCGAGCCGCCCGCGGGAGCCTCGCTTTGCCGCGGCGTTTCGGGAGCGGGAGTCGCCGATGCCTCCGGCGCGGAGACAGGCGCGGGCTCCGGAACGTTCGGCTGCTCCGATGCGATTGGTTCGCCGTAGGGCGGGGGGCCCTCCTCCTCGCCGCCGTCCCAGGGGAGCGATTCCCCGGACGCCTCCGGCTCCGGCGCGGCCTCGATGGGCGCGGGAATGGGCGCGGGAGCGGGAGCGGCCTGCGCGCGGAACGCCGCGCCCGCGGCGAGCTGTTCCTCCAGCCGTGCGATGCGGGAGTTGATCGCCGTGAGGTCGCCCGAGAGCGATTCGTCGCACAGCCGCAGCAGGCACAGCTCCGCGTCCGTGCGGCGGTTGACGCTCAATTGCAGCGCCGCCGAGGTTTCCTGCAGGATGGTGCAGATCTGGATGAGGCGCACGTTGGACGCCTCCTTTTGCAGCGATTTGAGCGTTTTGTCGTCGTAGCCGCCGGAGAGCAGCGCCGCGCCGCCCTCGGGCGCGGTCGACGAGATGAGCAGGTCGCGCGCGAGCGTCGAGAGCTCGCCGAGCACGGCGGAAACGTCCTTGCCGCCGGAATAGAGCTGGTGGAGCAGCAGCAGCGCCGCCTTGGCGTCGCGCCGCAGCACAAAGCCGAGCAGCTGCGCGGTCTGAACGTTGCCGGCAAGGCCGAGTGTGTCGAGCACCTCCTGCGCGCCGATGCTGCCGCCGGCGGCGGCACACTGGTCGAGCAGGCTCAGCGCGTCGCGCAGCGCGCCGTCGGACAGCCGCGCGAGCAGCTCCGCGCCGTCGGGCTTCAAGTCGATGTTTTCCGCTTTTGCCACATATTCCAGCCGCGCTTCGATGTCGCGGGGCAGGATGCGGCGGAACGCGAAGCGCTGGCAGCGCGAGAGGATCGTTGCCGGGACCTTGTGCAGCTCGGTCGTC
>SVKM01000141.1 GCA_015068465.1 Oscillospiraceae bacterium | reverse complement strand
ACAGCTTCGGCTTTGAGATGGAAAAAGACACGGCTGGCTGCCGTGCCCTTAACCGTAACTATATTGTAGGAGGACGAAAGCATTACCGATATTTATTCAATCATTGATGGATCTGACGCCTGCACAATGTCCTATTGCTTATTTGATGATGATAATGAATATGAAGCAGAGTATCGGTGCACAGATATCATAAACCAGCGTGCTTATCAGTCACGATACAACAATGGCACTGGCAAGCCGGATGATACAGGCGGGCAGGGAACAGGGGAACCAGTCGTAAGCAACGCAGGAGATCCTACGTCTGTATCACTGAATGATTTCGTGGGCGATTATCGGGGCATCAATCTATTCTTTGTTGTTGATTGGGAAACTTATGAAATGAGCGAAGATGTGGATCATAGCTCACTTTCCTTTGTAAAAGCAGAGGATGGCTACGAACTCAAAAACATTGTTATACACGATATTCGTGCACCCAAGCGGCATAAAACGTTAAATCCTGTTGTTTTGCACGATTCTGATATGGCATACTACTTGGATACAGATACAAATGAAGATGATCCTATTCCGTGGGATTGCCTTATCATTGAGACAGACTATGCAGACATAATCTTTTCTAAATGGCAGAAGAACGGGCAGCTTATGATTACCATTGACATTGGGGATGGAGTACCTCAGGTATTTATACCGCAGGCAGCTTGACGGGTATTATTCGTTGCTTGGGGCAACTCCAGAAATGGGGTTGCCCTTTTTGCGTTCGCTACCCTTTTGTGTATATTCACCAAAGAAAATGTGGTAATCTCTAAATCAGTTCAAAAGATAAAATGGATAAAAAAGACGCTTGCGAGAGGCAAGCGTCTTTTTTCCTCAGAACGTGCGCCAAGACGCGTTCTCGCCGTCGAGCAGGAAGCCGTCCGAGTCGTGCACGCGCCCGTTTTCGAGCATGCGCGCGTAGTTGTCGCCCGCCTTCGCCGCGCGGTGCACCGCCGCGTCGTTCGAATAGTCCACAGTGCCGCTCGTCACGCTGCCGTTGTTCGTCGCGGTGTAGACGCCGCCATCCCGGCCGCTGTACATCGTGCCGTTCGCGTAGCCGCTGCCCGTGTAGCCGTTGCCCGCCGTACCGTTGCGGTTCGACGCGCCGCCGCGGTTGACCGCGCCCGCCACGCCGCCGAGTCCGGTATTCGCACCGTCGGTGCCGGTCATGCCGGTGCCGTTGGTGCCAGTACCGGTCGTGCCGCCGTTCGCAGTCGCGCCGCTCGACGTGCCGGTGCCGGTCATGCCGTCGTCGTTGTGCATGGTGTCCGTGGCGGTCGTAGCGCCGGCGCCGCCGTTGACGCCGCCGTTCGTCCGATCCGCCGTATCGCCGCAGCCCGCGAGCGAAAGCGCGAGCAGCGCCGTTGCCGCTGTGATCGCAAGGGTCCTTCTCATTGTGAAATTCTCCTTACTTCCTTCTACTTGCAATACCCGACGCTTAGTATGCGGCAAAATGCGCATTCCTTGCGCGCAAAAAAATGGAGAGAACGTCAGTTCTCTCCATTTTTGATGCGTTTATGACCGCAAAGCGCTTACTTCGCGGCCTTCGCCGCCTTGAACGCCTCGGTGAGCATCGGGGTGACCTTGAAGAGGTCGCCGCAGATGCCGTAGTCCGCGATCTCAAAGATCGGGGCGTTCTCGTTCTTGTTGACCGCGATGATGCACTCGCTCTCGCTCATGCCGGCCTTGTGCTGGATCGAGCCGGAGATGCCCAGCGCGATGTAGACCTTCGGATGGACGGTCTTGCCGGTCTGGCCGACCTGATGGTCCGCCGTGAGCCAGCCGCTGTCGATCGCGACACGGCTGCCGCCGACGACGCCGCCGAGCACCTCGGCAAGCTCCTCAGCGAGCTTGATGCCGCCCTCGACGTCCTTGCTGATGCCGCGGCCGACGGAAACGATGTAGTCCGCGCCGATCAGGTCGACGAGCTTCTTCGCCGCCTTGACGACCTCGACGACCTCGGTGTGGACGTCTTCCGCCGTGAGCTTCACGTCGTACTTGGTGAGCGTGACCTTGTCCGCCTTCGCCTGGTCGAACGGGTTCTTCTTCATAACGCCGGGGCGCACCGTCGCCATCGCGGGACGGAAGCGCGGGCAGACGATGGACGCCATCAGGTTGCCGCCGAACGCCGGACGGGTCATCTTCAAGCCGCGGGAAACGTCGTGGTCGACCATCTCGCCGGTGTTGTTGTCCTTGAGCTTGATGACGCCGAGCTTGTCGATGCGGTCCTCGGGCAGCGTGGACGCCTTACGCAGGAAATCCTTGTAGGCGGGCATGTCGACGTCGAGGTGCGTGCAGTCGGCGCAAAGGCCGGTGTGCAGGCGCGCGGCGCAGCGGGGGCCGAGGTCGCGGCCGATGTTGGTCGCGGCGATCAGGAACGCCTCGGGCTTGAGCTCGGAAACGGCGTCGCAGATGACCTTGGCATACGCGTCGGTAGTGTAGGTCTTGAGCAGCGGGTGGTCGCAGACGATGACCTCGTCGGCGCCGTAGCCGCCGAGCTCCTTGGCGATGCCCTCGATGTTGTCGCCGAGCAGCAGGCCGCAGAGCTTGACGCCGAGCTCGTCGGCGAGCTTACGGCCCTCGGAGATCAGCTCGAAGCTGGTGGGCATCATCTTGCCCTCGCGCTGCTCGCAGAAGACCCATACGTTTTTAAACTCCGAAATCTTGGAGCTGTCGAAATCCTTATTGGCAAGTTCAACCTTCGTACGCATTGTTCTCGCTCCCCTTTCCTTAAATGATGTGTTTCTCGGCAAGAATACCGGCGAGGGTCTCGCAGGTCTTCATGTCGTTGCCCTCGAGCATCTTGCCCGGCTCCTTCTGCGGGGGCGTGAAGGAGGTGAGGATGTTCGTCGGGGAGCCGCTGAGGCCGATGGTGGACTTGTCGATGAGGGGGTTGTCCTTGAGCGCGTTGTAGTCGAGCACGGTCATGGGCTTGGAATAGGTTTCGAAGATGCCCGAAACGGTCATGTAGCGCGGAGTGTTGAGCTCCTTGATGCAGGTGACCATGCAGGGGGTCTTCTCCTTGATCATCATGTAGCCGTCCTCGAGGACGCGCTTGACGGTCAGGGTGTCGCCGTCCTTGTGGATCTCGGCGGCGTAGGTGATCTGCGGCAGATGCAGCTTCTCCGCGATCTGCGGGCCAACCTGCGCGGTATCGCCGTCGATCGCCTGGCGGCCGCAGAAGATGACGTCGTCATCGTCGATGCCGATGGTGTCGAGGCCCGCGGCGATGATCTGGGACGTGGCGTAAGTATCGGAGCCGCCGAACTCGCGGCCGGAGATGAGGTAGCTTTCATCGCAGCCCATCGCCATCAGCTCGCGCAGCATGCCCTCTGCCGGGGGCGGGCCCATCGTGACGGCGACGACCTTGCAGCCGGTCTCGTCCTTGAGCTTGAGCGCGGCCTCGACGGCGTTCATGTCGTCGGGGTTGATGATGGTCTGCATGAGGGCGCGGTTGAGGGTGCCGTCCGGATTCACGGCGAGACGGCCGGAGGTATCGGGCACCTGCTTGACGCAAACAAGAATCTTCATCGTTTCTTCCCTCCTATCTTAGTTCACACCGAGGTACTTGGCGATGACCATGCGCTGGACCTCGCTGGTGCCCTCGTAGATCTCCGTGATCTTCGCGTCGCGCATCATGCGCTCGACGGGATACTCACGGGTGTAACCGTAACCGCCGAAGAGCTGGACGGCGCGGCGCGTCACGTCGGACGCCGCCTCCGCCGCGAACAGCTTCGCCATGGAAGCGTCCATGGAGTAATCCTCGTGGTTCTGCTTCTTCATCGCGGCGGCATAGACCAGATACTGCGCCGCCTGCATGCGGGTGTGCATATCGGCGAGCTGGAACTGCGTGTTCTGGAACTGGGAGAGGCGGCGCTTGAACTGCACGCGCTCCTTGGTGTACTTGACCGCCTCGTCGATGGCGCCCTCGCCGAGGCCGAGCGCCTGGGAGGCAATACCGATACGACCGCCGTCGAGCGTCTTCATCGCGATCTTGAAGCCCTCGCCCTCCTTGCCGAGCAGGTTCTCCTTCGGGACGATGCAGTCCTCGAAGACGAGGTCGGTCGTGGAGGAGCCGCGGATACCCATCTTCTTCTCATGCTTGCCGCTGGAGAAGCCGGGGAACGCGCGCTCGACAATGAACGCGGAAATGCCGTGGTTGCCCTTCTTCGGGTCGGTCATCGCGAAAACGACGAACGTGTCGGCGACGGAGCCGTTGGTGATAAAGCACTTCGAGCCGTTGAGCACATAGTGGTCGCCGTCGAGAACGGCGATCGTCTGCTGGCCGGAGGCGTCGGTACCGGCGTTCGGCTCGGTCAGTCCGAAGGCGCCGATCTTCTTGCCGGAAAGGAGGTCCGGGAGATACTTCTTCTTCTGCTCCTCGGTGCCGTTCTCAAAGATCGGCGCGCAGCAGAGGGAGGTATGGGCGGAAACGATGACCGCGGTGGTGCCGCAGACCTTGGCGAGCTCCTCGACGCACATGGCGTAGGAAAGCACGTCGCCGCCGGCGCCGCCGTATTCCTTCGGGAAGTAAATGCCCATCATGCCGAGCTTCGCCATCTTCTCGACGGTCTCCATGGGGAAGCGCTCTTCCTCATCGATCTCCTCGGCTAAGGGCTTGACTTCGGTCTCCGCGAATTCGCGGTACATCTTTCGAGCCAGCTCATGCTCTTTGGACAGATGAAAATCCATACTCTTTTGCTCCTTCGCTATAAATTTGGTTGGTTCGTCTTTTTTTTAACAAACCGGATTCATGCAAAAATATTATAATCACCGCCGCACGGTTCCGCAAGGATAAACCTGTGCCAATTTTGGAATTCATGCTTTTTGACAAAATTGGTGCATGGCTTTTGTGTCTTTTGCCCTTTGATGAAGGATTCCCGTCATATTGCCCGCTCTGCTTGTGCCCGCAACGGCGGCGGGACACTTCATCTTGCGATTTTTTTGAAATTTTTTGAAATTATGTCTACCATTTTGGAAAGAAGTGTGATATACTGACAAATGATGGAAAAATCCATCTGCCTATGGCAGATCATTTAGAAAAAAGAGGTGTCTCCCTATGAAGTGTCCCTACTGCGGTCACAGCGAGAGCAAGGTCGTCGATTCCCGTCCCGCCGAGGAAGGCAGCAGCATCCGCCGCCGCCGCGAATGCCTCAGCTGCGCCAAGCGCTTCACGACCTATGAAACGGTCGAGAGCCTGCCGATGATCGTCGTCAAGAAGGACGGCAGCCGCCAGAGCTTCGACCGGGAAAAGGTCACGGCGAGCATGATCCGCGCCTGCGAGAAACGCCGCGTGTCCATCGACCAGATCGAAAAGCTCAGCGACGAGATCGAGCAGACGCTCCAGAACTCGCTCGAGCGCGAGATCTCCAGCGACTACATCGGCGAGCTCGTGATGACGAAGCTGCGCCCGGTCGACGAGGTCGCATACGTGCGCTTTGCCTCCGTCCACCGCCACTTCAAGAACATCGACGATTTCATGCACGAGCTCAACAAGCTCATCGACGAGAAGTGAGACACACCCTGAGCGACGTCCGCCGCGAGTACGACCGCCTCGACGCCCTGTGCGGCGTCGATACGGGCGCGCTTTTGCTGCGCGTTTCCACGCGCGCGCGGAAGCGTCTGGGAAGCTGCACCTACGTCGGCAGCACCGTGAAGGGCGTGACGATCTCGGATTTTGTCATGGACGCACCGGACGACGTGTTTTATGACACGATCCGCCACGAGTACGCCCACGCGCTCGTCAAGCTGCGCCGTCCGCGCGAGCGCCACGGGCACGACGCGGTCTGGAAGGCGGCGTGCGTCGAGGTCGGCTGCGCGCCCGAGCGCTGCTGCGACCCCGCGCTCGTCCCCGCCGGCGCTGGACGGCGCGAGGAGCCGTACCGCTACCGCCTGCGCTGCCTTACGTGCGGCGCGCAGTGGGACTATAAGCGCAGGACGAAGGTCCTGCGGCTGGTCGCGCGCGGCGGTTCGCGCTATTGTACCTGCCCCAAGTGCAGGGGGCACCGCTTTGCCGTGGAAGATCTGTAAGATAAAAGCACTTTGCGAAATCGCAAAGTGCTTTTATAATATGTTCTCCAGCTTGAGCCCCTGCATCTCCGCGAGAACGCGGAGCTGCGCAGCGAGCGCGGCGGTTTCCGCGAGAAAGGCGCCGCCGTCGCCCTCCTCAAGCGCGCTGAGCGCGCGGGCGTAAAATTCCTCGGCGTCGTCGAGCTCGTCGTGCTCCAAAATGCTGTGATAGAACCTCCGCCGCGCCTGCCAGTCCCGGTCGAGCGTCCGCATGGACGCCTCCGCCGCCGCAAGGTCCCCATCGCGTGCGGCGGCGCGCGCCGCCTCCACGGTTTCACACCATGCGTCCGTTTCCGCCTCGACCGCGTGCGCGTTCCACAGCGACAAACCCAGCAGCAGCGCAAGGATCGCCGCCGGGAGATAAAAATACTTCACGCCCCGCCCTCCTTTCCGACGCACAGGACCTTCCCCGCGCCGTCGACCGTCAGCAGCAGCACGTCCCGCGCGCTGCGAAAGCCCCGCGCGCGCAGCGTGGAATCGAGCCACGCGCGGTCGAGCCCGCAGGTGTCCAGCGCGTTCGTGAGCACGCGCCCGTCGTTGACGAGAACGGCGGGCAAAAACACGTCGTCCGCAACCTGCCGTCCGAGCTGACGCGGCG
>SVKM01000140.1 GCA_015068465.1 Oscillospiraceae bacterium | reverse complement strand
CCGGAGCTCAGCGCCAGCTCGGAGACGTGTTCGGGATCGGTCAGGTACTGCAGGAACTTGACGACGGCGGCCTCCTTGGCGGGGTCGTCCTGCTTGGCGGCGGCGAGGAAGCCCTGGACCGTGGTCACAAGGCCGCCCTGGCCCTTGCCGCCGGCATAGGCGGGATTGACGGCGACCTCGCACTCGTCGGCGAGCAGCTTGCCGTCCACGGCGTTGTCTTCCTTGTAGAAGTTGGCGATCCACCACGGGCCGTTGAGGTAGATGGCGGTGTCGCGGCCGATGAAGTGGCCGTTGACGTCGCCGGCGGTCGCGGAGACGGCGCCGTCGAAGGTGTAGTCATACATCTGCTTGAGCACGGCGGCAGCCTGCACGAACGCGGGGTCGGACAGGCCGTTGGCATAGACGTCCTTGCCGCCGATCGCCTCGACGATCAGAGAGTACCAGAGCATGGAGGACCAGGCGTTGTCGCCCGCCATCTGGCCCATGACGTTGTAGCCCGCCGCCTTGACGTCGGCAGCCATCTGGAAGAACTCGTCATAGGTGGCGGGGAAATGATCCCAGCCCGCGGCGGCGAGGATGTTCTTGTTGTAGATCGGGGTGAACACCGCGCTCTCGAACGGGAGAATATAGGTGTGGCCGTCCACGCTCCAGGCGTCGAACGTGCCGTCGGCAAAGTTCTTGCCCCAGCCCTGGTCAAGATAGGACGTGAGATCCATGAACTTGCCGGACTCGGCGTACGCCTTGATGTCGAACGTGGTATCGAGGATGCACAGGTCGGGAGCCGAGCCGGTGGTGATGGTGGTGCGGATCTTGTCGCGGTACGCCTGATAGTCGGTCTGCTCCTCGACGACGACCTTGATCGCACCGGCGTTCTCGGCGTTGAACTTCTCGATCAGCTCAGACATGTAAGCCGCCTTGGAGTCCGTGCCGACCCAGATGCTGGGGAAGTTGATGACGATCTCGCCCGCGGAGCCCGTATCGGCGCTGCCGGAGGACGCGGTCGTGCCGCCGGAAGCGGAAGGCGCGGCAGTGTCGGGCGCGGCAGGCGTACCCGCGTTCCCGCCGCAGGCGGTCAGCGAGAGCAGCATACCCAGCGCAAGAAACAGCGCGAGCAGTTTGTTGACGGTCTTCATGGTTCACTTCTCCTTTTTAATTAACATTCTTAACTAATTGCTGCCAAGCATTTTGTGCCCGAGCAGCCTGTTCTGTTTGCCATTATACTTGGATAATTCAAAAAAGTAAAGAAATTTGAAATGCCTGATTTGTAGATTTTCCCGCAGGCTTTTTGTGTATTATCACAGAATTAAATCACAGTGTTAAATCATAGGAATAGAACTTGCCCCGGCAGCTGAAGCGATCCGCTTCGCCTGCCGGGGCGATCGTTTACATCCGTGCAATATCCCGGAACAGCTCGCGGTACGCGCTTTCCGCGCGGTAAAAGACCGGCGGCCGCCCCATCGGCGCAGGGACGTCGTGCGCCCCGCCGTGATACCGCTCGCCGCTCCACAGATGCACCCACTCGCCCTCCGGCAGCCAGACGGCGCGCTGCGTGCAGTTCGGCTCGACCACGGGGCAGACGAGCACGTCGCCGCCGAGCAGGTAACTGTAGCGCTCGCGCTGCCACGCTTCCTTTGCCTCGGGCGCCGCCCAGAACAGCGGGCGCATGACCGGCGCGCTGTGCTCCGCGTTTTCGCGCACGCATGCGCGCAGATACGGCAGCAGCGCCGTGTGGATGCGGCTCCAGCGCGCGGCGGCGGCGAGCGTGCGCTCGTTGTCGTAGAGCTGGACGTTGGAGTCCGGGCGGTTGCCCTCGTGCGTGCGCATGACGGGCGTGAAGCAGGCAAACTCCAGCCAGCGCTCGAGCAGCTCCTCGTCGCGTTTGAGGTCGAAGAGCGTCGTATAGCCGCCGGCGTCGCTGCAATGCAGGCCGAAGCCGCTCATGCCGAGCGTCAGCGCGGCGGTGACGACCGACGGGAGCCCGTCGTCGTCCGACCAGTCGACGCACTGGTCGCCCGCCCAGATCAGCGTGGCGCTGCCCTGGCTGCCGGCGGCGCCGGCGCGCATGAAGAACACGCACTCGCCGAGCTTTCCGCTCTCCTCCACCGCCTCGCGGTTGCATTTTGCCCAGAGCGCGGGCCACTCGTTGTGCAGCGAAAGCCCGCTCCCGCCGCAGCAGACCGCGTCCGCGGGGAGGTATTCGCCGAAATCCGCCATCCAGCCGCGGAAGCCGAGCCCGATCAGGTTTTCGCGGATGACGTTCTTGTACCACGCGAACGCCTCCGGCATGGTGAGGTCCACCACGCCGCAGTCAAATTCGCCGAAGTCGAAAAGATAGTCGCTCCCGTCGGCGCGGCGGACGAAGTAGCGCTTTTCCGCCGCCTCGCGGAAGAGCTGCCCGCCCTCGACCAAATACGGGTTGATGTAGCCCATCCACGCGATGTCGTCCTCGCGGATGACGCGGTCGAGCCCGGGGTACATCTCGGGGTTCCAGCGCCAGTCCCATTGCAGGCGCTTGCCGAACGAGGTGACGCGCTTGCCCTCCCAGTCCTGGATCCACACGGCGCTCAAGTCCACGCCGTGGTCGCGGCAGCGCTTTTCAAGCGACGTCGCGCGCTCGGTGCCGCCCTGCACGCCGAGCCAGAGGCCCTTCATCGCCCAGTCGGGCAGCATCGGCTGGCGGCCCAGCAGAGCGCCGAGCCGGTCGGTCAGCGCCGCGTAGCTCTCCCCCGTGCCGAAGACGAAGTGCGCGTTTGCCGTCCAGACGCCGAGCTCGTGGAAATCCGCGTCCTCGAAGTCCAGCTCCGCGTACTCATAGTTCATCAAATGCGCGAAGTACATCCGCGAGGAAATGAAGCCCGGCTGTGGGAAAAAGGTCGTGTGGTAATCCCCGCCGCCCCCGTCGGAGGCGTCCGCGAGGCGCGTGATCTCGGTGAGCTTGTTGCGGCCCACGCCCTGCTCGCGCGTCCAGATGGGATAGACCCTCCCGCGCAGGTCGAGCGCGGAGAACTGCTCGCCGCCGCCGGTGACGTGCTCGTCCTTTTCGGCGCGCAGGCGCAGCCAGAGGCGGTTGAAGCGCTCGTCCGCCGTCTTTGTTTCCATATGCACCAGCCCGTCGCGCTCTTCGATGTGCAGCGTCAATCCGCCGCGCAGGTCGGGATGGGAAAAATACAGCGTGTCCCCCTCCCGCTTTTCCAAGCGCAGCGCGACGCGCTGGGAAACGCGGTCGCGGATATCGAAATTGCCGCGGAACATGGCGATTTTCTCCGCGCCCCGCCCCAGATACAGCGCGGGCGCGGCCGCGTCGTGGCGGATCAGTTCCCTGCCGCCGAGCGACAGGGTGAAGCCGTCCTCGCGGAGCGCTACGTCATAACTCTTCATCGGTCCCCCTCCGGTTCTTATTCGTTGTACCACGCGTCCGCGCCGGACGCGTTTTCGGTATATTGCCGGAACACCGGCTCGATCGTCAGCGACTGGAGCAGCGCAAGCGGCCCGGGAAGCAGCGGCGCGACGTAAGGGATCAGCCACGCGATCAGCAGCGCGCCGAGCAGCTCCGCTGTGAGCAGGAGGCTCCTGCCGACGTTTTGGAGCGCGAGGAAGCCGACAAATTTAAGGCTCCCCGCAAGACTGTTTTCAAAACGCGAAACATAGGCGAACAGCCACGGCAGCGTCAGCGCGACGGGCAGGAAGATCGCGCCCGCGAGCGCCATGAGCGGCGGATTGCCCGCGCCGCCCAGCTGCCGCGCCGCCGCCACGTTGGCATACCCGACCGCCATCGCCGCGAGGTAGACGAGCCAGAGCTTCGTCGCGCTTTTGAAATTGCTCCGAAAGCCCTGCCAAAAGACCTTCCACAGCGTCCCCCTGTCGTGCCGGATGCACTTGACCGCGGCGTAGTAGAGCGCCGTGCCCGACGCGCCGATCGTAAAGACCGGCAGCGAAAAAAGGCACCACAAAAGCCCCGCGCACACAAGGTCGATCGCCCACGAAAGCGCGCGTGTCAGTTTGGAATCCTTCATGCGCGCTCACACCTCAATAGCGGCACACCTCGAAGCCGAACAGGTCCGCGAGCGCCTCGAGCGCTTCGCCGTGGCGGCCCTTGACGACCGCGAAATGCGGCTCGAAGCCCTCGCGCACGCTGTCCTCGACGATCATGCGGCTGTCGAGGTCGGTGCGCACGACGATGGACGTGCCGATGAACTGCTTGGGCTTGTCGAGCGCCGCGCCCTCGGCGATAAAGAAGCGGAAGCTGCCGTCCGGCTCGCGCCCGATGCGGAAGATCGTCGCGTCCGGGAACGCCTCGCAGCCGAAATCCATCGCGGGCCCGATCTTGCGGTTGGGATGCACGCCGATCGTCGCGCCGGTGTCGCGGCGCGCGAGCGAGCAAGCCGCCGCGCCGCAGTGCCAGAACGTGATCGTGCCCTCGTCCTCGTCGAGCGCGACGGGGTCGCCGAAGAAGACCGGCTCGCCGGAAAGCTGCATGCCGACCCACATCGAAAGCGCGCCGTAGACGTCCGCCTCGCAGGCGGCGGCGACGCCCGCGTCGTTGAGAAGGCTCAGCACCGCGCACACGGGCGTGCCGAAGTCGGTGAAGAAGTCCGGCCAGCAGCGCGACGCCAGCGCGCCGATGTTGTGGGAGTGTACGTAATCGGTATACGCCTTATAGAGCCGCGCGTGGTCGAGGCGGTTCTTTTCGGGCGTCTTGTCGAGCCCGCAGGTCGCGCACTCGCTGCGGCGCAGATACTCCGCGCATTCTTCGTCGCTGTAGCCCTTCGCCATGTCAATGAGCTCGCGCGCCTCAATGGATTCGAGCTCCACGCCGAACACGCTCATCAGCTCCGCGTCCAGCGCGCGGCCGAAGCCGAAGCCCTGCGGCGTGTGCCCGACGGCGGAGAGCTTCAAAGAGCGCATGGCGGACTTGACCTTCGCCGCCTGCACCGCCGCGCGGACCGCCGAGAGCACCTTCTCCTCCTCGGGCGCGCCGAAAGCGTAAACAAACGGGCGGTCATCGAACGCGCGCAGCGTGTTCGCCGCGGAATACGCGCCGGTGAGCGAGTTGAGGCGCAGGCGCCCGCCGTCGCCCGCCGGCTCGCGCAGCGTCCACAAAAGCATCGGGCAGTCGAAGCGGCGCAGCACCTCCGCCATATACGCGGCGTTGGCGAACGTCAGGTTCTGGAACACGATCAGGTCGGGCCTGACGCCGTCGAGATACGCGCGCAGGTCGTCGAGGGAAAGCAGCATCTTGTCGGGACAGACGAAGCTCTCGTCCACGCCGCGCAGCGCAGCGATCGAGCGGTCGAACTGCTCCTGTGCGGTCTCCAGGTGGAACGTGGGCACGCCCACGGGTACGTAAACCGGCTGAAAGCTCATTTTTCGGAAGTCCTCCTTCAAATTAATTAACGCTGTTTACAATCATAGCGCCGCAAAAGCCGCCTGTCAATACGGAGCGAAAAATTTTTCAATAAAAAATTCGTCAAAAAATCTTTTGTCAGGGACTTGACAAAGTCCGCACAGAAGCGTACACTTCGGATTGGTTAGAACCTTTAATCAAATTTTGTCAGGAGGAGATCGGCTTTGAATTGTGATTTGAAAGAGGTATGCAAGGATATCCGCTGCGATATCATGACTTGCATCGGGCACCTGGGCGTCGGCCACATCGGCGGCTGCCTTTCCGTGGTGGAGGTGCTTGCGGCGCTCTATTTTGAAGAGATGAACATCGACCCCAAGCAGCCGAAGATGGCGGGACGCGACCGCTTCGTCTGCTCGAAGGGCCACGCGGGCCCCGCGGTGTACGCGACGCTCGCCAACCGCGGCTACTTTGACAAGAAGGAGCTGCTCACCCTCAACCAGGGCGGCACGAATCTCCCCTCTCACTGCGATATGAACCGCACCACCGGCATCGACATGACGACCGGCTCCCTCGGTCAGGGCTTTTCCTGCGCTGTCGGCGTGGCGCTTGGCTCGAAGCTCGAAAACGACGGCGCGACGATCTACGCGCTCATCGGCGACGGCGAGAGCCAGGAGGGCCAGATCTGGGAAGCGGCGATGTTCGCTTCTTCCAAGAAGCTCGACAACCTCATCGCTTTCACCGATTATAATAAGATGCAGATCGACGGCACCGTGGCGGAGGTCAACGACATCGCGCCGCTTACCGACAAGTGGGCGGCGTTCGGCTGGAACGTCATCGACGTCAAGGACGGCAACGACGTCGACGAGGTGCTCGCCGCGTGCAAGAAGGCAAAGACGAACCGCGGCAGCGGCAAGCCCACGATGGTCATTCTCAACACGCGCAAGGGCTGCGGCGTGAAGTGGATCGAGGAGCTCGGCGTGAGCAACCACAACACCAACGTCACCGCGGAGCAGGCGGAAGCCGCGATCCGCGAGATCAGAGGGGAGGCTTGAACCATGGAAATGAGAGCTGTTTACGCCGAGTGCCTGGCGGAAATGATGGAAAAGGACCATCACGTCTGCGTTTTGGACGCCGACCTTTCCAAGGCGAGCGGCACGCGCAACCTCTATGAGCGCTTCCCCAAGCAGATGTTTGACTGCGGCGTTGCCGAGCAGGACATGGCGTCCATCGCGGCGGGCCTTTCCAGCTACGGCTTCAAGCCGTGGATCGAGAGCTTCACGCCGTTTGCGACCCGCCGCATCTGCGACCAGATCGCCATTTCGATCTCCTACGCCAAGCAGAACGTCAAGATCGTCGGCACCGACCCCGGCATCTCCGCCGAGCTCAACGGCGGCACGCACATGAGCATGGAGGATATCGGCGTGCTGCGCTCCATCCCCGGCGTCGTGATCTTCGAGCCGGTGGACGAGGTCCAG
>SVKM01000139.1 GCA_015068465.1 Oscillospiraceae bacterium | reverse complement strand
AGGCCGCAGAACGTGGCGGCGATGAAGAACGGCAGCACGGGGATGATGACCTTCTTCACGATGTCGAGCACGATGTTCTGGAACTCCTGCAGCACGGCGGTGATGGTCTTCGCCTTCGTCCACACGGCGGCGAGGCCGAGGAGGATCGAGAACACCAGCGCGGACATGACCGGCATGATCTGCGGGATGTTGAGCTGGAACGCCACGTCGGGCAGCTCGCGCAGGCCCTCGGGGTCGGTGATGATGCTCAGGTTCGGGATGATGGCAAAGCCCGCGCCCATGGACAAAAACGCGGCGAGGATGCTGGAGGCGTACGCGAGAACGATCGCGACGAGCAGCATGCGCGTGGCGCGGGAGCCGAGCTTGGTGATCGACGGCGCGATGAAGCCGATGATAATGAGCGGCACGCAGAAGTTGATGAGCTGGCCCATGATGTACTTGAGCGTCACGACCACGGTCATCACGCCCTCGGGCAGAACGAGGCCGAGCAGAATGCCGGCGACGATCGCGATGAGCAGCCGCGCGGGCAGGCTCTTGAGGAATTTCATATCGGTTTTACTCCTTACTTAATACAATAATACAATGATACAATCGCTTACGCGGGATCGGGCTGGTCGGTCATGATGCGCAGGATCGTGCGGTCCGTTTCGCGCATACCGACGCGCCCGAGGCGCCCGACGTTGCGGATGGTCTCCT
Source organism: Oscillospiraceae bacterium (assembly GCA_015068465.1). GTDB lineage: Bacteria > Bacillota > Clostridia > Oscillospirales > Oscillospiraceae > Hominicoprocola. The sequence goes on along the minus strand of SVKM01000139.1, from coordinate 6,168 downwards.
CCACGTCGTCGCCGACGATGCCGTCGCCGCCCTCCAGGCGCTGGCGGCCGCGCGACATATCCCAGCCGAGCAGCCCCGCCCAGACGGACGTGGCGATCTTGGCGGCGCACGACGCCTTCGCGCCGTCGCACACCATGCCGGACACGGTGCCGAGCGAGTTGACGAGCGTGCCGGAGACGACGTCCACGCTCCCGCCGTTCAGCCACGCGATCGCGGCGCCGGCGGCGCAGCCGGCGCACACGGCGCCGCAGTAGGCGCTCAAGCGGCCGATGCCGGTCTTCATGTGGATGGCGAGCAGGTCGCTGAGCGTCACGGCGCGCAGCAGCTTGTCGTGCTCGGCGCCGAGCTCCCTGGCGTACTCGACCACCGGCACCGAGGCGGTAATGCCCTGGTTGCCGCTGCCCGAGACGATGACCACCGGCATCTCGCAGCCGTTCATGCGCGCGTCGGAGCCGGCGGCGGCCATGTAGCCGGCGCGCATGTAGACATCGCGTCCGGCAAAGTCGCGCATGGACTTGCCGACATTCGCGCCGTAGCTGTTCGCCATGCCCTCCTGGGCGATGGCGTAGTTGTATTCGATCTGGCGCTCGATCAGCTCGCGCACGTCGTCGACGTCCATCGACTCGGCAAAGTCGATGATGTCCGCCACGGTCAGGCAGCTGTGATCCATCCCGCCGTCCGCGGCTTCCGTGCCGGGCTCGCCCTTGTCGAGCAGCTTTTCGCCGTTCTTCTCGATCAGGATGATGTTGGTGTGGTAATCGGCGATGCGCAGCTTCACCGTATCGCTCCCGGCGCACATGGTCAGGATGATGTCGAACACCACGTCGCCCTCCGCGGGCAGGACCTTGATCTCGTGGCTCTTGAGATAGGCGGCAATCTGCCGCTTCTGCTCGTCGCTCACATCGGCGATGACCTCCAGCAGCTTGTCGGCGCGCCCCGCCACGATGCCCGCCGCCGCGGCGGCCTCGATGCCTCGGAGCCCGTCGGTATGGGGCACCACCACGCTCTTGACGTTCTTGATGATGTTCCCGCTCGCCTCGACCAAAACCTTCTCCGGGAGCTCTCCGAGCACCTCGCGCGCCTTTGCGGCGCCGTAGGCGATGGCGATCGGCTCGGTACAGCCCATGGCGGGCAGCAGTTCCTCTTTGAGGATCTGGAGATAGCTTTCGTACCTTGGGTCTGTCTTTTGCATGATCTCTCTCCTTTCCTTGAATTCTGTGACAGCAGATGCCACAACACACGAGCGTATGATAGCACAAAGCCGTTTTCCCGTCAAATTGCAAAAACCGATGCGCCCGTTGCGAAAAACAGATATTGCGCCGGCGCGGCGAAAATGCTAAAATAACGGCAGTTTGATCGGAGGGAGGGGCCGCCGTGCGAAAAATGCCGCTATGGTTTCTGCTCGCGTGCGCACTGCTGCTGGGCGGCTGCGCGCCGGAGCGCCCGCGCGAAGCCGCGGACGGGCGCATCGTCATCGACGGCGACACGCCGTTTGCCCTCCCGTCCGGCAATCCGCTCGCCGGCATGCTCTACACGCCCGGCGCCGACGACGAGGAAAAAACGCCCGGCGTGACCGTCGACTATCCGCCGGTCTATCCCCCGGACGCGCCCGACGCGCCCACGCTTTACCCGGGAAAGCCGAGCGACGCGCCCGACGCCCTGTGGCTCTATCCCGGCGGGCCGACGAGCGCCCCGGACGCGCCCACGCTCACCCCCGGCAGCCCCACCGACGCGCCCGACGCCGAAACGCTCCATCCCGGCGCGCCGACCCCGGCGCCCGACGCCCCCGATGCGCCTACGCTCCACCCGGGGCGCCCAACGCCCGCCCCGGACGCGCCCGATGCGCCCACGCTCCACCCCGGCAGCCCCTCCGACGCGCCCGACGCGCCCACGCTTGACCCCGGCGCGCCGCCGGACGCACCCGACGCGCCCACGCTCGACCCGCCGGACCCGCCGCCGCCCCCCGGACCGTAAAAAAGCTCTGCGTACCACATCGTACGCAGAGCTTTTCGGCTTTTTTCAGTTGGCGTTCGGCTTGACCGAGGAGAGCAGCGACATCATGTACATCTCCGTGCGCTTGAACTTCTGCGGCTGGCGCGTGACCTTGAGCGTCGCGCGGTAGGCGTGCTTTTTCGTGAAGATGAACGCCATGAAATTCGCCGCCACGAACAGATCGCTCGTGATGTAGCCGGTCTTGATCTCGGGCGTGTCCTGCACGACCTTGAGCACGCTGAAGTTCGCGCCGTCCTGATTGCCCGCCGCCGAGCCGACGGCGACCTTGGCAAGCTGCTCGTCGGTCGAGCGCTTGAGATTGGCGAGAAAATCGCGGAAATTCATCTGCCCCAGCGAATCCACGCTCAGCGCGTGGGTGAGGGAGAAGTTGAGAATGTCGCACCGGGTCTCGGCGCCGCGCGGCTGGAACGCGCCGTCGGTGTAGTCCACAGGCAGCTCCTCAAAGCGGTAGATGGTCAGCACGTTGAGGTCGTCGCCGCTCACGTCGAACACATCGTAGGCGGCGCCGTAGGGGATGCGGATCGCGAAATCGCGGTTGGCGGCAACATACTTGCCGTCCGTGGTCACACCAAACATATGCGTTTTCTCCTCCCTGACGAGGTAACTAGTATTATACAGGAAGGAGCGCGCATTTGCAAGAGCGCAATTCGCCGAAAATCGGCGCTGTTCTTATTTGCTCTCGATAATCGCCGCGTTCGTCGCCTCGTCGTAGGTGACGCGGTAGCCGAGATAGTGCGCCAGCTCGCGCAGGCCGAAGAAGTTGTTGCCGCCGATGTTGAACGCCGTCATGGACACCGCGACGCCGTCGAGCTCAATGAACTGCGTGCTGCGCGCCGCGCTTTCCGACTTGTCCGCAAATTCCGTGCCAGCCTCGCCGCCGTACACGCCGCCGCGCGTGATGACGACCGTGCGGCGCGCGGCGTCGTAGACGACGCTGAACTGCGCGCTCGTTCCGCGCAGGAGCGCCGCGAGGTCGCGGAGCTTAAAGAAGTTCGTCCCGCCGATGTTATACGCTTCGACCTGCGCCTCGACGCCGTTGACGACGATTTTTTGCGGCGAGAGCACGACGGGAGAACCCTCGGGCGGCGGCGCGGGAATGGGCTCCTCCGGCTCCGGGATTTCCTCGAATACCGCGTCGATGGCGATTTTTTCGTCCGGCATGCGGAACGTGAACACGTTTTCGCCCTTGTCCGTCAATTCGACCGTGCGCTTGCCGCGCGTGACGGTCAGGGACGCGAGCTGATAGCCCTCGTCGGGCACGGCGGTCAGCGTGACCGTGTTGCCCTCGCGGGCGTTCGCGGGCGAAATGTTCACCTTGCCGCCGTCAAAGCTCTGCGTGGGGGAGAGCTGCTGGGAAAACGGCGGCTCGTAGTACGGGATATACACCGGCGTCGGCTCGGGCTCGGGCGCGGGCGGCTCGGGCGGCTTGGGCGCGGCGTTCTGCGTCCACTGCGCGTAGAGCGTCGTGTTCTCCGTCAGCGTGACGCTCTGCTTGTCCGCGTAGGTCTCGCCGCCGCCCTCCGCCTGCGTGTTCCAGCCCTTGAAGGTGTAGCCCGCGCGCGTGAACGGGTTCGGCGCGAGCGCGGAAGCCGTATTATTGACGATCACCTGCTCCACCGTCTTGCCGCCGCCGTCGTTGGCGGCGAAGGCAACGGTGACGAAGGTGGGCGCGGTGCTGCCTTCTTCGGCATGCACGTTGCTGTTCGCGCCGTTTGCGGTGTTGTTGTAAATCGTGCCGCCGGTCATGGTGAAGGTGCCGTGGCTTAACGCATCGGTATACGCAACAAACACGCCGCCGCCCATTGCACCGGCGGTGTTGCCGCGAATCATGCCACCCGTCATCGTAAACGTGCCGGACGATGTAACATACACGCCGCCGCCTTTGCCCGTAATGGTTGGCGTTGTCTCTCCCAAAGCTGTTTTCTTCCGTACCGAGGCATTACCGCAAATCGCACCGCCCGTCATGGTGAACGTGCCGTTAAACACATAGACGCCGCCGCCGGGAACATCCGCAGGACTGTCTTTATCGCCTACGCTGTTGCCGACGATGCTGCCGCCGGTCATCGTAAATGTACCGCCGTTGATTCGTACACCGCCGCCCCATTGGCTTGGGTAGCCGCCGGTAAGGACGCCGCCCGTAACCGTGACGCTTTCGCCCGTGATGGGGTCTTCATAGGTAACGGCGGGGCTGTGCGCCGCCGTGGGGTCGCTGTCGGTTATGGTTAAATTGCCCTGAACGGCAATGACGCTGCCTTCGTCACTCCAAAACTTCTCCGTCAGCCTCCGGTCCACAATGTGCCCGTTGAGGTCCAGCGTAACGGTTACGCCAGAGGGGACGGGAAGACTAAGCGCATTCGTCGGATCGTCGGGCGTCACGTCCGCGTCGAGCACGATGCAACCGCCTGCCGCGAGCGCGGTTTTCAGCGTGTCCCATGTGCCGACGGCGACGACCTGCCGCAGGGTCTTGCCGCTGTTGAGGATTTCCTTTGCCTGATCGCTCGTCAGGCTGTCGTAGTTAGCGGCATTGTCCGTAAAAGCGCCGGTGACCGTCACGGTGCCGCTGACGCTGACGCCGTTGTACATTGAAGGATTGGATGTACCGCCCCTGACCGTTATCTCGCCGCCGTTGAGGGCGATATTGCCGTTGACGCCGTTGCCGGCATAATAAGAGCCGCCGTTTCCGCCGGTCACCGTCACAACGCCGCCGCTGACCGCAACGTTGCCGTTGACGCCGTGGCCGGCGCCCCAAGGCCCGGAAGATATACCGCTGGTCACCTTCACCGTGCCGCCGCTCACCGTGAGCATGCCGCTGACGCCGTGACCGCCGGCTCCGTCGGTTCCATCCCCGCCGGCCACTTCCACCGTGCCGCCGGTTACTGCAAGATTGCCGCTGACGCCGGTGCCGCCGACATCAGTTTGCATTCCCGTGACCACGAGCTTGCCCGGCCCCGCCACGGTGAGGGTATGGTCGCCGGTGCCAATGCCATTGTTGACCGTCAGCGTTACGCCCTTGTTGATCGTCAGCGTTGTGTCGCCGCTGAGCGTTACGCTGCTGACGGTCTCGGTCGCGTCCGCGGTCACCGTTCCCGACCACGAGGTTCCGACCGTCGCCTTTGCGCTCCCGCCGAGCGCGGGCGCGAGCGTGAGAAACAGCGCGAGGGTGAGAAGCAGGGATACGAGCTTTTTCGTGTTCATGGGTCACATCCTCCTTGTTGAAGCCGCTCTCGCATTTTGCGGAGCAAAATGCAGCGAAAGACGTCTTTCGCCCGAGGGCCTATATTGCTTATTAAACTGGTATTTTATCCTCCCGCGCGGGATTTGTAAAGGGGCAAATTCTGACGGTTCCTTTTCCTTAATTGTTGATGGGCCCAGACTTCGCTCGGCACATTTTGATTGACAAAACTGTCGATATTTGTAAAATAAACACGCCCGCAAGGGCAGGCGTTGTCTAAGTGAAAAAAGGCGGTTCCGCCACACCACCCGAAAGGGGGTGTTGCTATGCCGATTACATTGACGTTCCATATCTTCGGATATACCGTAACGCTCACTGTGAAACGCAGAAGCCGCCACTCTGCCAAGTGACGGCTTCTTAGAAATAAGATAAGCTGACGGGGCGGAGCCGCTTATAGGCAACGCCTTTATATTTTTATTATAGCGCGTCCGCGTCTGCTGTCAAGATTTTTTGCGTTTACAGTCCTTTTTTCGTCTTCGCCACGTGGCGGAAGACCTCCTCGAAGCGGCAAAGCGCCTCGTCGATGATCTCAGGGGTGTCGGCGAGCGAGGTGTAGAGCCGGCTGCCCGCGAGCGTCACGACGCCGTTCGCCATGTATGCCGCGCCCATGCGCTCCATCGAGTCCTTGCGCGTGTACATCATCTTCTTGTGCCGCAGCAGCCCCAGCGCGGACTTCGCGGGGTTGAGCGAGGAGAAGTCGAAGCTCATCGCGCCCGTACACTCCAGATGCACGATCGAGCCCTGGTTGTACGCGACGAACGGAAGGCCGTACCTGTCGAGCAGGCCCTTGAGCCCGTCGCAGAGCCTGTCGCCCATCTGTCCCGCGATCTCGCAGGCGTTGGTGCGCTCGATCTCTTTGATCGCCGTGTAGCCCGCGAGACAGGAAAGCGGGTTCGCCGCGAGCGTGCCGCCGACGTAGGCGC
>SVKM01000138.1 GCA_015068465.1 Oscillospiraceae bacterium | reverse complement strand
GATATGCGCTTCTACGTTGAGAAGTGCGAGGCGATGCGCAACTTCGCCAACAAGATCTGGAACGCGAGCCGCTTCGTGATGATGAACCTCACGATCGACCGCGTGGAGCTGCCCGAGAAGCTGGAACTTGAGGACAAGTGGATCCTCTCCAAGCTCAACACGCTGATCCGTGAGGTCACCGACAACATGGACGCGTTCGAGCTCGGCGTTGCGTCCGCAAAGCTCTACGACTTCATTTGGGACAACTATTGCGACTGGTATATCGAGCTGACGAAGGCGCGTCTGAACGGCGAGGACGAGCAGGCGAAGAAGAACGCGCAGAACGTCCTTTGCTATGTGCTCATCGAAACGCTCAAGCTGCTCCACCCGTTCATGCCGTTTATCACCGAGGAGATCTGGCAGGCGCTCCCGCACGGCGCGCGCGACGAGGGCGTGAAGTACCTCATGTGCTCGAAGTGGCCGGAGTGGGACGAGAAGTTTGCCTTCGCCGCCGAGGAGCAGGCGATGGGCATGGTCATCGAGGCGATCTCCGCCGTCCGCGCGCGCCGCAACGAGATGAACGTCGCGCCGTCGAAGAAGGTGCACTACACCGTCGCCACCGCGCACGGCGAAACGTTCGCGTCCGGCGTTCCGTTCTTCAAACGCCTTGCCTCCGCGTCCGAGGTGACGGTCGCCGCGGCGGACGCGCCCGCCGCCGAGGGTATGGTCGAGGTCGTGACGCACGCCGCGCGCGTGCTGATGCCGCTTGCGGAGCTGGTCGATTTTGAAAAGGAGCTCGCGCGCATCGCCAAGGAGAAGGCGAACGCCGAGAAGCAGCTCGCCGGCATCGAGGGCAAGCTCAAGAACGAGGCGTTCGTTTCCAAGGCGCCCGAGGCGGTCGTGAACGCCGAGCGCGAGAAGGCGGAGAAGCTCAAAGCGCTCATCGAAAAGCTCGACGCGAGCGCGAAGGCGATGCAGAAATAAGGAGGACGCACCATGAAACGCATCCAGCTTGGTTCCACCGGCATTGAAATCGAGAAAAACGGCTTCGGCGCGCTGCCGATCCAGCGCATCTCGAAGGACGACGCGGCATATCTGCTGCGCAAGGCTTTCGACGGCGGCATCAATTATTTCGACACCGCCCGTGCCTACTCCGACAGCGAGGAGAAGGTCGGCTACGCCTTCGCGGGCATGCGCGACAAGGTTATTATTGCGACCAAATCCGGCGCGACGGACGCCGCGGCGCTGCGGAAGGACCTCGAAACGAGCCTGCGCATGCTGCAAACGGATTACATCGACGTCTACCAGTTCCACAATCCCGCGTTCTGCCCGAAGCCAGGCGGCGCGGACGGGCTTTACGACGAGGCGCTGAAGATGAAGGCGGAGGGCAAGATCCGCCACATCTCCATCACCAACCACCGCCTCGCCGTGGCGCAGGAGGCGATCGACTCCGGGCTGTACGCGACGCTCCAGTTCCCGTTCAGCTATCTCTCCGGCGAGCAGGAGCAAAAACTCGTTGAGGGCTGCCGAGCGAAGGGCATGGGCTTTATCGCCATGAAGGGCATGGCGGGCGGCCTGATCCGCGACGGCTACGCCGCGGCGGCGTTCATGGAAACGCAGGACATCGTTGTTCCCATCTGGGGCGTGCAGCGCGAGTGGGAGCTTGACCAGTTCCTCGACTGCGTCAAAAACGGCGCGGTGCTGACCGACGAGCGCAGGGCGACCATTGAGCGCGACCGCAAGGAGCTTTGCGGCGAGTTCTGCCGCGGCTGCGGCTACTGCATGCCGTGCCCGCAGGGCATCGAGATCAACAACTGTGCGCGCATGTCGCTGATGCTGCGCCGCGCGCCGGCGGCGGACTGGCTGACGGAGGAGTGGCAGGAGAAGATGAAGAAGATCGAGACCTGCCTGCACTGCGGGCATTGCTCGTCGAAGTGCCCCTACGGGCTCGACACGCCGACGCTCCTGCGCGAGAACTACGACGATTACTGGAAGGTCCTCGAAGAGAGCAGAAAGTAAGGGCGCTCGCCGCAAAAAAAGAACGGCCCGCGCGTTTCGACGGGAAACGCGCGGGAGGACAAACTATAATCGTTCCGTACCGAAACGGTGCGGAACGATTTTTTTGTCGAAAAGCGAGGGAAACTATGGATATACAGACAAAAACGGACGGCCGCGCGCTGACCGTCTCTTTTCGCGGGGAGCTCGACCACCACGCGGCGCGGGAAACCGTGACCGCGCTTGAGCGCGCGCTCGACGCGGCGCTGCCGCTGCAGCTGACGCTGGATTTCGGCGGCGTGACGTTCATGGACAGCTCCGGCATCGCGGTCGTGATGCGCGCGTTCCGGCGCATGACGGCGCTCGGTGGGCATTTGGAGCTCATCAACGTGCCGCCGCAGGCAAAAAAGGTATTCGACGCGGCGGGCATCGGCAGCCGCGTCCAAATGGAGGGATAAAAGCGATGAAGGTAAAACCGAATAACTACATAGCGATCGAATTTTTGAGCCGCAGCGTCAACGAGGGCTTTGCGCGCACCGCGGTCGCGGCGTTCGCCGCGCAGCTCGACCCCACGCTCGACGAGCTCGGCGACATCAAGACCGCGGTCAGCGAGGCGGTGACGAACGCCATCGTCCACGCCTATCCCGACGAGCTGGGAAAGATCTCCCTGCGCGCGAGCATTTTCGGCGGAAACGTGCTGGAGATCGTCGTGCGGGACTGGGGCTGCGGCATCGCGGACGTGGAGAAGGCGCGCGAGCCGCTCTATACCACCGGCGGCGAGGAGCGCAGCGGCATGGGCTTTACGATCATGGAGAGCTTCATGGACAGGCTCAAGGTGCGCTCAAAGCCGGGACACGGCACCGTCGTGACGATGAAGCGCGCCATCGCGCCGCGCAGCGGGAGAAAATGAGCGCGGAGACCTTCGCGCTCCTGGAAAAGGCGCAGCAGGGCGACGAGGACGCCTGCGAGCGCGTGCTGACGGAAAATACGGGGCTCATTTGGAGCGTCGTCAAGCGCTACTACGGCCGCGGCGTCGAGCCGGACGACCTCTATCAGCTCGGCTGCCTCGGCTTTCTCAAAGCCGTCAGGGGTTTTGATCTGGGGTACGGGACGCAGTTTTCGACCTACGCCGTGCCGAAGATCGCGGGCGAAATACGCCGTTTTCTGCGTGACGACGGGCCGGTCAAGGTCGAGCGCGGCATGCGGGAACGCGCGCTGGCGGTCTGCGGCGCGCGGGAAAAGCTGCGCGCGGAGTTGGGGCGCGAGCCGGTGCTCTCCGAACTCTCCGGGGCGACGGGACTGGAGCCCGAGGAGCTTGCCGAACTGGAACTTGCCATCGCGCCGCCGGAGTCGCTGCAGCAGGAGCTGGGCGACGGGCTGACGCTTGAGAGCACGCTCGGCGGCGACGCGCCGGAGGAGAGCATGGTCGAGCGCATCGCGCTGCGCGCGTGTATCGACGCGCTGCCCGAGCGGGAGCGCATGACGATCCTGCTGCGCTTTTTCAAGGGCCTTACCCAGGAGCAGGCGGCGCGCGTTCTCGGCGTGTCGCAGGTGCAGGTCTCGCGCTTGGAGCGAAAGGCGCTGCAAAAGCTGCGCGAAAAACTGGTTTAGCACTTATGCGGGCGGCGGCGCGAGAGCCGGCGCCGTGCCATGCTGAGAGCCGTTTTGACCGCCGGCATGAAAGACGATTTTGCCGTCCCGGGAGGAACCGTCGCCGGAGACCGTATCATTTTCACTTTGAAATTCCGTCATGGTGCGCCAGTATCGCTTGGGCATGTGCGTCATGCGCAGCTTGGGATTGATGCGCTCTTTTATGGCGACCGTGTCGTAAAAGCGCTTCCAGAGCTGCCGGTAACCGGTTTCCTCGGCATCGGGCGGCGCCGCCTCAAAGTCGTCGAGCGGCACGATGCGCGAGCGCCCGTCCGCGTAGAGCAGCGCTTCGCGGTGCGTGCGGTCGTAGATGAAAAAACGCTCGTCGTGACAGCGCTCACAGAAGTGAGCGCGCAGCATCGGCAGGACGCGGTTTTTCGGGTCGATCGTTGCGCTGAGGATGCCGTCGTGGATCGAAAAGCGCACAAAGCCGCGCAGATGCTCCACCTCCGCGGACATGTGCCGCACGGCGCGCAGCAGCGGCTGATAGTCTTCGTCCGAGAGCCGCGTCAGATACGGCGCGCCCTCGCGATAGAGCTTGACGACGAAGCGGTAGATCGCGATCTCGCGCTCGGGAAGACAGGTCAGGTATACGCGCCGCAGGAACGGCATCACCGTGGGCGAGAGCTTGCGAAGGCTCCGTTCAACGCGCTGCGCGTGCTCCGGCACGGTCGGGACCATGCGGATCTCAAAAAGACAGGGAAGAGCGTCCTCATCGCAGAAGATCGCGGTGGGGCGCTCTTTTTTTGTGTAGCTTTCGAAGATACAGCACAACAGCCCTTCGAAGCTGCCATCGTATTGATAAATAACGCTTTGCCACATAACGGTCTCCCATGATCAGCCCACCCGGTCAAACAAAGATAGCTGCTCGGCTTGTTCCGGCGGCAGCGCGGCGCGCTCGACCGCCATCAGATTCGCTGCGACGCCGGCGCAGGAGAGCCGCAGCGGCGTTGCGAGCTCGCCCGAGCAGGTCAGAAAATACTGCGCGCGCTTCATCACGACGCCGAGCTTGCGCAGGTCGTCCGCGTGGAGCGGCCCCGTGCGCCGCGCGACAAGAATGCGCTTTGCCGACACCACGCCGACGCCGGGGACGCGCAAAAGCGCCTCATAATCCGCGCGGTTGACCTCGACGGGGAAGAACTCCGGATGCCGCAGCGCCCAACAGCACTTGGGATCGAGCCGCGGGTCGAAATCAGGCTGGCTCTCGTCGAGCAGCTCCTCCGCGCGAAAGCCGTAGAACCGCAGCAGCCAGTCCGCCTGATAGAGCCGGTGTTCGCGCAAAAGCGGCGGCTTGGTGTCGAGAGAGGGCAGAAGCGTATTCTCCGCCACCGGCACATAGGCGGAGTAAAAAACGCGCTTCAAACGGTACTGCCCGTAGAGCGCTTCGGTGAGGTTCAGAATGTGCCGGTCGCTCTCACCGGTCGCGCCGACAATGAGCTGCGTGCTCTGGCCGGCGGGCGCAAAGCGCGGCGCGGAGCGGTATTTGACGAGCTCCGCCTTGCTCTCGGCGGCCTGGTCGCGGATCTGGCGCATCGGCGCGAGAATGGCTTTTTTTGTCTTGTTCGGCGCGAGCGACTTGAGCGACGCTTCGCTCGGCAGCTCGATGTTGACCGAGAGCCGGTCGGCGAGAAGCCCGAGCTGCGTGATGAGCTCCCGCGAGGCGCCGGGGATCGCCTTGGCGTGGATGTAGCCGTTGAAGCGGTACTCGTTGCGCAAAAGCGACAGCGCGCGGATCATCAGCTCCGTCGTACGGTCGGGGGAACCGAGCACGGCGGAGGAGAGAAACAGCCCCTCGATATAGTTGCGGCGATAGAAGCCGATGGTCAGCTCGGCGAGCTCCTCGGGCGTGAACGATGCGCGCGGCGTGTCGTTCGTGCGCCGGTTGACGCAGTATTTGCAGTCGTAGCAGCAGTCGTTGGACAGCAGCACCTTCAAAAGCGTCACGCAGCGCCCGTCCGCGGAAAAGGTGTGGCAGCAGCCCATGACGGACGAAGATGTGCAGCCGATCATGCCCGCGCGATGACCGCGCTTCGCGCCGCTCGACGTGCAGGCGGCGTCGTACTTCGCGGCGTCCGCGAGGATCGTCAGCTTATCCGGCAGCTCCATTTTCCTTACGCGGCGCGGCGCACGCGGGGAGCGCTGCGCGGCGTGTCGAGCCACTCGACCAGCTTCATCAGATTGACCGACGCGACGGAAACGCCGATGATCACAAAGATAAGAGTCGTGGTTGCCATAGAAATTACCTCCGTAGAATGTTTGTTCGAGAATGATTATAAATCGAACAAACGTACTTGTCAATAGAAATCGAACAAAAATTTGAAAATATTTGGAGGAAAGCGGCAAAAGGGGGTTGTACAAACCGAGTCCTTCCGCTATAATGTGGCGTTGGAAAGAGAGGACTACCATCTATGGATGACTTTGCAACACGATACGCTGCGGCGCGGCGCGCTTGCATCGCGCGGGATTTTGCCCGCCTGAACCCAATGCAGAGGGAGGGGGTGCTGGCGACCGAGGGGCCGCTCCTGCTGCTCGCGGGCGCGGGCAGCGGCAAGACGACGGTGCTGATCAACCGCGTCGCCAACATCCTGACCTACGGGCGCGGCAGCGACACGGACGAGGTGCCCGAGGGGGCGACGGAGGACGAGCTTGCGTTTCTTGAGAACTATGGCGAGCGCCCGACGCCGGACGAGCGCGCGCGCATGCTGCACCTGTGCGCGCTGGAGCCGGCGAAGCCGTGGCAGGTGCTGGCGGTGACGTTCACCAACAAGGCGGCGAAGGAGCTGCGCGACCGTCTCGACGCGTTCGGCATCCGCGGCGCGCAGGACGTGTGGGCGCTGACGTTCCACTCCGCCTGCGTGCGCTTTTTGCGCCGCGACATCGACAAGCTCGGCTACTCGCTCGATTTCACCATTTATGATACCGATGATTCCCGCCGCGTCGTGCGCGACGTCGTGCGCGAGCTGGATCTCGACGAAAAGGCGTTCGCGCCGCGCGACGTGCTTGCGGTGATCTCGCGGGCGAAGGACGCGATGGAGACCGCGCGCGACTTTGCCGACCACTGGTCCGGCAGCGGCGACTGGCGCAAGGAAAAGATCGCGAAGATCTATTCGCGCTACGATCAGATCCTGCGCGAGGCGAACGCGCTGGACTTTGACGATATACTGCTGCGCGCGGTGGAGCTGCTGCAATCGTTCCCCGAGGTGCGCGACTACTATCGCCGCAAGTTCCGCTATGTGCTCATCGACGAATATCAGGACA
>SVKM01000137.1 GCA_015068465.1 Oscillospiraceae bacterium | reverse complement strand
GGGCGCGTTGCAAAATAGCGCGCTGAAAAAAGACGGGGTTAGGAGCCCAAAAGGGTTTCCTAACCTCGCCTTTTGCGTTATGCTGTAAGTGTGCAAAAACAGTCAAAAACGCAAGACCACTATACGACGTATGAGCGGGACGGTCAAGTGGTACTTGCTCTGGATCACGAAAAAATATTACCGGAGAATGCACCCGTCCGGCTGACAAGCGCACAGCTTGAGGAACTGGACTACAGGCAACTGTATCGCGCCTATTCGCCCAAAGGGCGGAAATCGGCAGCCGATCCGCGGGTGATGTTCAAGGTAATGGTCTATGGCTACCAATGCAACATCTATTCTAGCCGCGGCTGGGAGGAAGCCTGCCAATACCGGGTAGACTTCATGTGGCTGCTGGAGGGCGAAAACGTCCCGGACCATGCCACTTTTGCGCGGTTTCGGAAGCGCTTCGCCGTGGAGATTGAGGACCTGTTTTACCAGTATGTCCGCTTGCTGGAAGAACAGGGCGAGACTGACCACGATACGGTATTCATCGACGGCACGAAGCTGGAAAGTGCCGCCGGACGGTATACGTTTGTCTGGCGCAAGGCGGTGGAGAAGCAGCTTACGAAGGTAAAAGAGAAGGTGTGCGCTGCTCTGTCGCTGGACACGCTGGCAGCGTTGCAGGAATACCTGACGCAGACCGGGGAGGGCATCGTCTTCGTCCACGGAACCGGCAGGCGGAAAAGCGCGGAACAAAAGGAATGGGAAGCGCTGGACGAGCTGCGCCGCCGCTGGGAGGAATATGAGGAAAAGCTTGTCATCATGGGCGACAGGCGCAACAGCTATTCCAAGACCGACACAGACGCCACGTTCATGCGCATGAAGGAAGACCACATGCGCAACGGGCAGCTCAAGCCTGCTTATAATGTGCAGATCGCGGTAAACAGCGAATACATCACCGGCGTCGACGTGTTCTCCGACCGCACCGACTTCGGTACGCTGGTTCCGTTCCTCAAAACGCTGCAACGACAGCACGGCAGGAAGTACGATTCCGTGACGGCAGATGCTGGATATGAGCGGCTTGGCAATTACCTGTTCCTCGAATCCAACGGGCAGTTGAGCTTTATCAAGCCCGCCAATTACGAGCAGCAGAAGAGCGCGAAATACAAGAAACAACTCGGGCGCATGGAGAACATGGCTTACGACGCGGACGAGGACTGCTATACCTGCGCCAACGGGCGAAAACTGCCGCTGCGCAAGGAATGTACAGAGCTGCAAAATGGGCGCGAGGTGACGACGGCGTGGTATCGCTGCGAGGACTGCAAGGGTTGCGCGCTGCGGGAGAAGTGCTGCCAGGCAAAGGACGCGGAGCAGCCGAAGGAGCTGCGCGTAAACAAGACGCTGCAAGAGTTGCGCAAGGCCTCGCAGGAGAACATCTCAACCGAGCATGGTATCTATCTGCGCCTGTGCCGCTCCATTCAGGTGGAGGGCGCATTTGGGCTGCTGAAAACCGACTTCGGTTTCCGCAGATTCCTGACGAGAGGCAAAGCAAACGTGCGCACGGAGTTGTTCCTGCTTGCGCTGGCGTTTGACCTGAAAAAGCTGTGGATGAAGCGGGAAAACGGGCGGCTGAAAACGCATCTTTCGCAACTCAGCAGCGCGTAGCAGAGAAAACTGAATATTTTCCACAGAAAGCGCCGAAAAATGCTTCGGAGCTGGCTTTGCTGCGCGCTTTTTCGGACAATTTCGCGCGAATTATCCACAGCTGAGTGCAATTTCGGGCAAAAAAGGAGTGCCGCAGAAATTCTCATTCTGCGACACTCCCTTTTTTGTTCAGAACGTGACGACTTCTTCCTTGGGCTTTTCGGCGGGCTTGACGCTCTCGACGTAGAGCACGGGGCCGTCGCCCTGGTACGCCTCGAAGAACTCCTTTTTGCACGTCGCCGTGAGGTCGATCCAGTCACGGTTCTGGTACTTCGCGAGCGCGTCGCCCTTTGCGACGACGCCGAGGAACTGCGTGTCGTTGGCGCAGCAGACCATCGCGAAGCGTCCGGGGACGTAGGTGCCGGGGTACTTCTTCGAGTGGCACATGATCGCCTTCATGTGCAGGCGCTTGCCGTCGTAGTGCTCGGGGTGGTCCATCGCGTCGACGTACCACACGCCGTAGTCCGCGTCGGGGATCTCGATGGGGTCCTGCGTGACGTCGAACGGGCACACGTCGCCGTTGACATAGTCCTCGCTCGTGCCGTCCTCGTACTCGATATACATTTCCGCGCGGCGGTTCACCATGCGCAGGTTGCGCTTGCGCAGCGCCTCGGCGGTTTCCTTCGTGCAGCGGTTGAACACGAGCAGGTCGGCGTTCTGGATCTTCTCCATCATCAGCTGGCCCATGTTGCGCGCCATGACGTCGAAGCTGGGGCCGTAGACGAAGTTCATGATCTGGTAGAGGATCCAGTTCGCCGGCAGCTCGTTGAGCCGCTCGAACGGCCACATGCCGTTGAACTCGATGAGCACCTGACGGGGCTTGTACTTCTTTTCCAGCTCCTTGAGGCCGTCCTTGGTGAACTGCTCCTCGTCGTCGAGCACGACGACCTCGACGTTTTTCAGCGCGCCTTTGTCGTACTCCTCGTCGCCCTCTTCGCAGCAGACGAGCAGCGTCTTGTCCTGGCGGGCGAAGCCGTCCTGCAAAATGCCGTTGATAAAATCGGTCTTGCCGCCGTCCAGAAAGCCCGTGACGGCGTAAACAGGGATATCCATAGGTCCTTACACTCCAAACAGTTCCTTGAGCTTGTCTTCCTTCAGCTCGCCGCCGATGACGCAGAGCCTGCCCGTCACGTCCGCCGTGCCCTCGCGGACCTCGTGCTCCTCGGGGACATAGTCGAAGTGCAGCCACTTGCCGTCGCCGCCGCTGACGATGCCCTTGCAGCGAACGATCTTGCCGTACGCGCCGCTGTCCAGCGCGGTGAGGATGCGCTCGATCTCGCTCGCGGGGAAGGACTTGGGCGTTTCGACGCCCCAGGAGGTGAACACCTCGTCGGCGTCGTGGCCGTGGTGATGGTGGTGATGGTGCTCGTGGTCGTGCTCGTCGTGGTCGTGCTCGTCGTGGTCATGGTCGTCGTGGTCATGGTCGTGATGATGGTGCTCGTGCTCATCATCGTCGTGGTCGTGATGGTGATGATGCTCGTGCTCATGTTCATGGTCATGGTCGTGATCGTGATGATGGTGGCACTCGCATTCGGGATCGTCGCACTCGTCGTCGTCCAGCTCCTCGTGCTCCATGATTTCCTGCAGCTCGTGGATGAAGTCGGCGCTGGTGCGCTCCATGGACGCGAGGATCTGCTTGCCGTCGATCGCCTCCCACGGCGTGGTGATGATGGTGGCGGTGGCGTTGTGCTCGCGCAGCAGCGCCACGGCGGCGGCGATCTTCTCCTCGCTCAGCTTGCCCGTGCGGGAGAGGATGATGCAGCCCGCGTGCTCGACCTGGTTGTTGAAGAATTCGCCAAAGTTCTTCATGTAGACCTTGCACTTGCTCGCGTCGGCGACGGTGATAAAGCTGTTGAGGACGATGCCGGGGTCGTCCTTCGCCACGTCCTCCACCGCGCGGATGACGTCGGAGAGCTTGCCGACGCCGCTCGGCTCGATGACGATGCGGTCGGGGTCGTACTTTTTCTGCACGTCGCGCAGCGCCTCGCCGAAGTCGCCGACGAGCGAGCAGCAGATGCACCCGGAGGACATCTCGCTGATCTGCACGCCGGTGCCCTGCAAAAAGCCGCCGTCGATGCTGATCTCGCCGAATTCGTTTTCGATCAGGACGATCTTCTCGCCCTTGTACGCCTCTTCGAGCAGCTTTTTGATCAGCGTGGTCTTGCCCGCGCCCAGAAAGCCCGAGATGATGTCGATTTTTGCCATATTGATCGCTTCCTTTATAAAATAGTTTTCAAACAGCACCCGTATTCTATCCCGCCTGTCCGCGTTTTGCAAGAGGTGTCACAGATTTTTTACAAATAACGAAAAAATAATGCTTGACAAAGGCCTTATCATCTGCTAATATTGGCGTGCTGTGGAAATGCTGGCGGCAGACCGGCGTGGACATGCTGGTATAGCTCAGTTGGTAGAGCAGCTGATTTGTAATCAGCAGGTCGGGGGTTCGAGTCCGTCTACCAGCTCCAAAAACTTCCACCAGCGAAACGCAGCAAAAAGTGAATATGGAGGAGTTCCCGAGTGGCCAAAGGGGGCAGACTGTAAATCTGTTGTCAGTGACTTCGGTGGTTCGAATCCACCCTCCTCCACCAGCGAAAAACCGCCCAACAGGGCGGTTTTTTGCTGGTGGAGGAGGCCGCCGCTGCGCGGCGGATGTATTTTGTAACGCGCTGACGCACGGCTCCCTCGCCTCCGCTCGGTCGCGGGTGCCGCCCCGAAAAGTTGCGAAAACGCAGAAAAGAAAAATGCCATTTTCCCATTTCGGCGCCAGTCAGAACCCGGTCAAGACCCACAGCCGACCCACACCGGATTTTTTAGCGGAAATCACGCTGTGGACAAAAGAAGAATTGTGCAGGCGGCGTCTGCACAATTCCTCTTTTGCTTGTGTTACATCGCCTGCGCCATCAGGCTCCCCATCGTCGCGGCAGCCTGCTCCTGCATTCGGTCCGTGGCGTGGGTGTAGGTGCGCAGCGTAAACCCAGCGTCGAAGTGTCCGAGCATCCCGCTCACCGTTTTGATGTCCACGCCGTTCTGGAGCGCCAAGGTAGCGAATGTGTGCCGGAGATCGTGGAGCCGAAGCGGCTCCAGCCCCGCTCTCCTGAGGATCTTCTTGTGCAGGTTCACGATGCTGTCGGGATGGTACATCGTTCCCGTGCGCGGCGAGGGGAACAGATACGGGTTGTCGGGGTGCTTCGCGTGCTCCTGGACGAGCAGGCTGACCGCCTGCTCCGAGACGGCGATTCGCCGCACCGAGGTTTCCGTTTTCGGTGGCGACACCTTCACACCGCCGCCCTTGACGCCGACGGCCTGCTTGCTGACCGTCAGCGTCTTGGCGCCTGCGTCGAGGTCGCTCCACAGAAGCGCCGTCAGCTCACCCTTGCGGAGTCCCGTGCTGAGCTCCAGGAAGAACATCGGCAGCACGTCAAGCTCCTCTGCCGCTTTGAGATACACGCCAATGTGTTCGGGCGCAAGCACCTTCATCTCCTTCCTCTGGATCTTCGGCGCGATGCAGTCGTCCGCGGGATTGCGGAGCAGGAGACGCTCCTTCACCGCGCGATTCAGGCAGTTGTGCATCATCGTGTGGAGACCGCGGACGTAGGAATCGCTCATGCCGGGGTTTTTCTCCTTCTGGCACTCACGGACGCGTCCGTGCTCGCGCACCTCGTTGTACATCTTCTGGAGGTCGCGCCCGGTCAGCTTCGTGAGCTTGATGTTGCCGAGCATCGGGATGACGTGGCGGTCAATGAAGCGGCGGTAGTATTTCTGCGTGTTTTCGCGGATATGCGGCTTGGAGTAGACGGCGTACCACGTTTCCACCCATGCGCCGACCGTGTACTCGTCGGCTTTCCCGACGTCCATGCCCTGCGCGTCCTCAATCGCGCGTTTCAGCTTTTCTTTGACCTCGGCCTGCGTCTTGCCGAGGACGTTCTTGCGGATGGGCTTGCCGTTCGCGTCGTGTCCGGCGACATAGCGCCCTTCCCAGCGCCCGTCGCTGCGTTTGCGGATGTTGCCCTCGCCGCTTGCCCTGCGTTTTGCCATAGTTTATCACCTTCTTTCGGAACATACAATAGCGATAACCGCCGCAAATAGCTATCCCAAACGCGGCTTGTTATCAGAAAGTTATCAATTTGCTCAATCTCAAGGTTTTCGGCTCTCTTTGTTTACCGTTGGGTAATTTTTTCGAGCCTGAACGCTTTGCCGACATCGCGTTCAAATCGTTTTGCCGTGGTCCGCATTCACCGCCCGGTAACCGAGTCCAAAAAACGGCAACAACGGCGCGACAGGGGCTTGTGGTATCCTACCCCTACCCGCCCTCGAACGAGGTCTGCAACCCCGTCGTGTACGGGGGTGAAACGGCCCAAAATCGCGTCTGGCGAGTGAGGGCGGCATCGCCGCCCTCACTCGTTCTCCATCTCGCGTCTGAATATCTCCCGCGCCCGCGCCTCGTCCTCCGCTTCGTAGGAGTATTCCGCACCAAGCTCCCTGCGGATACCGTCCGCCAGCTTGAAGCCGGAGCAGAAGGCGTCGACCCTTTCCTCGTCGCGGAAGTTTTCCTCCGCGGTCAGGAAGCGGAGCAGGAGCTTTTGCTGTTCACGGCTGAGCGAGTCGTGGAGCGTGTCATACGCCGCCTCGACCTCATGCGCCAATTCTTCCGTCCGCTCCGATTTGACGTGGAATCGCCGCTGGAGCGCGATCATGTAATCCCTGCTCATATCTTCATGAAGCAGTAGCGGGTGTACTGATATACGCTGTTGTGGTAGTAATCGTAGGCATCGACGTAGTACCGCACGTTTGGCAGATCGTGAACCGCATCGGTGATCTCGCTCTCGCGCCAAGGCCAGAACCTGTCGGTGTATGGCTCGTATTCTGGCGGAATTTCCGTGTAGATCTTACAGAGTGGCCTGCCGTCGCGCCAAGCGTCGGGTTCCTCGCCGATGGCGTTGTAGATCGTGTAGACCATACGCCTGACTTCGTACACGTTCCTCACGAACAGGTCGTCGCCGTACTTGTCGCTGTAGTGCTTGACGATGGGTTCGGGGAGCGTCAGCGTCGGGAACTGCGACCAATCACACGTCGGCGTGGGGAGAGGCGGCAGGGGGCCGTCCTGAAAGACGTTCGTATCCCACCTTGTCGTGTCCTTGATCTCGTACTCCGTGCCGTCATCGCAGAAGATGACGTCGCCGACCTGCGGAACGTATTGACTGCCGTCAGTCGGGAGCGTGACAACCCTGTTACTGACAG
>SVKM01000136.1 GCA_015068465.1 Oscillospiraceae bacterium | reverse complement strand
CCTATCTCTCCGACAATCCCGCGATATTGACGCTCGCGGACGACAAAAACTTCCTGCGCTATTTCAAGAAATATCAGGTGCCGGCGCTGACGAACATCGGCACGGCGTTCGGCATGGGGCTTATCATCTCGACGTTCATGGTCGGCGCGGGCGCGGCGAACGGGCTCAATTGCTTCAAGGCGGTGCTCTTCGGCAACCTCGGCGCGATCGTCGGCAGCATCGTGAGCACGCGCTTGATGCTCATTTTCACCGCCAAACAGTTCGGACGCGAGGCGGACGCGGTCGCAAAGAGCGGCGCGGAGCAAAGCGCGGTCGATGAAAACCGCCGCGTCGTGCGCTCCGGCAACGCGGCGTCGCGCTTCCTCGCCGCTACGCTCGAGGGCGGACAGACCGGCGTGGATATGGGCGTTGCGATCATCCCCGGCGTCCTCATCATCTGCTCGCTCGTGATGATGCTCTCCAAGGGCCCCGGCGCCGAGGGCGTCTACACCGGCGCGGCGTATGAGGGCGTGGCGCTTCTGCCGTGGATCGGCACGAAGCTCGAATTCATCCTCAAGCCGCTCTTCGGCTTCCAGTCGCCCGAGGCGATCGCCGTTCCCATCACGGCGCTCGGCGCCGCCGGCGCCGCCATCGGCCTAGTCCCGGATATGCTCCGTCAGGGAACCGCCAACGCGCACGACATCGCGGTGTTCACCGCCATGTGCATGTGCTGGAGCGGCTACCTCAGCACGCACGTCGCCATGATGGACAGCCTGCACTACCGTGAGCTGACCGGCAAGGCGATCGCCTGCCACACGCTCGGCGGCATCGCCGCGGGCGTGGCGGCGAACCTGCTGTGCTTCCTGCTGTGAGGACGGGACGCCCTTCCACAAGCAACCGGACAAACGCTCCCGAGCTTCGGGGGCGTTTGCATTTTTTTCAAAAAACATCGCAACACTTTGCCGCGCCCATCCGTTCTATGGGTGAAGGTTCGAGAGAGAGGTGACGGAGGCAGATGGTCGAGGCGCTTTACGCGCGGTATCGCGCCGAGCTGGTCGCGTGGTGCGAAACGATGACGGACGACCGGCACAGCGCCGAGGATCTGGTGCAGGAGGCGTTTTTGCGCGCGCTGGATCATGAGGCGGTGCTGAAAACGCTCGACGAGCCGCAGCGGCGCGCGTGGCTGTACCGCACGGTCAAAAATCTGTTTGTCGACCGCGTGCGGCACGGAAAATTCGAGGCGCTGACCGACGCGCCGCCCGAGGAGACGCGCGAGAGCGAGGACTACGCCGCGATCGAGTGGCGCGAGGTGCTGGATTCTCTGGACCCGGAGGAGCGCGCGCTCTTCACGCTGCGCTACCTCGGCGGGTACAACGCCTCGCAGCTCGGGAAGAAGTACCATCTGCCGCCGGGCACGGTGCGCGCCAGACTCTCGAAGGCAAGGGCAAGGCTCAAAAACGAATTGGGAGGTGCGATGGAATGACGCTTGAAAACGACAGGCTTCCGCGTAGCGCCGGGAGCGGATGGATGCCGGGAGATTGGATGCGCCGCACGGAGTACACGGCGGCGCGCATCGCGAACGAGCTGTATTTGTATGGAGGGAAGCGAAATGTCTGAAAAGAAAAATCTGATGATCAACTGCGACGTGCTCGACACGCGCCGCATGAAGGAGGAGGACTACGCGCACTACGAGCAGATCGTGGTAAACGCCTACCTCGTGCTTGTGAGCGAGGCGAGCAAGTCGATCCTCGCGCGTCTTCCACTGACGCTCAACCACGACAAGACTGTCGAGCTGCCCGACGACGAGCCGGTGGAGCTGCGCACGGTGAACGGCGTGACAGAGCTTTCGGGCGACGCCGTCGTGACGGGGCGCACCATGCTCATTGCCAACGGTGTGCTGCGCGTCCGTCCCGGCGCGGAAAAGGCGCTGGAGCAGTACGTTTCGATCGACGTCAACGGCGAGGTCGAGTGCCCGAAGAGTCTGGAGGGGTATTTCGCCCGCGCGAACGTCAACGGCAGGATCGAGGCGTATCCCGACGACTGCATCCCGCTCAAGCGCAATTTCAAGCTCGACGAGTATTTCCCCGCCCGCGCGCAGGAGAACGCGCGCTACTACGCCCGCCGCGTGACGTTCCAAAACGCGAAGGTCGACGTCGCGGCGCTCGCAAAGAAGAACGTGCGCTTCGTTGTCAGGCGTTTCATCGTGCCCGAGGAGCTGGTCGAAACGGCGGCGCCGCTTTTCGACGAGGAGGCGGAGTGCGTCGTCGTGCCGCGCGGCATGGCGTTTCTGGACGACGACACGGTGCTCGGCGAGGCGCTGGTGCGCAGGCACGGCGGAAAGCTGTTCGTCTACGGCGACGTGTCCGTCGACCCCAAGGACCGCGACGGCGCGATCTTTGCAAAGCTCGAAAAGCTGATCGTCAAGGGCACGCTCTCCGTCACCGCGCGGCAGGAGGAGGCGCTCGCCGCGCTCGATGCCGAATACGACGAGCTGGATATCACCAAGGGCCGCTGCATGGAAAACATAGAGAAGGTGCGCGTCGACAAAACGCTGCTCGACGGCTCGCCGGAGGGCGTGAAGATCAAGAACGTCGCGAAGGCCGTGATCGCGGAGGACGTGACGGGCGGGATGATCCTCGAAAAGCTCGCGCTGGAGAACGTCGGCACGGTCGCGTGCAGCGAGGCGCAGGAGAGCGCCGTCGCCGCCGTGAGCGAAAACGTCGGACACATCGGCGCGTCCGGCGAGGACGACGGGGCGGACGATTCGCCCGCGGGCGCGCTGATCGACATGGTCAAAAACGCCGCGGAGACCAGATTCGTCAACGCCGACCGGTACGTGATGTGAGCAAAGCGGCATACTTTTTGGCGGGGGAAGCCTGATTTTTGTGGAAAATTTGAGGAATACCCGGCAAAAAAAGCTTGCAATCTGCATATAACTATGGTATATTGGCTACCGTAGGTTAGGAAAGAGTGGACTTCGGTCCGCTCTTTCTTTTGGAAAATCAAAGATTTTCCAAAAGAAAGAGCTCATATAAAGGTGGTGCCTATGAAGAAGATCACCGATATCGTGCGCGAGCTTGCCGAACCCGTCGTGCTGGAGCACGGCTGCACGCTCTGGGACGTGGAGTACGTCCGCGAGGCGGGGCAGTGGTACCTGCGGCTGCTCATCGACAAGGACGGCGGCGTGGACATCCTCGACTGCGAGGCGATCTCCCGCCGTGTCAGCGACCTTTTGGACGAGGTCGATCCCATCGAGTCGAGCTATACGTTCGAGGTCGGCTCCGCCGGCGCGGAGCGCGCGCTCAAGCGCCCGGGCGACTTCGAGAAGTTCATGGGCTCGCCCGTCACGCTCAAGACCTATAAGCCGCGCGACGGGCGCAAGGAATTCGCCGGGACGCTCGCCGGCTACGACGGCGGCGCGGTGACGCTCGCCGTGGGCGGGGAACAGATGCGCTTTGAAAAGGAAGAAATCGCGCTGGTACGCTTGCGCGTGGAGTTTTGAACAGGAGTAAGAACATGAAATGCGATGAAATTTTCGCCGCGCTCGCGATGCTCGAAAAGGAACGCGGCATCCCTCAGGATTTTATGATGGATAAGATCGTCCAGGCGCTCACCACGGCGTACAAGAAGGACCATCCCGGCGTCGAAAACGTCTATGTCGACGTGAACGAAACCAAGAAGGACCTCAAGATGTACGTGCAGAAGGAGGTCGTCGAGGAGGTTTTGGACCCGGGCGTGCAGATGTCGCTCGAGGACGCGAAGGCGGTCTCCGCGAAGTACGCCGTCGGCGACGTCGTCAATCTCCCCGTCGACAACGTCGAGTTCGGGCGCATCGCCGCCGGCAACGGCAAGCAGGTCATCATCCAGGGCCTGCGCGAGGCGGAGACCGGCATGGTCTACGACGAGTACAATTCCAAGACGCATGAGATCCTCACCGGCGTCGTGCAGCGCATCGACCCGCGCACCGGCGCCGCCGCCGTGCGCATCGGCACGGGCACCGAGGCGACCGACGCGGTGCTCGCCATGACCGAGCAGGTCAAGGGCGAGACCATCGTCGAGGGCCAGCGCATCAAGGTCTATCTCGTCGACGTGCGCCGCGGCACCCGCGGCCCGCAGGTCATGATCTCCCGCACGCATCCGGGCCTCGTCAAGCGCCTTTTCGAGCTTGAGGTCCCCGAGATCGCCGACGGCGTGGTCGAGATCCGCAGCATCGCGCGCGAGGCGGGCAGCCGCACGAAGATGGCGGTTTGGAGCAACGATCCCAACGTCGATCCCATCGGCGCGTGCGTCGGCCAGCACGGGCAGCGCGTGAACAACATCGTCAGCGAGCTGCGCGGCGAGAAGATCGACATCATCAAGTACAGTGAGAACCCCGAGGAATACATCGCGGCGGCGCTCGCGCCGGCGGACGTCACCGACGTGTGGATGGCGGACGAGGGCAAGGCGTGCCGCGTCATCGTGCCGGACGACCAGCTTTCGCTCGCGATCGGCAAGGAGGGGCAGAACGCCCGCCTGGCGGCGCGGCTCGTCGGCTATAAGATCGACATCAAGCCCGAATCCTTCCGCGGCAGCGCGGAGGAGGCGGCAGAGGCCGCCGCCGAGGCTGCGCAGGCGGAGCCGGAGAAATAAAGAAGGAGGCGGCGCCATGCAGAAGCCGAAGAAAATACCGCAGCGGCAATGCGTGGGCTGCCGTGAGATGAAGGATAAGCGCGAGCTCATCCGGGTGGTGAAGTCGCCGGAGGGGGCCATATCCCTCGATTTCGGCGGCAGGAAGCCGGGGCGCGGGGCGTATGTCTGCCCCGACGCGGAGTGCCTGAAGAAGGCGCGCAGATCGCGCGCGCTCGAGCGGGCGTTCTCGGCGCAGATCCCGCCGGAGGTATACGACGCGCTGGAAGAGGAGATGGCGCGCGGTGGATAAGATACTGTCCCTGCTCGGCCTCGCCAAGAAGGCGGGGCGGTTGGAGGCGGGCGAGGAGCCCGTCGGCGCGGCGGCGCGCGCACACGACGCGCGGCTTATCCTGCTGGCGGACGACGCCGCGGACAACACGGTGCGCCGCGCGCGGCACTTTGCCGAGGCGGGCGCGTGCCTGTGCGCGAAGATACCGGCGACGAAGGACGAGCTCGGCCGCGCCGTGGGGCGCACGTCCTGCGCGATGCTCGCAATTACCGACATCGGCTTTGCCGAGGCGGCCGCCAAAAAGCTCGCCGCGCTCGACGAGGCGCAGTTCGGCGAGATCGCCGAAAGGCTTTCCGTCAAGGCGTCGCGCGCCGCGGAGCGGAAGGCGGAGCAGAAGCGGCACGACAAAAACGTGCGCGCCGGCAAGAAGCGAATCAAAAAGTAATTTTCCCCAGCACTTAATGGAGGTGTTAGTTTGGCTACTGCAGCAGCGAACAAAAACAAGGTGTCCGTGCTCGCCAAGGATTTCGGCATGAGCAGCAAGGATGTCGTGAACATTCTCAAGGAATATACGGACACGGTGAAAGGGCCTTCTCAGGTGCTGGAAGAGCGTGAGCTGTCGATTCTGTTTGAGTATCTGACGCAGAAGAATCAGGTCGATATCGCGACGATCTTTGCCGACACCTATCAGGAGAAGGAGCCGAAGGCGGAGGCAAAGACGGAGGCAAAGGCGAAGGCCGCGCCGAAGGCGGACGCCCCCGCGAAGGACGGAAAAGGCGAGAACGCGGGCGAGACGCCTGCGAAGAGCGCCGAGGCGCCCGCGGCGGAAGCCGCGGCCCAGCCCGCTTCCCGCGTACCGGAGAAGAAGGTCGTCGACACGCGCAAGGCGGTCAACGTCAACCTCGACAAGTATGACGAGAAGCTTCAGGATATGGCGGAGCGCTCCGGCGGCGGCGGACGCCGCGCCGACCAGAGCGGCAACAAGGAGAAGTTCCGCAACGCGGGCAAGAACAAGGGCCGCGGGAACAACCAGCCGACGTTCTCCAACAAGCGCAAGCAGGAGGAGGCCGCCAAGATGCGCCGCCTGCAGCTTGAGGTCATCAAGAAGACGCCGCTGACCGTCAAGATCCCTGACGAGATCTCCGTGCAGGAGCTCGCCTCCCGCATGAAGAAGTCGGGCGCCGAGGTCGTCAAGTGCCTCGTCAAGAACGGCGTGATGGCGTCGCTTTCCCAGATGATCGACTTCGACACCGCGTCCTTTGTCGCCGAGGAGCTCGGCTGCAAGGTCGAAAAAGAGGTCGTCGTCACGATCGAAGAGAAGCTCATCGACGACCATGAGGACAGCGAGGAGGAGCTCAAGCTCCGCGCGCCCGTCGTCGTGGTCATGGGCCATGTCGACCACGGCAAGACGTCGCTGCTCGACTATATCCGCCACGCGCACGTCGCCTCCGGCGAGGCGGGCGGCATCACGCAGCACATCGGCGCCTATCAGGTGCAGATCAAGGGCAAGCCCATCACCTTCCTCGACACCCCGGGCCATGAGGCGTTCACGTCCATGCGCGCCCGCGGCGCGATGGTGACGGATATTGCCATCCTCGTCGTCGCGGCGGAGGACGGCATCATGCCCCAGACCGTCGAGTCCATCAACCACGCCAAGGCGGCGGGCATCCCGATCATCGTCGCCATCAACAAGATGGATAAGGCGGACGCGAACCCCGAGCGCATCAAGCAGCAGCTGACCGAGTACGACCTGCTCGCCGAGGACTGGGGCGGCCAGACCATCGTCTGCCCGATCTCCGCCAAGACCGGCATGGGCGTGGACAATCTGCTCGAGATGGTCGCGCTGACCGCAGAGGTCGCGGAGCTCAAGGCGAACCCCAACCGCGCCGCCTCCGGTACGGTCATCGAAGCGCGCCTCGACAAGGGCCGCGGCCCGATCGCGACGCTGCTCGTCCAGAACGGCACGCTGCATCAGGGCGACATCATCATCGCCGGCACCGCCGTCGGCCGCGTGCGCGCGATGATCGGCGACAAGGGCCAGCGCATGACCGAGGCGGGCCCCTCCGTCCCGGTAGAGATCA
>SVKM01000135.1 GCA_015068465.1 Oscillospiraceae bacterium | reverse complement strand
CCAGAAGGGAGCGTGCTCAAACTTGTGCAGGTACTCGGGCTTCTTGCCGAAGTCGAGGTCCTCGCCCTTCTCGCACAGCTCGTTGTAGCGGTTGACGGAAGCGACGGTCGCCTCGACGGGCAGGCCGAGCTTCTCGGCGAGCTCCTCGATGGTGTCGGCGCGGAAGGTGTCAATCAGCTCGGGGAACACGCTGACGTGATCCTCGTCGGGGCCTTCCTTGAAGTAACGCTTCATGACGACCTCGGGCACGCCGCCGGTGGCGTAGCTCATGTAGTCGTCGTCGAAGATCTGGCAGTACCAGCCGAGGGAGCCGGTGTCCTTGTGGTCGGCGTCCATGTTCTCGCCCTTGAAGCGCGGCTGCCAGCGCAGAACGTTGGAGATGTACGCCATGTCGACGTCCTCGCACACGAAGCGCTCGCCCGCCATGTTGAGGATCAGATAGGGCGGCTCGTCCCACATCAGGCCCGCGTCGAAGTCGTGCATGACGCGGCTGTGCGCGACAGGCTCCATCACGCCGCCGGCGGAGATGGCAAGGATGTTGCCGTCGCCCGTGCGGTGGAAGACCTTCTTGTCGAAGTTCTCGATGTCCGGGCAGAAGCGGCGGACCATGCTGGCGTTGTTCTCATACGCGCCGGTGGCGAGGATGACCGCCTTGGCGTTGAACTTGATGAAGCTGCCGTCTTCCTTCTGGCCGACGCAGCCGACGACCGCGTCGCCGTCCTTGATGAGCTGGACGATCGGCGTGGAGAAGTAGCTCTTGAGATTGCTGTACTCCGCCTCGGCGTCGGAGAGGATGCCGGCGACGAGGTTGCCGTAGTTGTTGGGCTTGGGGCCGAACCAGGGCGCGAAGACCTCGACCTTGTCCTCACCGAAGTCATAGGACTGGGTGCCGTCGTGCCACACGCCGGTGTAGGTGGCGGAGGTGTCCTGATACTTCGCGACGCCGGTCTTCTCGTTCTTCCACTCGGTCTCCTCGGTGATGCCGCCCTTTTCGCAGACGAATCTGAGCGCTTCTTCGGAGCGGTCGATGTACGCCTCGAGCAGCTTGCGGTTGTTGCGCCAGCAGTTGACGGCGGTGGCAAAGGTCAGCCACTTCTTCAGGCCGCCCTCGGTGGAGCCGCTCTTGATGATGGCGGAGGAGCAGTTGCCCTGAGAGACCGCGACGGACTCCTTCTGGAGCATCGCGACCTTCGCGCCGAGCTCGGCGGCGCGGACGGCGGCGATGACGCCGGCGGCGCCGGCGCCCGCGACCACGATGTCAACGTCGACGGTCTCGGCAAAGTCGGTGATGGGGTCGAGGATGACCGCGGAGGCGTTGACGTCCTCGGCGGTGATGTCGGTGAGCACGAACGCGCCCTCGGAGGCAACCTCCGCCTTGGCGACGCTGCCGGAGTCGACGGGCTCGCCCTTCGCCTGCGCAATGCAGTTCTTCAGGGCGGTCTTCACGGCGTTGGAGGTGATGGTGGCGCCGGAAACGCCGTCGATCTCGGCGCTCTGGGCGGCCATCGCCTGCTTGATCAGCTCGTCCTTGGCGGCCTGGCCGATCGCCTCGGTCTCGTTGGAGACGTCGAGTTCGATGTTCGTGATGGCGTTGGCGTCGAAGGTCGCCTTGACCACGACGACGCCCATGCCGGTCGCGGAGGCGGAGTAGGTGCCGGGGGTGTAGATGCCCTTTTCCGCGGCGGGCTCGGCAGCGGGCGCGGCGGGCGTTTCCTTGGCGCAGCCGGCGAGGCCGAGAATCGCGGTGCTGGCGGCAAGAGCAGCGCCGCCCTTCAGAAATTCACGGCGGGAAATCTTCTTTTCACTCATGGATTTTCTCCTTTCACGTATCGTCATATATCATATGACCTCATGTACAAACAAAATAAACCCTGTAGCAAGTACGGGGTCAAGAGTTTTTTCCGCTTTTTTGCAAAAATCGGGATTTTTCAGAAGAAAAATCCCGATTGTGTCTGTCGCATATTACGGCGCCGCGTCCCGCACGCGGACGCGCAGGCGGTAAATGAAGCTCTCGCCGCCCTTTGCCCGGTCGACCCGGAACAAAAAGGCGGTCGATTCGCCGGTGGGAACGTAGGAATGCGCGCGGGCGTAGTCGAGCAGCGGCCGGAGCTGCGCGCCCGGAATGCTGTCGCCGCGGCGCTCCACGATCGCGGCGAGGTACAGTCCGCCCGGCAGATGGGAGGCGGCCTTTGGAACGGCGACGCCGTGCTCTTCGAGAATGGGGCGGTACGTGCCGAGCGTCAGTTCCACCGGCACGCGCTCGGGCAGCTCGCCGGAGCACAGATACGCCGCGGGAATGCGCAGCCCCTGCGTGAAGAGGTCGATGTTGCCGAGCCATTCGTCCGGCGCGCGATCCGCCGCGCCGTTGCCGAACGGCACGTCATAGCGGTCGTCCGGAACCTCCACGGGCATGACGCCGCGGAGGTTTTCGCGGTAGGAGCGGTAGTGCTCCGTCGTCACCTCGAGCATGAAACGGCGGCGGCACAGCTCGTCGATCTGCGCGGAGAGGTTGTCGCACTCGCGCTGGAAGCCGGCGACGATGTCGTCCGCGTCGGGATGGGCGTAGGTATAGGCGATCGTGTCGAGCGGAAGGTTCAGCCCGCGCAGCTTGCGGATGTAGAGCAGGTTTTGCAGGTCGTCCCACGAGTACTCGAAGTAGCCGTTCTCCTCGCGCGCGGGGCGCAGCAGCCCGCGGTTGCGATACATGCGGATCGTCTCGGGATTGACATGGCTGATTTTGGCAAGTTCGTTTATCTTCATGGCATATCGAAATAACGAAAAATGGTTGACCCTGTATCTGCTACAGAGTTTATCTTATTTGAGGAAAAATGTCAAATCATCTTCCGCCCGCCCCGCGGCGGACGGAGAAGGAGGGGTGCCGGATATGGCGGGGATCATTGCTTTGCTGGAGGAAGCGCTTTACGACATCGTCCAGATCGCGACCGTGCTGATGGAGTTTTTCGGCGTGTGCGTGCTGGTGTATACGGCGCTGCGCAGCTTCTGGCACTGGGCGCGGCGGGACGGACACAACATCCGCCTCGCGCTCGCGCAGGGCATCGCGCTGGCGCTGGAATTCAAGATGGGCGGCGAGGTGCTGCGCACCGTCGTCGTGCGCGAGTGGTCGGAGCTGGGCATCCTCGGCGCGATCATCCTGCTGCGCGGGCTTTTGACGTTCCTGATCCACTGGGAGATCGAGAACGAGCGCAAGGATATGGAACGCGAGAAGCGGTAGCGCGAAACGGAGCGGACGATGGATCAGGAGCTCAGATGGGACGCGGAGCGGATCGTATCCGCGTCCATCCGCGCCGTGCTGCCCGACGAATCGGTGCGCCGCGCGCTGCGGACGTTCCGGCGCGGCGAGGGGAAAACGGTTCTCATCGCGGCGGGCAAGGCGGCATGGCGCATGGCAAAGGCCGCGACGGACGCGCTCGGCGGCGTGGACGCGGGCCTCGTCGTGACCAAATACGGCCACGTCATGGGGGACATTCCCGGCGTGCGCTGCCTCGAGGCGGGGCATCCCGTTCCGGACGAAAACGGCTTTGCCGCCGCGGAAGAGGCGCTTGCGATGGTAAAGGGCCTCGACGAACGGGACACGGTGCTGTTTCTGCTCTCGGGCGGCGGCAGCGCGCTGTTTGAAAAGCCGCTCGTATCCGGGGAAGAATTGCGGGACGTTACGCGCCGTCTGCTTGCCGCCGGCGCGGATATCACGGAGCTGAACACGATCCGCAAGAGGCTCAGCGCCGTCAAGGGCGGGCGGTTCGCCGGGGCGTGCGCGCCCGCGCGCGTCTTTTCCGTGCTGCTCAGCGACGTGCTCGGCGACGCGCCGGACGTTATCGCGGGCGGCCCCGCGTGCCCGGATGCGTCCACCTGCGCGCAGGCGCTCTCGATCGCGGAAAAATACAGCCTCCGGCTTTCGCGGGAGGCAAGAGCGCTTCTGGAACGGGAGACGGAAAAGGCATGCCCGAACGCGCGGACGCTTGTAACGGGCTCCGTGCGCGAGCTGTGCGCCGCCGCCGCGCGGGAGTGCGAGGCGCTGGGCTACGCGCCCGTTTTGCTGACCGACAGCCTTTGCTGCGAGGCGCGCGAGGCGGGGTGCCGGCTTGCCGGCGTCGTGCGGGATCACCGTTCGGACGGGAAAGCGGAAGCCTTCGTCGCGGGCGGCGAGACGATCGTACACGTGACGGGCAAGGGGCTCGGCGGACGCAATCAGGAGCTTGCGCTTGCCGCCGCGCCGGGTATTGCGGGGCTTGCGGGCGCGGCGGTCTTCTCCGTCGGGAGCGACGGCACGGACGGCCCGACCGACGCCGCGGGCGGCTATGTGGACGGCGAGAGCCTGGCGGCGCTGCGGGAAGCGGGGCTCGACGCGGACGAGGCGCTCGCGGACAACGACGCCTATCACGCGCTGCGCGCGGTGGACGGGCTGATCGTGACCGGCCCGACGGGTACGAACGTCAACGACCTCTCCGTCGCGCTCATACGCGAGTGAATCCCCCTGTTGACCGCGGCGGGACAAAATGATATAACAAAAAACAGAAATATCCGGAAAGAAAAGAGGAGAAAACGCATGGGTGAGATCACAGCAAAGGCACCGTGGAAGGCGCATCTCGGCGAGGTGCCGTTCCATCTGGACTATTTTGAGGGCACGATGTATGAGCGTCTGGAGTACATCGCCGGACAGTATCCCAACCAGGTCGCCTTCGACTTCATGGGCAAGTCCACGACCTACCGCCAGCTCATCGCGGAGATCGAGCGCTGCGCCAGAGCGCTCAAGACCATCGGCGTGCGCGAGGGGGACAAGGTCACCATCGCCATGCCCAACTGCCCGCAGGCGATCTATCTCTTTTATGCCGTCAACCTTGTCGGCGCGGTGGCGAACATGATCCACCCGCTCTCGGCGGAAAAGGAGATCGAGTTCTATCTCAACGAGTCCGAAAGCATCCTCGCCATCACGCTCGACCAGTTCTACGGGAAGTTCGAGCGCATCCGCCAGAACACGAAGGTCGTCAACATCGTCGTCGCGTCCGTGAAGGACGCGCTTTCACGCCCCATCCGCGCGGGCTATATGCTCACCGAGGGGCGCAAGATCGAGAAGATCCCCGCCGACGCGCCGGTGCTGACGTGGAAGGACTTTATGCACCTGGGCAAATTCTGCTTCTACAAGTCCTACAAGGTCCCCCGCCGCAGCGAGGACCCCGCGGTCATCCTTTATTCCGGCGGCACGACCGGCACGACCAAGGGCATCGTTTTGACGAACAAAAACTTCAACGCGCTTGCCCAGCAGATCACCGCGACAAATCCGATGTTCCGCCCGGGCGACAGGATGCTCGCCGCCATGCCGCTGTTCCACGGGTTCGGACTCGGCGTGTGCATCCACTCAATGCTCGGCAACGGCGGGCGCTGCATTCTCATCCCGCGCTTTACCGCCAAGAGCTATGCCAAGCAGATCGTCAAGTACAAGTGCAACTTCATCGCCGGCGTTCCGACGCTCTATGAGGCGTTGCTGCGCCTGCCGAGCATGGACGGCGCGGACCTTTCCAGTTTGAAGGGCGTGTTCTCCGGCGGTGATTCGCTCTCTGTCGAGTTGAAGAAAAAGTTCGATAAGTTCCTCTACGACCACAAGTCGGTGGTGCAGGTGCGCGAGGGCTACGGCACGACCGAGACGGTCACCGCCTGCTGCCTGACGCCTCCGCATATGCACAAGGAGGGCAGTATCGGCCTGCCGTTCCCCGACACCTATATCAAAATCGTCGAGCCGGGTACGGACAAGGAGCTTCCCTACGGAGAGGAGGGCGAGATCCTGCTCGCGGGTCCGACCGTGATGAAGGAATACATGAAGCATCCCGAGGAGACGGCGCAGACGCTGCGCACACACGCCGACGGGCTTACATGGGTCTATACCGGCGATCTCGGCACGATGGACGACGAGGGCTTTGTGTTCTTCCGCGGCCGCGCCAAGCGCATGATCATCTCGTCGGGCTACAACGTCTATCCCGCGCAGATCGAGAACATCCTCGATGCGCATGAGGCGGTGCAGATGAGCTGCGTCATCGGCGTGCCGGATACGTACAAGATGCAGAAGGTCAAGGCGTTCGTCAAGCTCAATCCGGGCTTTGCGGCAAACGACGAGACCAAGAAGGAGATCCTGGACTACTGCGCGAAGAACGTCGCGAAGTACGCCATGCCCTACGACGTGGAGTTCCGCGAGGAGCTGCCCAAGACGCTCGTGGGCAAGGTCGCGTATCGCGTGCTGGAGGAAGAGGAGCTTGCCAAGCTCGCCAAGACGGAATAAAACTTGGATAAATTGCATAAAACCAAACCGCGGCGCGCTTGACATTCTTGTGAGAATGGCATATAATCCATGTGTTAGCGGTCGGGGGTTCCCGGCCAAAAAACATTTTTGCAAGGAGGATGGAACATGAAGAAAGTATTTGCACTTGCACTGACGCTCGTCATGGTGCTCGGCCTGCTCGCGGGCTGCGGCAGCAAGCCCGTCGAGTCCGCCCCGGCGGCGACGCCGGACAGCGGCAGCACCGCGCAGACGGACACCGGCAGCGCCGATCCGGCGCCGGCGGCCTCTGACCCGATGCAGGATCTCATCGCCGCCGCGAAGGCGGAGGGCGAGCTGGTCGTCTACGGCTCCTGCGAGGAGGACTACCTCGCGGCGGCGTGCGCGAACTTTGAAAAGCTCTACGGCATCAAGACGCAGTATCAGCGTCTGTCGACCGGCGAGGTCCCGACCAAGATCGAGGAAGAGAACGGCAACCCGTCCGCGGACGTCTGGTTCGGCGGCACGAACAACCCGTACGACACCGCGGCGGCGAAGGGCCTGCTTGAGAACGACTACGTTCCCATGAACGCGTCTCACCTGAGCAAGGACATCTACAAGGATCCCAACGGCTACTGGTACGGCATCTACACCGGTATCCTCGGCTTCATGGTCAACAAGGACGAGCTCTCCCGCCTCGGCCTTGAGGCGCCCCAGACCTGGGACGACCTGCTCAAGCCCGAGTACAATGGCCTCATCTGGCTGTCCAACTACAA
>SVKM01000134.1 GCA_015068465.1 Oscillospiraceae bacterium | reverse complement strand
CGCGGGAAGGAGCAGTGTCACAAAGCGCAGCACGACCGCGAAGAGCACCACGAAGCCGCACACGCTCCAGACCGCCGCGAACGAGTCGCGCACGACGGCAGGAAACGAGGCGGCGGGGCGCTTTTGCCGCGCCGGAGCAGGCCTGTGCGCCGCCTGCGTCCGGCCCGGCGGCGCGCAGCGGCACAGCACGACGCCGGTCAGCACCGCGGCGGCGACGTGGACGAGGTAGAGATATGCGCCCGCGCGCGCGTCCCCAAACACCGCGCCGCCGCAGACGCCGAGGATGAACCCGGGACCGGCGTTGTTGCAAAAGCCGAGCAGCCGCTCGGCATCCTCCTTTGAAAGCGCTCCGCCGCGGTAGAGCTCCGCGACCGTCCGCGCACCGACGGGATAGCCGCCGACAAGCCCCAGCGCGAGCGCGCCCGCGCCCGCGCCGCCGAGCGAGAACAGCGGGCGCATCATGCCCTCGAGCCGCCGCCCGAGCGCGTCGGCTGCCCCGGTGGAAACGCACAGCGACGAGAGCACGAAAAACGGGAACAGCGACGGCAGCACGGTTTGCAGGAACAGCCGCAGACCCTGCCTCGCGGCGTCGGACGCTTCGGCGGGGAAGAGCGCGAGCGCCGCGGCGAACGCCGCGAGCAGTATGCCGAGCAGAACGTTTTTGACCTGTTCCAAGGAAACCACCTCAAGGGAGCCTATGCGCCGGAACGGAAAAAAGACAGGCAATTTTTGCCCGCGGCGCTCATAGGCTTGGCAAGAGGTGTTACGATGGACAAATACGGCAAAACACAGCAGCTGCGCACGCGCATGGCGGAGCTGTTCGATCTGCCCGCCGACCTCGTGGCGGGACTGGCGCACATAGAGCTGCTCGGCGACCGGCAGTTCTTTCTCGAAGGTCACGGCGGCATCCTCTCCTACAGCGATACGCAGATCGACGTGTCCGCCGGCGCGGCGGTCGTGCGCGTGCGCGGCGCGGGGCTGGAGCTGCGCAGCATGACCGGGGACGAGGTGCGCATTCGCGGGAGGATCGACGCGGTGGAGTACATCAGATCGACCTGATATGCTCCGATCATGCCGCTTCGCCCGCCGTCGGCGTGGCAGATGCGAAATACGGCAAAAAGCTCCGCAGGAGGATGTTTGGCTATGCTGCAAAAACTGGTGTCCCTGCTCAAGGGCAGCGTGCGCGTGCGCGCGGCGAGCGAGTTTCCCGAGCGCGTGCTCAATATCTGCTCGGCGCGCGGCATCGCGTTTCGCGATCCGGCGTTCCTCGGCGCGTCGGAGCTGGCGTTTTTCGTCGACCGGCGCGACTGGCGGCGCGTGAAAGCCGCTTGCGCCGACCTGGGCGCGGAGGTACACATCGAACGCGCCGCGGGCGCGCCGTTCCTGCTCGGCCGCCTGCGCCGACGGACGGCGCTGCTTGCGGGGCTTATGCTGTGCGCGGCGCTGTTTCTGGTGAACGCCTGCTTTGTCTGGGATATTCGGGTCGAGGGCAACGAGACGGTGCCGCCCGAGCGCATTTTGCGCGTGCTCGCGGGCAACGGCGTCCGCCGCGGGACGTTCGCCTTCTCCATCCACCAGCGCAAGCTCTGCAACCGGGCGCTTCTGGAGCTTCCCGAGCTTGCGTGGCTGACCGTCAACGTGCGCGGCTGCCGCGCGACGGTCATTGTGCGCGAGCGCGTCCCCAGGCCCGAGATCGTCAATGAGCTTGCGCCCACGAATGTGATCGCGCGGCGCGACGCGCTCGTGACCGACGTGCGCGCGCTCGACGGCGAGGCGAAGGTGCTGCGCGGCGCGACGGTGCGGCGCGGGCAGCTGCTCATCAGCGGCGTGGTGGAGACGCAGGGCGTGCAGTCGCCGGTCGTCGGGACGCGCTATCTCGCGGGCAAGGGCGAGGTCTGGGGGCGGACATGGTACGAGCTTTCGACAAAAATCCCCCTTTTTGAACAGGTTAAGACGCCCGCGGAGGGCGAAAAACGCTCCTGCGCGCTGCTGTGGGGTGAAAATCGAATGGATTTTCGCATAAAAGGGACTGGAAATCTGTCGGCGGGATATGATAAAATAATTGATCGGAAGCAGTGGACGCTGCCGGGCGGCTTTGTCCTGCCGGTGACCTGGGTGACGGAAACGTACCGGCCCTACGCCGCGGTGCGCGCCGAGCGCACGCGCGAGCGCGCGCAGGAGCTGGGGCGCGAAGCGCTGGAACGCTGTCTCGCCGCGCAGCTCGGCGAAGGGGGCGAGGTTGTTTCCACGCGCGTCGCGAGCGCCGCGCAGGGCGACTGGCTGCTCGTCACGCTCAGCGCGGAATGCCTGGAGCAGATCGGGGAAACCGTGCCGATCCCCGTTGGTTAAAATATCTCTGCGAAAGAGGACGATCTATGGAACAACGCATCAGCATCGAGCGGCTTGAACAGGCGGTGAACCTGTTCGGCTCGTTCGACGAAAACATCCACCTCATTGAAAGCGAATTCAACGTTTCGGTGGCGAACCGTGAGGGCGAGCTGCGCGTGAACGGCGAGCCGGAGGACGTCATGGTCGCGTGCAAGGCGCTCTCGGCGCTCCTCACGCTCTCCAACCGCGGCGAGACCATCAGCGAGCAGAACGTGCGCTACGTCATCTCCCTTGCCCGCGCAGGGCAGGAGGACAAGGTCAGCGAGCTGACGCAGGACGTTATCTGCATCAGCGCCAAGGGCCGGCCCGTCAAGCCCAAGACCATCGGGCAGAAGAAATACGTCGAGTCGATCATGGAAAACGCCGTCACCATCGGCGTCGGACCCGCGGGCACGGGCAAGACCTACCTCGCCGTCGCGGCGGCGGTCGCGGCGTTCCGCGAGCGCAAAATAAACCGGATCATCCTAACGCGCCCCGCGGTCGAGGCGGGCGAGCGCCTGGGCTTTCTGCCGGGCGACCTCCAGAGCAAGGTCGACCCCTATCTCCGCCCGCTTTACGATGCGCTTTTCGATATGCTCGGCGCGGAGACATACAATAAGTATTTAGAGCGCGGCAACATCGAGGTCGCGCCGCTCGCCTACATGCGCGGGCGCACGCTCGACGACAGCTTCATCATCCTCGACGAGGCGCAGAACACCTCCTGCGAGCAGATGAAGATGTTTTTGACGCGCATGGGCTTCGGCTCGAAAATGGTCATCACCGGCGACGCCACGCAGATCGACCTGCCGGCGGACAAGCTCTCGGGTCTCAAGCAGGCGGTGCGGGTGCTCAAGGGCGTCGAGGGCATCGGCATCTGCGAGCTGGACGACCGCGACGTTGTGCGCCACGTGATGGTGCAGCGCATCATCAAGGCGTATCAGGACTACGAGGACGCGAAAAACAAACAAAGCGGGAAAGGGAGGCACTGAAGATGGCAAAGAGACATTATATCCCCATCACGGCGGACGTGGACGGCGTGAGCGAGCGCGCGAAGGCGCTCATCCGCAAGACCGTCCGCACGGCGCTGGAAGCCGAGGGCGTGACGCTTCCGTGCGAGGTCGACGTGCTCATTGCGAGCGACCGCGCGATCAAGAAAGTAAACAAGGAACAGAGAAAGGTTGACAGCGCGACGGACGTGCTTTCGTTCCCGGCGCTTGAGCTCAAGCCCGGCAAGAAGCCGAAGGCGTCGGACGCCGACCCCGGCACGGGCCTTGTGCCGCTGGGCGACATGGTGATCTCCTATGAGCGCGTGGCGGCGCAGGCAAAGGAGTACGGCCACTCCAAAAGCCGCGAGCTTTCGTATCTTGTGACGCACTCGGTGCTGCACCTGCTCGGCTACGACCACCTCGACGAGGGCAAGCAGAAAAAGCTCATGCGCGCGCACGAGGAAGCCATTATGGAGAAGCTGGCGCTGCAACGCCCGTAGGCGCCGCTGCGAACGAGCGGCCGTGCCGCGGCCGGCGCAGCCGCAGCGTCAGCGGAACACGAGACGGGCGGTATCGACAAGGAGCGCCGGAAACAGCGGACAATGTATGATAATCGGAAAGGCGCTTTTCTTCTTTGACGGGCGACACCGTTTCTTCTTTTCAAGAAAAAGAAGAAATGGGGTCGCAGAAACGAGGTGCTTATGAGCATTACCAAAACCGCAATGGTCACGGTCTGCGGGCGCCCAAACGTCGGCAAGTCGACGCTTTTGAACGCGCTCGTCGGCGAGAAGATCGCCATTGTTTCCAACAAGCCCCAGACTACGCGCAACCGCATCTGCGGCGTGGTCAACCGCGGCGACACGCAGCTTGTGCTGCTCGACACGCCGGGCTTCCACAAGGCGAAAAACCGCCTCGGCGACTACATGGTCAAGGTCACGCGCGAGAGCATCGCGGACGTGGACGCGGTCGTGCTGATCGTCGAGCCGGTGCCGCACGTCGGCATCCCCGAGCAGGAGCTTGTGAAAAAGATCGGGGAGTCGGGCGTTCCCGCGATTTTGTGCATCAACAAGATCGACACCATCGAGAAGAAGGAGGACCTGCTCGCGGTCATCGCGGCGTACAGCGAGGCGCATGCCTTCGACGCGGTCGTTCCAATCTCCGCGATGAAGCAGGACGGGCTGGACGAGCTGCTCGGCGAGCTTTGCAAGTACGCACAGGAGGGCCCGCAGCTCTTCCCGGACGGCATGACGACCGACCAGCCGGACCGGCAGGTCGTGGGCGAGATCGTGCGCGAGAAGATGCTGCGCAACCTCGACAAGGAGATCCCGCACGGCACGGCGGTGGAGATCACGCGCTTCATTGAGCGCGACGACGAGGTCATCGAGGTCGAGGCGACGATCTACTGCGAAAAGAAAAGCCACAAGGGCATCATCATCGGCAAGAACGGCGCGATGCTCAAAAAGATCAGCACCGAAGCGCGACACGACATCGAGCGCTTCATGGGCACGAAGGTCTATTTGCAGACCTGGGTCAAGGTCAAGGAAAACTGGCGCGACAATATGAACTACATCCGCTCCTTCGGCTATCAGGACGAATGAGCGGACGGCAAAAAAGCTTCAGCGGCTTTCGGCCGCTGAAGCTTTTTTGCATCTGTTTTTCCTTTTTACATCCCGCGCGATGCGCAGTAGCGGTGCAGCAGCGCCGCCATCTGCGCGCGCGTGATCGTGTCCTCAAGCGAAAGGAACCCGCTTTCGTCGCCGAGCAGCAAGCCTGCCTCGATCGCCCAGCCGATGGCGCTGCGGGGCGTTTCTTCGGGCGTTTCGTCGTTTGTCAACCCCTTGTCGGGTGCCGTTTCCTTTGAGGCGTCCTCCCCGGCGCCGCCGGTCTCGTCCGGCTCTGCCGGCTGTGCCGCATCGTAGCGGAACAGAAGCTCGATCAGCTCGCCCTTTGTCAGCGTGACGGAGGAGATGTCGCGCTCGACGAGCGCATGCTCGCGCGCCCAGTCGAGCGCGTCGGCGAACCAGAGGCGCTCGTCGGAGACCTTTTCCGTCTCTGCCACATCGGGCCTGCCGGCAAGGTTGTAGAGCAGCTGCAGCGCCTCGGCGCCGAGGAGCGGCGATTCCGGCTCATATTTGCGGACGTGGCTGCCGGAGATCAGAGCGTGCGTATAGAGATACATGACGTCGTCAAAGTACCAGTCCTCCGGCGAGACGTCCCCGAGCGGCAGCTCGGCGGTCGTGACGATGACCTCGCAGACCTTTTCCGCGTCGCCGCAGGAGACCGTGATCCGCGCGACGCCCGGGCCGATCGCACGGATGCGCCCCGCGCCGTCGACAATGGCGACCGAGGGGGCGTCGGAGAAGAACATCGTCTGCGGATAGGTCGAACCCTCCGGGCGGCGCCGGACGCCGAGCGCGGCGGTCTCGCCGGGGGAGAGGGCGAGCGCGTCCGCGGACAGGTCAAGATCGGTCGTCCACTGCGGCGCCCACGGGTTTTCCGGGACGGGGTCCGTCGGGTCCCAGCCCTGCACGCGCGGGTCGCTGACCATCTTCTCGGGCTTGCCCAGCTCACCGGGGTCGTCGTCATCATAGACTGTGACGAGCGTGCCCGCGCCGCAGTTTTCATAGATCCACTTTGCGTCCTCGGTTTGCAGGCGGATGCAGCCGTGGGAAGCGGGCGCGCCGAGCGCCTCATAGTATCCGGGCAGCAGCGCGTCGGAGCGGGGGCTGGCGTAGCAGACCGAGTGGAACAGGCACTCCTGATAGAACTGCGAGAGATACTGCGCGTACACGCCGCCGAGCATCCGGTTCCAACGGATCTTTTTGCCGATGGCGTAATTCCCCTTTGGCGTCGCGTGCTTCGGCGCGCCGGTGGAGCAGACCATCGCGCGGACCGGAACGGTGTAACAGCCGTTTTCGTCCAGGCCGTAGACGGTGACCGTGCTCATCCTTCGGTTTACCATAATGGAATAAGGCTGGCCGTTGCCCTGCGCGCCCCTGGCGGGGACGCCGTTTGCCGCGTCCGACGGGACCGGCAGGAGACAAAGCGCCAGAACAAGCGTAAGCAGCACGGAAAAGACGCGTTTTTTCATCGCATTACCTCGGTCGTTGCAACAGCAGAATTGGGTAACATAACACAATATATGGAGGTTATGGCGGAAAAAGAACATAGATATTGTGTTTTCAGCATACCACGCTTTTCGACGTTTGTCTACAGCGATCCTGCCGAAAATCTGTTTATTTGCCATTTTCGGCAGCGTATGCTAAAATAGTCGCGCAGGATGGATTTGCCGGGCATAAAGACAGCGCGCCGCGTCCACGCTAACGTTGTCACCTCATATCATATGACAGGACGGCGGGAAAAGCGATGGACGGATATATGAAACTGTTTTTGCGCACGGGCAGCCCCGTGTTTTATACCATGGCAAAGAAAGAGGAGCGCTCCGCGAAGGGCTGACGCGGAGTTTACATAATTATGCCAGATAAAATCGTGACAAAGGGCCTTGTCCTCCGCGAGACGCAGACCAAGGAGGCGGACAAAATACTCACCGTGCTGACCGCGGATCAGGGAAAGCTCGCGGTGGTCGCGCGCGGCGCGCGGAGGAAGAACAGCAAGATCGCCGCGGCGAGCGAGCTGCTGGCCTACTCCGAGCTCGTGCTCTATGAGCAGCACGGGTGGATGATGCTCGACGAGGCGTCGACGCTCGCGCTGTGGGACAATGTGCGGCGCGACG